>JACRCI010000012.1 GCA_016219105.1 Deltaproteobacteria bacterium | reverse complement strand
TCCCAGTTCTTGCCCGTAACATCGAGGTAGCCTTCCCTTAATTCTCCGCCGCCATCTCCATCTATATGGTCGTAGGATATGTCGGTCTTTATGAACAGCCGGAGCGTCTCTCCCGGGGCATCGAGTTTTATCTGCCCCCGCACCTCGGCCCATTTGAAATCCTTGCCGTCAGGATTCTGCGCGGCCGTGTTGAGAGAGTAATTCCCCTGCAAAAAACCGTGCGCCGAGGGTTCCCCGGCATACGCCTCGGCCGGATGGCCGTCGAGGACGGCTGGCAGGCCGGCGAGGCCAACTGGAAAGAAGGATAAAAACAGCGTTGTTATCAGCGCGAAAAACCGGCGAGGCAGGCTGGCAGGCAGAGGCGGGATGCCCATGAGCTTACGGCATGGGGACAAAAAAAGCGGCACTTGGAATTTCCCACCGCCCGTCATCGTTGAATCAATTTCCTGGGCGGCTGTTTCAGGTACCTTTCGCTGAAGAGGCTGTCCTCGATGCCCGTGTTGTAATCCACCCCGGTAAACGTGACCTCGGTTGCGTGTCCGCTCTTAAGGTTCTTCATGGTCCTTTTGGTTACAGTGGGGAACCCCTTGACGTCCTGTATCTCATCGGCCGTAAAGACCCTGTAAAGTTCCCCCTTTTTGTCATAATATTCCTCCTTCAGGGGCAGAAGGCTTTTTCCGTCTATCCATGAGAGTTTATGACCGTAATCCACGTCCGCGGCCTTCGGCGTGCTTTTTATCTTATAACATTCCTTCTCAAGGCACGGGCTTCCCGCGGTTTCCTCTATCTTTATGAATTCATGCGCATCGTCCCCTATGTCCCTGCCGGAGACGTCCTCATACGTGAAATCGGAGCCGACGAAGCTCGAGGTCTTATCCCGCGCGGCGATCCTCCTCACCATGTTCAGGGCCGGCACGAAGAGCCACCTGTCGTCGTCCCTGCCGGGGTATTTGTAGACCATGAACGTCATGTCCTTGACGTCGGCGGGCTGGAAGAAATACATGAAGTATTTCTGGTCGCCTCCGCTCAAGCCGTAATTTTTCCTGAGCATGGCGATCTCCCGTATCCTCTCGCCCCCGGACGCGCTTAAGAGCCTCATCATCACCCTGACGCTGAAGTCCCTGCCCGGATAGAGGAAGGCGGCCTGCGAGCCTTTCATCACCTCCTCCGCGGACGTCGCGGACAGGGCGAACGCCTTAAAGGGCATGAGCGTTACAAGCAGAATAACGATATACCTCGACATGCCGAGCCTCCTTTCAACCAACCGGCCTCGCCGGTCAACCAACCGGTTTTGCCGGTTTAAGCAGCCGGCCCTTCATCAAAACTATCAGGGCCGGCAGATAGATTATCGTAAAAAACGCGCTCAACATCATCATGGCCGCTATGAACGCGCCCACCGTTATGTACGGCGTAAGGGGCGCAAAGAGCATGACCGAGAAGGCCGAGGCGAAAAGGACCGCGTTGCGCATTATGCCCCTGCCCGGCCTTGAGGCTGTCCAGAGGAGGGCCTCGGTTATATCCGTCGAGGCCGGAGTGCCGGCCGGCGAGGACGCCTCCGCAAGACGCTGTCTGAACCTGCCTATGAAATGTATCGAGAAATCAACGGCCATGCCGAGCGACAGGCAGCTTAAGACCGCTATCGGCATGTCGAAGTCCTTGCCCATAAACCCGATGACCCCGTAGATTAAGGTGATGGTGAAAAGCAGCGGCATATAAGCCACTGCCGCCCATTTCACCGAACGGAAGTTATATGAGAGGATCACGAAGATGACCGCCATCGCGAATATAAAACCCTTGAGCATGTCCCAGAGGACCTCGTCGTTCCATACGAGGTTGAAATACGCGATGCCGGCCGGCTTAAGCTCAAGACCGATGTCCTGGTTGGCCCTTTTGTATTCGTCCACCGCCTTCATCACATCCCTCATCGCCCCGGCGTCCCATGTCTTGAGCTGCACCCAGACGTTCGCCCTTCTGAACGGGTAATCCACGACGCTGTCGAGGTCAGAGGGCCTTGCCGACATGCCGAAGAGGAAGAGATACTGTCCTATCGTGCCTTTTGCGCCGGGCACGGAGTCGTATTTCGGGTCGTTATCGTGCAGGACCAGGTTTATCCTCTTTACGTAATCAACGACCGAAGCCGTCTTTCCGACAACCTTAAGCCTTTCCAGACGCCTCTGGAGGCCATCTATATACCTCATTGCCTCCGGGGTCTTGATGAAGTCCTCTTCATCCGAGACCGCGACGACATACGCCAGCGAAGTCCCTCCGAGGGACGAGTTTATCACGGCGTCCGCCCTTCGTATATCGCTTCCTTTCTTGAACCACCCGACCATGTTGTTGTTGACCGATATCATGGTCACGCCCGCAACGGCGATTATAAGGAGGACGAACCCAACGGCAACGGTCGCCTTCGGCCTCATCGCGCCGAGGCCGGCGAGCCTGCTCAGTAAAGCCGGAGTCCTGCCCGCTCCGGCTTCCTCCCTTGAAGACGCGCGGCTTAATTTTTCATCGCCGATAAACATGAGAAACGCCGGTATAAGGGTAAAGCTCGACAGAAGCAATACCAGCGTGCCGAAGGCCACGCCGAGGCCGAAGACCTTCACCGGTATGATGTTTGCTAAAAGGAGCGAGCCGAAGCCGACGGCCGTCGTCAAGTCGGAATAGACGAGAGGAACCCCGACCGCCTTCATGGTCTCGATTATCGCGGCCTTCCGTTCCTTCCCCTCCCGGAACCTGAAGCAGAATTCGTTGAATATATGGATGGAATCGGTCGCTATGGCCATCAGGAACACAGGGCTCATGGAACTCATGATGTGCACCGGAAACCCCATGCCTATCAACAGTCCCATGCTCCAGATTATTATCACCATCGCGGGTATCATGATGGATGCGGCGAGGAAAAAACTCCTGAACATGACGTATGCAACGGCGAACATTATCATCCCGGCTATGGGGGAGAATATGCCCATGAGCTTGAACATCTCCGCGCCGAAGGTGTCCCTCGCCACCGGGTCTCCGGCGATATGGTATTTTTCGGGGCCGCCTTCCTTCTTAACTATCTCCCTCAACTTATCGGCGACTTCCTTGCCGTTCGCCCCTTTTTCAAGGGGGACGTAGACCGCCGTCGTCTTTCCGTCTTTCGATATGACGCGGTCTATGAACATCGGGTTTGCAAAGAGGCTTTCCCTCAACTCATCCGCCTCTTTATCATCCCCGGGGACTGCCGCCGCCTCCATCAAGGGGGCCACCCTCAAAACACCGTGCTCGACCGTCACGTTGGTTATGGTCGGGAAACCGGTTATGTCGCTGGCCGCCACGCCTTTTATCCGGGCCGCCTCATCGGTCATACGGATGACCTTGCCGAGGGTCCGCCGGTTGAGGACCCCGTCCTCGTTCACTATCCCAACGACGATTGTGTCCTCATGGAGGCCGAAGGCCTTCTCGACCTCGTCGTTCCAGACACGCACCGAAGAGGTCTGCGGGAGCATGTTCTTCGGGTTCGTGTCTATCCGTATCTTCTGAAACTGCGTAAGGAAGAGAACGGTCAGCGCCGCGGTGACAACAAGGACAAGCCTCGGATGGTCAACGGAGAATTCAACGATGGATTTTTTTTCCTGCATCACCGCCCGGGGAGGTTATTCGATTTTTCTGATTCTAAGCGCATCGAGGATTATCTTTTCGTAGAAAGGCTCTACGATCCCTTTTTTCATCTTCCTCAAAAAGTATTTTTCAAACGCAACCTTCACAAGATGCACCCATCTGCCCTTTTTAGCCCACGTGACGTTGCGCGGGGGTATCTCGGGCATTGCCACGAACGCTATCCCGGTATCCCCCATGTCGGCGAAGCATATGGCGTTCCACGTGGCCTTTGCGCGGGCCTCCTCCCCATTTATCGCGGCCCTTATGTTTTCCACGGCCGCCGCCGCCATGGACTCTATCATGTACCCGGTCTTCGGCACGCCCGTGGGCACCGCCGTTGCCTCGACCGGCGCTATCGCGATGCATACGCCGACCGCATGGATATTGCCGTATTTCGGCGACCGCTGAAATTCATCAACCATGACAAAGCCTCTGGCGTTGGTAAGCCCCTCGACCCCTGCCACCGCCGAAACGCCCCTGAAGGCCGGGATTATCATCGAGTACCTGAACGGGAGTTCCTTTTCCCCCTCCCCCGCGATATCCACGGTCATCTTCCCTGCCCCGGCCTTTTTTATCCTTACGCTGGTTTGCCAGTTTATATGCCTCTGGCGGAATTCGTGCTCGATAAGACCCTTTGAATCGCCTATGCCGGCAAGCCCCATGTGCCCGATATATGGCTCCGGCGTTATGAAGGTCATCGGCACCCTCTTGCGCAGCCCGCGTTTCCTCAAATCCGTATCGAGTATGAAGGCGAACTCGTACGCCGGCCCGAGGCATGACGCGCCCTGCGCCGCGCCTATGACGACCGGACCGGGGTCCGCGAGGAATTTCATGTAGGCCGCGTAAGCCGCCTCGGCGTGGTCTACCGTGCATACGGAGACCGTGTTTTCATCAGGCCCAAGGCCCTCGACCTCATCAAAGGCGAGCTTCGGCCCTGTCGCTATGACGAGGTAGTCGTATGGCACAACGACGCCCTTGACGGTTGTCACCTCGTTTTTACGCGGGTCTATATTCCCGGCGGCCTCAACTATCAGATTTATTCCCTTCCTGTCAAGGCAGGGCTTCAGGGGAAAACTTATGTCGCCTCTCGTCCTCCAGCCGACCGCGACCCAGGGGTTTGACGGCACGAAGTGAAAATCCGAGGCGTTCGAAATGACCGTGACGTCATGGCCCGGCCCGAGGGTCTTTTTCATTTCGTAGGCAGCAGACAGCCCCCCGGTTGATGCGCCTATTATGACAATCCTCGCCATACAAGCCTCCCGGAAACTAAATAACCCGGCTCGTCTCAAGACGCCGCCCGTGACCGGCTGACAGTCCGGACCGTTACCGTCCGGCGCCCAGCGGGACATCGAAGGGCGCACGAACAGCCTGACCGGGACGGGCAAGGTCCGGCCTCAGCTTCGAGGCCGCTTCAAATTCCTTCATGGCCTCGCCCGTCATCCCCTTTGCTTCGAGGATAACGCCCATATTGTAATGGGCTTCCGCCCGGCCGGGCTCAAGGCCGAGGTCTATCCTGAACTCATCCATCGCCTCGTCCAGGCGGCCCTGTTTTGCATAGACTATGCCGAGCTTATAGTGCGCATCCGCGTAGTCCGGCCTCAGGTCCACGGCAATCCTGTAATGCTCAACGGCCATGTCCACCAACCCCCTGTCGTAATACGCGTTGGCCAGTCCGTAGTGGGCTATTTCAAACGCGGGTCTTATCGCCACGGCGGCCTCGTAATGTCCGATGGCCCTGTCGATCCAGCCCTTTTCGTAATAGACGTCGCCCAGATTGTAGTGAATCTCAGGGGACTGGGGCTTGGACGCAAGCGCGGCCTCGTAGTGCTCCATGGCCCTGTCAATCAAGCCCTTCTTCTGGTAGATGCTTCCAAGGTTGTTATGGGCCACGGAATACCCGGGCATCAATCCGAGGGCGGTCTCGTAATGCTCGACGGCCCTGTCAATCAGCCCGTTAGCATAGTAAACATTGGCCAGCGCGGTGTGAGGCCAAGCCTCGTCCGGAGACTTCTTGACGGTATCCGACCATAGGGCGTAACTGTCCTTCCAGACCGGATTCCTCATGGCCGTGCCGGCTGAGTAAAATCCGGTTATGACAATCAATACCGCGATTGCCGCAGGAGCCGCAGCCCGTCCAAGCGCCTTCGTCCTGTAAACCCTATCCAGCATCATGGCCGTGAGTATCGCAAACCCGGCCGAGGGAAGATACAGGTACCTCTCGGCGAACGTGTTTTTCCCGAGGGCCGCGATGTAAAGGACCGGCAGGAGCGGGGCCGCTATCAGGAGAAGGCCGAAAAAGGCGGTTGGGCTCCTCCGCCGCAAAAGATACGCAAAGAGGATAAAAGCGAGGGTGATTGAAACAGAAACCGTCCCCCTCCATTCAAACACGGAGGATATCGGGTGAAGGACGTAAAACGCGTTCAGGTTCGCTGGCCAGAAGAGCTTTCCGAGATACTGCGCGAACAGAGGGAAGATGTTAATGAAATATTCGTAGCCGCTCAACTCGGCATGCCGCTTCAAATGGGGAATCCATCCGATGGCATGGGTACGGAGGATCATGTATGCCGCGGCCGCAACCACGTAGGGAATGTATCTCTTTAAACCCATCATCCCCGCCCTCTCCCTCTGAAAAAAGGACGGTCTGCAGTAATCATAGGCAAATAAAATTACCGGCAATGTAAGGGCGGTCTCCTTAGAAAGCGCGGAGAGGAAGAAAAAGACCGCGGATAAAAGCAGTTTCTTACCGCCCTTATCCCCGTCTTTCATATAGAAATATAAGGAAAGGAGATAAAAGAGCGTGAACAGAAGCTCGGGCACTCCGCTCACCCACGCAACGGCCTCGGTGTGGACCGGGTGGGTGGAAAACAGAAGCGCGGCCATGAAGGGAAGCAACAGGCCATTCCGTTTTTCCCCGGCTGTCGAAGGAGTCGTTTGCTCAAAAAGCGCGGCCGCGACCATGAACACCACGACCGAGACAGCGGCGTTGAGCAGCACGTTTACGAGGTGGAAACCCCACGGCTTGAGGCCAAAGACGTGATAACTTATCATGAATATCATGTGCATCAGGGGACGGTAGTAATTTGAAAACATTTTTTCGTCCCCTAAAAACGCCCATACGTCCTTGAAAAATATCTGAGGGATATGGCCCGCGTCCCTGATCCACGGGTTTTTCAACACCTGCAACTCGTCGTCGTAGACGAAATAAAAGGAGAGGGTGTTCAGGTAGGCCGCGCCTGAAACCAGAAAAATAACGGCGATGGCCACATACCTGAACCTGACGGCTTTTGAGTGCGGCGCGTTATGCTGCATTGCCCTCGTATTATATAACAGTTTCCAGGCGCAGGGAACCGTCGTGGACGGCTGGCTGGCCGTCGTGGACGGCTGGCTGGCCGGCATGGCCGGCTGGTTGCCGGCGTGGCCGCCCCCCTCCCCTACGCCTATCCTCAGAACGTCATGACCTGCCCGCCCTCTTTTATCCAGCGCGCCAGGTCTATCGTCTTGCCCACGACCGCGCCTTCCACAAAGTCCTCCTGCTTTAGCCCCCTCGCCCTGGTGCAGGTGAGGCAGGCGCGCACCTCCGCGCCCTTTTTCATGAGGTTTTCGAGCATCTCGCCTATGTTATAAAAACCCTTTGGCGGCGACTGCCCCTTCACGGCCGAGGTGACGCTGTCGCCGTAGAGGAATATCCTCACTCCGACGCCCTCCGTAAGGAGCGCCTCCGTAAGTCTCAGGGCGTTCCACACCCTTTCGTTCCCGTAAGGCGCGTCCTGCAATACGATCGTGACCTTTTCCATCCCTACCTCCTCCCTTTCAATATCCTGAGCATGGATTGCCTCTCGCCCAGCATCTCCATCATTACCTCCCTCATCATGGCGCACGCCTTTATTATCTTGGGGTTGGCTATCCTGTAATATACATTGACGCCCTCCCTCCTTGTCTTTACGACACCCGCGGCCCTTAAAACCCCAAGATGCTGCGATACGTTCGCCTTCTTGAGGCCGAGCATCCGGGTCATCTCATCAACGCCCCTCTCCCCGTCCCTGAGGGCGTAGATGATCTCGAGCCTCTTTGCGTTGGCGAGCGTCTTGCAGACCTCGGCGTGGAGTTTGAATACCTCCTTCATGGTTTGATTATTGCGAAATATTGAAACTATGTCAACAGGTTTCCGCGCCCCTTTGACACGAGCCCGGCGAGATGTTAGAATCCCCGCATGAGGCACGGAGAGGGAAAAACAAAGGAAGCGAAACTCGAGGCCTGGGACAACCCCTTCGCGGACAGGGACTACACGGTGGAGATAAGCTACCCGGAATTCACCTGCCTCTGCCCGCGGTCAGGCTATCCGGACTTCGCGACGATAAGGGTGGCCTATACGCCGGCACGGAAGGTCGTTGAACTCAAATCCCTGAAGCTCTATCTCAATTCATTCCGCCACAGGCATATATCCCACGAGGCCGCGGCCAATACGGTATTCGACGACCTCAAAAAACTCCTCAAACCGAGGAGCCTCGAGGTCATCGGAGACTTCAACGTGAGGGGCAACGTCAAGACCGTCGTAAAGGTGAGCCTGTAGCCGAAGGCGGTTGGCCGATGACGCTTTGGATGGCTCGCACGGGCGGCTTAGGCGCTACGCCCTCTCCGGGCATATATTATTGAACGCGCACCAGCCGCAGTTGAGGTAATCGGGCATGGCCGTAAAATCCCTCGCCCTTATCCCTTCAAAGACCCCGTCGGCCATCTCGATCGTTTTTTCCATGTCCTTTTCGCCGTGGGACACCCTGCCCACCACGCCTGATTCGACGAAATGGAGTTCGCACCCGGCCGGAAGCCGTCCCATGTTCTTCCGATAGGAAAGCGAATAGAGCTTGAGTTGCACCGACTCGGACGCCTTTTTATCGGCCTTTTTCCCGTCCCTCACGTCCGAGGTCTTGAAATCTATTATGTAAGGGCCGTCCTCCCTTTCCTCGACTATGTCCCACCTCCCCCTTATGACGTATCTGCCGAGGTCCGCGCTGAAATCCCTCTCCACGCAGGAGGGCCGTATGCCGCGCTCCGCATCCCTTTGAAGAAAGCCCCTCAAGGATTGCGCCCCGGTCTGCCACCGTTTTTCCTCGTGCTCCCTCGAGATGAAACCCTCGCTCCTCCATGACGAACGTAAGACGCGCAGCAACTCCTCCTCGGTCGTGGACTCCCCCTCCATCTTCCTCTTGAAATAAAACGATATGGCGTCGTGCACGGCCTTGCCGTACATTACGGCGTGGTGAGGGAGGAGCGGTATCTTCAGGACGTGCACGTACCTGTATTTAAGGGGACACGTGAGGTAGTCGTCTATCTGATAATAGCTCAGTTCAAGCGCCTCGTCCCCCGGCGGCGGCCCGGGTCTCGACCCGGACTTTACGCGCGGGGCGAACCTCGCTATCTTCTCCCTTGCGCCGGTCTTTATCATCGGGGCCTGAGGGATGTCGAGGGCCTCCAGGACGAACGGGCTTATCTTCTTTGCCCTCACCCCGCCGTAATCAGAGGCGCTCGTAAGATACAGCTCGTCCATCGCCCTGGTCATGCCGACGTAAAAAAGCCTCCTCTCCTCCTTGAGGTGGAAATCCCCGGAAGGCAGTATGTCCTTTATAAGTTCGTCCGGGACCTCTATGAGGTCCTTCCGTCCCCTGCGGGGGAACCTGTCCGCGGCCAGCCCCACCATGAAGACGACCGGGAACTCGAGCCCCTTCGACTTATGGACCGTGAGCACGTGCACGCAGTCCGAGTCCGCGTCCGGGTCCACGGTCGCCGGGTCGTCGCCGGCCTCGATAAGGAGGTTGAGATGTTCCACGAACGCCTGTACCTTCTTTACGGAAAGCGTCCGTTCGATGCCGGTTACGATATCGAAGAACTTGGCGATGTTGCGGACCGACTCCGTGCCCTCTTCCGTATCGTCCTTTGAAAGCACCCCGAGGTAACCGGTTTCGGTCAAAAACGAATACAGGACCTTTGCCGCCGTCTCCCTGAGGGCCATCTCGCTCAGGCGCGAAACGTCGTCAACAAGCCTTTTTATCCCCTTAACGCCGTCCGCCGAAAGCCCGTCCGGAGGAAACACCCCGCCGGATACGTCCTTCATCACGCCCAAGAGGCCCCTGTGCCTCCTGCGCGAGAGATTGTGGCACGGCACGAGGTCCGAGGCCCCTATGCCGTAGACCGGGGAGCTTGCGAGGTGAAAGAGGCTTAGGTTGTCGTGGTGGTCGGTAATCACCTTGAGGAGCGCGATCAGTATCTTTATCTCGTCCCTCTGGTAAAGGCCGCTTGAGCCGGAGAAGCGGTATCTCACGCCCCTTCCTCCGAGCGCCCGCAGGTATGGCTCGGCGTCGCTGTTGGCCCTCACCAGCACCGCGAAGTCCCCGTAAGAGCGGGAGCCGTTTGCGGCCTTCTCATCTATCGTCCCGGCGACGAACTCGGATTCGTTAGTGAGGGTATCGAAATGGAAGTGCCTGACCGAGCCCGTGACCTCGGGCGCCTGCCTCGTTGAGACGAGCCTTTTGTCAATGTGGCTCGTGACCTCGAGGCGGTCCGGGTTATTGTGCGTAATCAACCTGTAGGCCGCGTCGAGTATGGGCTGGACCGAGCGGTAATTGAGCGTAAGGGCCACCGTGCCAGAGTCCGGGTAGACCTTCTTGAAATTGAGGACGTTGCTTATCGCGGCCCCGCGGAACTTGTATATGCTCTGGTCGTCGTCAGCCACGACCGTGACGTTACGGGTAGGACCCGATAGGAGCTTTACGAGTTCGAACTGCGCGTAATTGGTGTCCTGGAATTCGTCGGCGAGTATATACGTGAATTTTTCCCGGTATCGTTCCAGTATGTTCGGCCTCAGGCGCAAAAGTTTCAACGCGAGCGAGACCTGGTCCCCGAAATCGAGATAGCCCCGGCGCGCCATAAGTTCCTGGTATTTCCCGTAGCAGAGCGCAAGCTCCGTCTGCTCCTCCACGTAATCGGCGCCGCGGGGGCCGGGGCTGCGAGCGAGAATTCGCGCGTAATCGCCGTACTCATCCGGCGTTACGTCCTCGTCCTTAAGCCTCGCGATGAATTTAACAAGGGCCGAGAGGTACCTCGCCGGGTCGCCGGAGGGCCGGTAATAATCAAGGGGCAGGCTGAAAAGGTTCTCTCTCAGGAATATGACGCATTCCGCCTCGTTAAGGACCTTGAAATCCGGGACAAGCCCTATCGAAAGCGCGTTATCCCTCAGGACCCTGTCCCCGAAGGAGTGAAAGGTGGAGATCCACACGGTCGAGTAACCATATGGCACGAGCCTGTCAACCCTCTCCTCCATCTCCTTCGCCGCCTTTTCGGTGAAGGTGAGCGCGAGTATGCGGGAGGGGTTCACCCCTTTTTCTATCAGGCGCGCTATCCTGTGGGTTACGACGCGGGTCTTGCCGGTGCCCGCGCCGGCGATGATGAGGAGCGGGCCTTGCGCGTGGTTGACCGCCTCAGTCTGCTCTCCGTTAAGACCCGGGTCCGCAGGGCCGTCGGTTTTTGATTTGACCGTAGCCATCGTTACCGCGCCCGGGCGCCGGGGTTTTGCCGGGCCTCCTGAAGTTCGCCGTAGGTTATCTTCCGTATCTTATTGTTCCCGGAATCGGCGACGTAGATGCCGCCGAGCCTATCGACCGCGACGGCGGTGGGAAAAGTGAAGCTCGCCCTGAGGCCCCATCCGTCCGATGCCCCGGGGAAAAGCCCGCCGGCCACGGTCGATACCACGCCGTCCGGCGTCACGCGCCGTATCTTGTTATTGTTCGAGTCGCACACATACATATTGCCGAGCGCGTCAAGGGCTATGCCGGTAGGCCATGAAAAAAGGGCTTCCCTGCCCCTGCCGTCCCTGTACCCGGCCATCATCCCGCCCGCTATCGTCGTGACCGCGCCGTCCGGGGTAATCTTCCTTATGGCGTTATTGCCGGAGTCCGCGACGTATACTACGCCGCCCGTTACGGCGATGGATATCGGCTCGCTGAAATGCGACATGATGCCCTCTCCGTCGGCATAACCCGGTATGCCGTTGCCGGCAAGCGTTGTAACGGCGCCGCCGGTTATCTTCCTTACGGTGTGAGTCCGCCTGTCCGAGACGTATAAAACCCCCTTGTCGTCAACGGCTATCCCGGTGGGGTACCCGAACGCGGCCGAGCCTGCCTTTCCGTCCCTGTAGCCCGAAACGCCGCTTCCCGCGACGGTTGAGACCGTGCCGTCCGGCGCGATCTTACGGACCCTGAAGTTGTCGGCGTCCGCGACATAGAAGTTGCCGCTTGAGTCCATCGTTATATTATCCGGCCCGGAGAAAAAAGCCGCCGCGCCCTTTCCGTCCGCGAAACCGGCCCTGCCTGAGCCGGCTATGGTCTTGACGCCTGTGTCCGGGTCTATCCTGCGTATGAGGTTATTGGAATAATCGGAGACATAGACCGTGCCGTCGCCGGCCACGCTCACCCCGGTGGGCCAATTGAACCTCGCCGCCGCGCCCTTTCCGTCCAGACGCCCTTTCCTGCCGTCGCCGGCAATGGTCGTGACGTGGTAAAGGGAACCGCCCTCGATAACCGGTATGCCGTGGGATACGGGCGCGCAGACCTGTCCGGCGGCAACGACAAAAATACCGAACAGGAAGACGCGCCATCCGCGTCTTGAAACGGCCAAAGGCATATTCCTTCCGTAACTTCCGTCTGAGGATCAACCGGCCGAACGGTCGGGGCGAGGGAACGAAAATATCGCCCGCGCGTCAACGGCCATGACCCCCTTGCCGTATACGATTAGCGGGTTTATCTCGAACTCCTTGAGCCCTTCGGTCGAAGCTATGACCCGCGAGACCTTCACTATCACGCCGGCAAGGGCGTCCACGTCGCACGGCGTACGACCCCTCAAGCCGGTAAGGAGCGGATAGCCCCGGACCTCTCTCATCATCTCGAACGCCTCTTCTTCCTTAAGCGGGGCCAGAGAGAAACTCACGTCCTTCATGACCTCAACCGCTATGCCGCCTGTGCCGAACATGACCGTAGGGCCGAACTGCTCGTCCCTCAAGGCGCCGACTATCACCTCCACGCCTGAAGGGGCCATCTCCTCGATCAAAAAACCCTCAACCACAGCGGACGGGGAGCTTTTCTTAACAGCGCAGGATATCTCCGCCCACGCCCTCTCGACATCACCGCGGTCTCTAAGGCCGGTCTTCACCCCGCCGGCGTCGCTTTTGTGCAATATGCCCCTGGACATGACCTTCAGGACGACCGGATAGCCTGTTGCCTCCGCGCTGCTTATCGCCTCGTCCACGGTCTTTATTGCCGCGCCCCGGGGCACCGGAACGGACCATTTCCTCAGTATATCCTTTGCCTCTGACTCAAGAAGGATTTTATCAGCCATACCGCGCCCTCTGCCGTCCGGCCAGTACCCTCGCGGCCCTTACCGCGGCCTCCGGGGTATCGAAGACCGCAAACCCCTCCTTTTCAAACAGAGGTTTTTTCGCCTTCGTGTAATCGCCGCCGGGCGAGCAAATGACGACCGGCTTTCCCGATGCCTTCGCAACCGCGGAGAGCATCCCCGGCATGGCGTCGGTAAGCCCGGGCGGCCCCCACAGCGCGGCCACTATCGCGAGGTCGTAGGAATCCCCCTTAAGCGTCTCTGAAAGCGCGCCTCTCATCCATTCGTCCGTGACGCTCCCTGTGAGGTCAAGGGGGTTGGCCACGGTAAAATATGAGGGAAAAAGCCTGAGAAGCGGCGCCCTTTTCTCCTCGGGGAGCATTGGAACTTCCAGCCCCGCGGCCTCGCAGGCGTCCGCAATGGCGGCGCCCATGCCGCCGCCGTCCGTTATTATCATTATCCTTACGCCTCTTGAGCGCGGCAACCTGTTCAACGCCCTGCACCCGTCCATGAACTCCTCGTATCCGGCGACCTCTATCACCCCGGCCTTTTTAAAGGCGGCCCTGTAAACTTCGTACCTCCCGGCCATCGCCCCGGTGTGCGAGCGCGCCGCGCTGCCGCCGGCGCGTCCTTTCCCTACCTTCATGGCCATGACGGTCTTTTCCCTTGCGCAGCGGGATGCCGCCTCGACGAACCTCCCTCCGTCCTCTATCCCCTCTATGTACAGGACAACCGCGCCGGTGGAGGCGTCCTCAGCGAGGAAATCGAGACAGTCCGCCTCGTTTACGTCCATCCGGTTGCCGTAGCTTACGACCCTTGAAACCCCGATGCCGAGGGATGAAAATTCATCCATCGCGGTAAGGGCAAAGGAGCCGCTCTGGGAAAGTATCGCTATGGCGCCGGGCCTGGGCCTTCTTACCCTTTCGCGGGATATGAAAAGCGTATCCACCCTCGATACGGTATCGTAGAGGCCCATGCAGTTGGGGCCGACGACCCGTATCCCCTCTTTTTCCGCGACCCCCCTCAACTCGTCTTCCATGGCCTTGCCCCCGGGGCCGGTTTCGGAAAAACCGCCGCTTATGACAACGGCCGCCCTGAGGCCTCCCCTTGCGTTTTTGAAGATATCAACGGTCAGCGGCGCCGGCACGGCCATGACCGCGAGGTCTATCTCCGCGCCCACCGAGCGGAGGGAGGGATAGCACCGCATCCCCATCACCTCTTTATATTTGGGATTTACCGGATATACCGCGCCGGGGAAACCGCCCAGAGTAAGGCTCTCCATTATTATGCGGGAGAGCCTTCCCGGCGCGTCGGTTGCGCCGACGACGGCGATGGATTTGGGGTTAAATAAAAATCCGAGGTCTCTTCTATCACCCATATTTTCGATTTACAGCCGCGGATGAATGCCGTAGCACGCCCGTGGCCGAAAGGCCTCAGTCAATCCTGAAGGCGACCTTTATCACGGCCTGATATTCCGCGATCTTCCCCTCGGATATCCTGCCGCGCTGCTCGGTTACCTCGAACCATGAAAGGCCGTGGAGCGTGGCGGCGGCCTTTTCCACGGCGGTTTTTACCGCGTCCTCATAGCTTACCGTGGATACGCCGACAAGCTCTATCTTTTTGTAAACCCTGTCCATTATCCTCCTCCTTTTTCCGTTCCGCGGCCGCGGGTCTCAAAGAGCCGGGCGTCTGCCGCAAAAAACTCCTTGATATCTTATAATATCTCCATTTTCAACTCAACTATTTTAAAAAGGCGGGTGCGTTCGGGCGGCGGTGATCCGGGAGGGTTTTTTTACTTGCGAAGTGAGGCAGGCTTACTTACGGCAAGAGGCCCGACGCGGTATGCCGAGACCATATATCCCCTCACGTCTCCGAGGGTGGTTCCATAATTTCGCGGACATCCGTTCAGCAGGCCGCGTACTTTCTCGCAGTGCGTATTATCTCGTCAGCGAAGTAAGGCTTCCGTATGAACTCGTCTATCATGCCTTCCCTTACCCCCTGACTTATGGCGTCGGCCGCGTCCTTGAAATATCCGGTAAAGAGTATCACGCGGGCGCCGGGCCGTATCTTCCTTATCTCCCTGAAGGTGTCGAGCCCGTTCATGCCGGGCATTATGATATCCATGAATATTATCCCGTAATCGGCCTTCTTTACCTCCTCGACCGCCCGGGAGCCGCTTATGACGTATGCGGCCTCAAAGCCCTCGTCCTTGAGTATCTCGCTCATGCCAAGACCGACCGTTTCTTCGTCGTCCACGACAAGCACCTTGACCTTTGAGCCTTTCCACATAGACAATACCTCCATATTGTGACGGCCAACCAACCGGCCACGCCCCGCGACACACGGCCGGCTTTAAACAGGAAACCGTTGTTGAAAATCTCCGGGGACTCTCTATGTTGCGGTGAGGCGTTAACGCAGTTCAGTATACTAACCCGGCGTAAATATTTAAATAAAATATGAATATAAAACACGGCTAATAAAGTTAATGTTGATAATTATACACTTAACTAAAACAATGTCAAGGGCGGGGCACAGGCTTTGAACGCGCCCCTGTACTCCCTTATATCCCCTTATACCGGCGAGGACGGCTGGTTGGCCGTCGAGGACGGCTGGTTGGCCATTGACCGCGCAGGCCATACTGTGTTAATTTTAAAAATCCGGCATCCAAACTCTTTAAAAAAGGGGCATAAGGTTGAAGGATTTCCATCCGCTCTTTTACTCTTACATGCTCCTCTCCGTCCTTATCCTCGGGTGCACCCCGAACAACCCTTACCGCGAGAGCGAACGGCTCAAAAACATCTTCTACTCGTCGTTCGACGAACCCCCGAAGCACCTCGACCCCGCGCGGTCCTACAGCTCGAACGAATACGAACTTCTGGCCCAGATATACGAGCCGCCGCTTCAGTACCACTACCTCGAACGCCCGTACCGGCTCATCCCGCTTTCGGCCGGGGCCGTGCCTGAGCCCGTGTACCTCGACCGCGGCGGGAAAAAACTGCCTGAGGACGCCTCTCCTGAAAAGGTTTACCGCGCGATATATGAGATACGGATAAAAAAAGGGGTCATGTATCAAGACCACCCGGCGTTCGCGAAAGGCCCGGACGGAAAGCCCCTGTACCGCGGCCTTACGGAAAAAGACCTCCGCCGCATAGACGAGATACGGGATTTTCCGGTTACAGGGACAAGGGAGCTTACGGCCGACGATTTTATCTATCAGATAAAAAGGCTTGCCGACCCTCAGCTTAACTGCCCGATACTCCCGATACTCGAAAAATACATCCTCGGCCTTAAAGGATACTCGGCGCTTCTGCACTCCGACCTTGAGGGAATAAGGAAGGCCGGGGGCGCAGACGCTCCCTCGGACGAAACCTCTGCCCCGGCGACGCTCGACTACGGAAGACACGGCCTCCCGGGCGTGGAAAAGGTGGACAGGTATACCTTCAGGGTCATACTCGAACGCAAATACCCGCAGTTCAGCTACTGGCTCGCGATGCCGTTTTTCGCGCCCGTTCCAGAAGAGGCTGTAGTCTTCTACAACCAGAGCGCCCTCCGTAAAAAGAACATAACCCTCGACCGGTTCCCTGTCGGCACCGGGCCTTTCAGGATGGACGCATACAGGCCGCAGATGGAGATAGCGCTGGTTAAAAACGAAAACTTCCACGGCGAGGCATACCCGGCGGAAGGCGAGCCGGGCGACAGGGAAAAGGGGTTTTTAGACGACGCGGGCAGGGGTCTGCCGTTTGTGGAAAAGGCCGTCTTCAAGCTCGAAAAAGAGGCCATCCCGCGGTGGAACAAATTCCTGCAGGGCTACTACGACCTTTCCGGCATAACCTCGGACAGCTTCGACCAGGCGGTAACCCTCTCTTCCGGCGGGGCCGAGCCTACCCCTACCATGAAGGACAAGGGGATTACGCTCATCACCTCGGTGCGCCCCACGACGTATTACGCGGGCTTCAACATGCTCGACGACGTCGTGGGCGGCTACGCTCCGCAGAGGCAAAAACTCAGGCAGGCCATCTCCATTGCCCTGGACAGCGAGGAGTATATCGAGATATTCAATAACGGCCGCGGCATCCCGGCAATGGGCCCGGTTCCGCCGGGCATATTCGGACATGTCGCGGGGAAAGACGGCATAAACCCGTTTGTCTACGACTGGGACGACGCAAAAGGCAGACCGGTCAGGAAGCCGCTCGAATATGCGGAAAAACTCCTCGCCGAGGCCGGTTATCCCGGCGGAAGGGGTGTCAAGGACGGCAGGCCCCTCGTCATAACCTTCGACAACCCCTGGACCGGCGTGGACGCCGCCCAGATGATAAACTGGTACGCAAAGAGGCTCAAGCCCCTGGGCATACAGCTTGAAAACAGGACGACCGACTACAACCGTTTTCAGGAAAAGATGCTCAAGGGCAACTTCGAGCTTTTCCCGTGGGGGTGGAACGCGGATTACCCGGACCCGGAAAACTTCTTCTTCCTCCTCGTCGGCACAAACGGCAAGGTAAAATACCAGGGGGAGAACGCGGCGAACTACTCAAGGCCCGAGTTCGACAGGCTCTTCGCGGTCATGGAGAACATGGACAACACCCCGCAAAGGCTTGAGATAATAAAAAAGATGACGCGGATACTTGAGGAGGACTCGCCCTGGGTATGGGGCTTCCACCACGTCTCGTTCACCCTCGCGCACGGCTGGGTGCATAACCTCAAGCCCAACCCCATGGTGAATAACGCCCTGAAATACGTAAGGATTGACCCGCAGAAAAGGGCCGGGCTTCAGCGCTCATGGAACAGAGCCCGCCTCTGGCCGCTCGCCATTTTAGCGGTTGTGCTCATCGCCGGGAGCGTCCCGGCCATAATACTGGTGAGGAGAAGACTCGGCCCCGGCCGAGGCTGAATCCGTATGCTCAACTACATCATACGCAGGGTCCTTTACGCCGTGCCCATAATAATCGGGGTGAACCTTTTGACGACGCTGCTTTTTTTCTACGTGAACACCCCGGACGACATGGCGCGCAAGATACTCGGCGAAAAAAACGTGACCCCGGCGCTCGTCGAGGGCTGGAAGAAGGAGCACGGCTACGACCTCCCCGTGTTCGTAAACCCGGCGCAAAACGGGATAGGAAAAGTGACCCGGACGATATTCTTCAGCAAGTCCGTGCCGCTTGCGTGGCTCGATTTCGGAAAGTCCGACCGCAACAACATTGACATAGCCTACGAGATAAAAGACCGTATGTGGCCGAGCCTTGCCGTGGCCCTTCCGACCTTCGCCATAGGTATACTGGTGAACCTCACGCTTGCCATGGGGCTTGCCTTCGTCAGGGGGACGTATCTCGACCTCTGGGGCGTGGTGGTCTGCGTCATAATGATGTCGGTGTCAACGCTTTTCTACATCATCGGCGGACAGTATATCTTCGGTAAACTACTCGTGCTATCCCCCATCTCAGGCTACGATACCGGCGGCTATGCCGCCAAATTCGTAATACTTCCGGTGGTCGTAGGGGTCATAAGCTCGGTGGGGAGCGGGGTCAGGTTTTACAGGACCGTATACCTCGAGGAACTCGGCAAGGACTACATAAGGACCGCCAGGGCCAAGGGGCTCTCCGAGACGGCGGTGCTCTTCAGGCACGGGCTTAAAAACGCCATGATACCCGTGCTTACGAACGTCGTCGTGAGCATACCGTTTCTTTTCTACGGAAGCCTTCTCATGGAGAGCTTTTTCTCCATACCGGGGCTCGGCAGCTTCACCATAGACGCGATAAACGCGCAGGACTTCGCGATAGTGAGGGCAATGGTCTACCTCGGCTCGATACTCTACATAGCCGGGCTTATACTCACCGACATAAGCTACACCCTCGTTGACCCGAGGATAACCCTGGAGTGACGCGATGCCGGTAATCCTCGCCACGGACCTCATAATATACGCCGTCTTCCTCGCCACGGTCTTCCTCGCCTTTTCCGCGGGCAGGGGCGATGGGTATCTGAAGCAGGTGTGGCGGCACATACGGAAAGACCGCCTCGCGGTCGCCTCCATGCTCGTACTGCTCGCTTACGGCGGAGTTGCCCTTATGGACAGCATACGCTGGAGGGACCCGGTCGTTGCCGAAGACGGAAAAATGGCGCGCACCGCGGAAGGCGAAAAAATCTTCAGCGCCGAACCCCTGAGCCTCCTCGACAGGGCCCTTTCCGGCGTAAAGGAAAAGACGGAAAAGACCTTCTCCGCGCCGCTCGCAAGACGCCTCTTCGTGAAAGAGACGATGGAGCCTCAGGACGGCAAGGCCGTCGGGGCCGGCTTGCAGGTCATAAGGGACTACCCGCCCCTTAAATACCCGGGGACCCACTTACTCGGCACCGACAAGGTCGGAGGCGACGTCCTTTTCGCCTCCTTGAAGGGCATACGCACCGGGGTCGTCATAGGCACCGGCACGACGGTCATCATAATACCGTTCGCCATACTCTTCGGCGTGATGGCCGGATATTTCGGCGGGGTTACGGACGACGTAATCCAATACGTATACACGACCCTATCGAGCATACCCGGGGTGCTCCTGATAGTGGCGTTCATGCTCATATTCGGCGGCGGGGGCTACGAGGGGGGGCTTGTGACCGAAAGGAACCTCCTGTGGGGGTTTTTCGTGCCGGGGGACAGGCTCTTCTGGCTGTGCGTGATAATGGGGATAACCTCGTGGACGGACCTCTGCAGGATCATAAGGGGAGAAACGCTCAAACTGAGGGAGCTTGAATACGTGCAGGCCGCGAAGGCCTTCGGGGTATCCAGGCCGCGGATAATCGCCCGCCACATCGTGCCGAACGTGATGCACCTGGTGCTCATAACGCTGGTGCTGCAGTTCAGCGGGCTTGTGCTCGCCGAGGCCGTTTTAAGCTACATAGGTATCGGGGTAAGCCCCCAGATGGGAAGCTGGGGGAACATGATAAACACGGCCCGGCTTGAGCTCTCCAGGGAGCCGGCCGTGTGGTGGAACCTCGCCTCCGCGTTCGCGTTCATGTTCGCCCTTGTGCTCCCGGCGAACATATTCGGAGACGCGGTGAGGGACGCCCTCGACCCGCGCCTGAGGATGGGGAGGCGCTGAGCCATGACGATGACGCCGGTGGTAGAGGTAAAAAACCTCAAGACATATTTCAATACCCCCGAGGGCCTGGGCAGGGCCGTGGACAACGTGTCCTTCTCCATCGAAAGGGGCCGGACGCTCGCGCTCGTCGGAGAGAGCGGCTGCGGCAAGTCCGTGACGGCCCTCTCTATAATCCAGCTCATCCCGCGGCCCCAGGGCTTTATAGCCGGAGGCGAGGTCCTCCTTAACGGACGCGACATAATCCCCCTGGGCGAACGGGAAAAGAGAAAAATCCGGGGGAACAAGATATCCATGATATTCCAGGAGCCCATGACCTCGCTTAACCCCGTATTAACCATCGGCAGCCAGATAACCGAGGCGATAAAACTCCACCAGGGAAAATCGTCTTCCGAGGCCAGGGCAAAAGCCGTTGATATGCTTGAAAAGGTGCGGCTGCCGGAGCCGGGAAGGATGTTCCACGAATACCCTCACAGGCTCTCGGGCGGCATGAGGCAGAGGGTCATGATAGCCATAGCGCTGTCCTGCAGGCCGGACCTCCTCATAGCCGACGAACCCACCACTGCCCTTGACGTGACCATACAGGCCGAGATACTGAACCTCATAAAAGAGCTTCAAAGGGAGATCTCGACCGCGGTCCTCCTTATAACCCACAACCTCGCGGTGGTATACCGTAACGCCGAAAACGTCGGGGTCATGTACGGCGGAAAGATAGTCGAGATGGCCGGCGTAAAGACGCTTTTCCGCAACCCCATGCACCCGTATACGCTCAAGCTCCTGCGCTGCGTCCCGGGCATGGAAAAGCGCGGCAGGATGCTCGACACTATCCCTGGAACCGTCCCGCCTCCCACGGAATTCCCGGAGGGATGCAGGTTTTCGGGGAGGTGCCACCGCGAGATGGAAGGGTGCGGGACAATCGAGCCCGCGCTTTCAGAGAAAGAAAATGGCCACGCGGCCGCCTGCCACCTCTATGACCCGGAGTTCATGAATAAGCCCCTTTCAAGACCCCTGTTGGCGCTTGAGTCCGCGCGCCCCGCGCCCGTTAATGTGCCGCATGAAAAAAGGACGACCATCCTCGAAGTACAGGACCTTAAATATTACTACCCCGTCAAAAAAGGGGTTTTTAAAAAAACCTCCGGTTACTTAAAGGCCGTTGACGGAATATCGTTGACCATCAAGAAAGGCTCCACCCTCGCGCTCGTTGGCGAGAGCGGATGCGGCAAGACCACGGCGGGCAAGGCCATGATACAGCTCTTGAAGCCCACCGGAGGTACGGTGGTCTTTGACGGAAAAGAGGTCACCGGGATGACCCCGCGCGGCATAAAGCCCTACCGGTCGCTTATGCAGATAATATTCCAGGACCCGTACTCCTCGCTCAACCCGCGCCTCATGGTCGGGGAGATAATAGAAGAAGGCCTCAAGAGCTTGAGGCCTGAGATGGACGGAAAAGCAAGGAGAGAGAAGCTATCCCGGATACTCGATATGGTCGGGCTTACCCCGGACATGATGCGCCGCTATCCGCACGAGTTCTCAGGAGGGCAGCGCCAGAGGATAGGGATAGCGCGCGTGCTCGTGGTTGACCCGCGGTTCATAGTCTGCGACGAGGCCACAAGCGCGCTGGACGTTTCGGTCCAGGCTCAGATACTGAACCTCCTTAAATCCATACAGAGGGATTTCGGGCTGTCGTTCCTTTTCATAACGCACGACCTGAGCAGAGTCGAGTACATAGCGGACGAGGTGGCGGTCATGTATGGCGGGAAGATAGTCGAGCGCGGCACGGTCGAGGAGATATTCTCATCCCCTAAAGACCCTTACACCGTAAAGCTGCTTTCCGCCGTGCCGAGGATAGAGACGGTTTGACCCGGCCGGGGCGTCATTGAGGGGCGGGACAAAAAAACCCATGCCATTGATATCTTGCGATATCAATGGCATGGGGCATGTGGCATGCGGTATAGGGCCGAAAAAAACAGAAAAATGAAAAAATCCGGTCAGTTTTCGGAACCTTCTTTTGTCTCGCCCTCCACAAAAACCTTGCCCGCGGCTATCTCCCTCAAGGCCGTCACAACAGCCCTGTTCTCAGACTCGACGAGCCGGGGGGCGCCCTTGATGAGCTGCCTCGCCCTCTGGGCCGCTATGTGCACGAGCGCAAACCTGCTCGGCATCTTTTTGAGACAATCCTCTATGGTAATCCTTGCCATGATAGCACCTCCAAGCGTAATATGCAGGATAACACGTATCCACGACGGTTTCAACAGTTTAGCAGTGGGTCACTCCTCGTCTCTTCCGCCTTCGCCCCGTCCGCCCATGCCCGGCATTGACGGCATGCTGAAGGAGAACTTCTTGTACCCGGCCGGTATCTCGAAGAGCTTATCCGGCTGTTGTCCGGTCTTGATATTTTTATATTCCACAACCCAGCTTCCGTCAATTGCCGCTATCTTGAGCGGAAGCCCGTGGCGGACCGCCGCCCAGAGAAACACCTCCTCCTTTTTCCCGCCAGCCTTGTAGGTCACCCGGTATTTCCTGGCCGCCTCGCCCTCTACCGTCTCGGTGCCGAGGGATTTCCTTTCCACCTCGCCCTGCATCTTGTCTTCGCCGGAAGGGACGACGTTTTCGGGCCTCAGGGGCTGCTCCATATACATCTTTTCAGCCGGCATGAGCACCCAGACGACCTTTTTGTCCATCCTCGTTATGCTTATCGCCCCCTCGGCCTCCATCCGGGCCTTCTCTCCGGCGACCGCTATCTTCCCCCTGAAAACCCCTTGCTTTTTTGTGGTTGACACCATGTCGGCGGAAAAATCCACGGCAAACGCGGCGCCGCAGAATAAAATAACGACGACCGTTGCCGTAAGCGCGGCAGATGCCGTCAGCCGCAGCCGCCTGATGGAACATGCGCGGAAATAGAGTTCAGTCAAGGCTTCCATATCCCGTCCTTCCAGCAAATCGGCCTTGCCGGTCATTTTCCTAAGGAAACTCTGATTAATTCTCTTTTTGTCATTGCGAGGAGCGCCTTTGCTACGAAGCAATCTCGTAACTCGCTGATTTGCCTGTAGGACGAGATTGCTTCGCTGCGCTCGCAATGACAGGTTTGGGAATTAATCAGACCTTCCCTGAAACAGTGTAGCAGAAAAACCTTACAGCGTAAAGAGTTCCTTCACCCTGCCCATCACAACGTCTTTTTTAGACCTCTCCGCCGTTATTATCGCCTTGAGTCTTTCGAAAGAGCCGTCGAGGTCGTCGTTTATTATTATATAATCGTACGAGGCCGCCCTTTTTATCTCATCCATGGCCGCGGCGAGCCTTTTTTCCATCTCGGAGGGGGCTATATCCCCCCTCAGGTTGAGCCTCTTCGCGCAGGCCTCAATCGAGGGCGGGAGCACGAATATTGAAACCCCTCCCTTTACCTTTTCCGACATCTGTTCGGCCCCCTGGACGTCTATGTCGAGGAGCACGTCCGAGCCTCTATCGAGCATCCGCTTCAGGTCCTTCCAGTTCGTCCCGTATTTCCTGCCGTGCACCACGGCATACTCGACGAATTCTCCCTTTTCCGCCATCCCGTCAAACCGTCCTTCGTCCACGAACCTGTAGTCCACGCCGTCGGTCTCATTGGGCCTCGGCGGCCTTGTCGTGTATGAGACCGAAAAGCCGAGGTCGCCGAAAAAACCAATGACCCTTTTGGACAACGTGCTTTTTCCCGCGCCCGACGGCCCGGAGACTATGAATAGTTTTCCCGTTTTTTTGCCCATGTCCTTCAACTTCCGTCCCCTACTCTATGTTCTGCACCTGCTCCCTCACCTTCTCAATCTCCCCTTTTATCTCTACAACGGCCTGCGTTATGCCGGTATCCGGCGATTTCGAGCCCATGGTGTTGGCCTCCCTCAGTATCTCCTGACAAAGGAAATCGAGCCTTCTGCCGATCGGCTCTTTAAGCCCCAGATAGCGGCGGAACTCCGAGAGGTGGCTTTTAAACCTTGATATCTCCTCGCTTACGTTCGTCCTGTCCGCGAAGATCGCGGCCTCCGTGAGAATCCTTGATTCCTCGACGTCGTGCCCCTCGAGGAGCGTGCGGATTTCCTGCCTGAGCCTCTCCCTGTAGAGCCCAACCACCCCGGGGACGCGCCTCTCGATATTGGCGAGGAGCCGCTCTATGCCTTCAAGTTTTTCCTCGACGTCTTTCTTGAGCGATGAGCCTTCCTTTTTCCTCATGGAGGAAACCCCGAGGAGCGCCTTTTTAAGCGCCGCGGCGAGGCCTTTCCAGTCCTTTTCAACGTCAATTCCGCCGCCGCCCGAGAAAGCAAAGACGTCTTTGAGCCTCAAGAGTTCCGCGGCATCCACGTCCCCTTTGACATGGAGCTTTTTTTTAAGCGCCCCGGCGGCCTTCACATACGCCGCGGCCACCGGGAGGTTCAACCTCAACTCCCCGGCCGCGCAGCCCTTCGAATTCACATAGACGGAAAAAGCCCCTCTCGAAAAATTCTTCTTTATGCAGTCCCTTATCCGCGCCTCTATCGGATTGAACCCCTCCGGCATGCGGATATTTATGTCGAGATAGCGGTGATTGAGGGACTTAACCTCGATTGTATAGCCCGGCCCCGCGTCCTTGCCGGACGTGAACTCGGCGCCTCCGTAGCCCGTCATGCTGTTACACACCTTTTTTAACCCTCCCGAGCTCCATTGCGTAGCGGCCCCGTATCTCCCTGAACACGCCCCTCATCATATCCCCGCGATAGTCCGGATACGTCCAATCAAGCGCCCTGTATTCGCCGTCCCTGAAGATGAGCGTTACCTCGGCGTAGACTCCCTTTTCGAGATAGACCCTGTGGGAGTAGTTCTTGCAGGAGGCGACGATGAGGTTATACAGCGTGAGATAACCGGGGTCTATGTTGACCTTCCGCCTTCCATCCCCGGTGAGGTAGCGCCCCTCGACCCCGTTGGTAAAGAGTTTTATCCCGGCCAACTCCGCCGGGGATACGAGCCTTTCAAACGCAAGCAGTCTCCTTTTCAACGCCCCGCCCATCTCGGATTCATAGTAATCGGTGTAGCCGAAATCCATGAGCGGGCTTGAGTAATCGCTCAGGCCGAACTCTTTCTCAAGCTCCCCGGAGACGGCCTCTATAAGATCCGTGGCGCCGGAGATGACGCTCGAGAAGAGCTTTGCAGGAGCCGGCCCTTGCTCATCAGCCCTCATCTTGACCCCTCCACGGCCTCAAGCCACGCGGAAACCGCCTCCTTTAACTCCAATGGGCTTACCGTGGCGGTGCCGAGCTTTTCAACGACCCTGCCGGCGGCGAGGTTTGCCAGCACGGAAGCCTCTTTAAGCGCGGCGCCCGCGGCGAGGCTGAGCGCCATGACGGCCACGACCGTGTCTCCGGCGCCGCTTACGTCGTATACCTCCCTGGCAACGGTCGGTATATGGGTTTGCCCGCCTTCCTCGAAGAGGCTCATCCCGCTCTCCCCCCTCGTTATGAGGAGCGCCCTGCTCCCGATCCTTTTCATAAGCGCCCTGCCCGCCCTGTTCAGGCTCGATGCATCCTTTATCTCTATGCCGGAGGCAAGGCCGGCCTCATGGTTATTAGGGGTGGCGACGGTCATGCCCCTGTAGTAATCGAAATGCTCCACCTTCGGGTCAACGACAACCGGCTTACAATCGAGGGCAACGAGTTCCCTTACCGCGTCCATAAGCTCGGGGGTTACAATCCCCTTTGCGTAGTCCGATACGACGACCGCGTCGGCGTCCGGCCACGCCTTTTCGATGTAGTCTAAAACCCTGCCGCAGACCTTTTTGGCGACGCGGTCCTTTCTCTCGCGGTCGAACCTCACGACCTGCTGGTGGTGCGCTATGACGCGCGTTTTTATGGTCGTTGGGCGGAGTCTATCCACAACCACGCCCTCGGTGGAGACGCCGCCAGACTTGAGCATCTCCCTGAGCCTCCGCCCGTCGGAGTCCGCGCCGACCACGCCGGCCACGAACGAGCGGCCGCCGAGGCGCATTATGTTGTTAACGACATTGGCCGCGCCGCCGAGGAGGATGGTCTCCCCGGTGACGTCCACCACGGGGACCGGCGCCTCCGGGGATATGCGCGTGACGCCGCCCCATATGAAATGGTCCATGATGATGTCCCCTATGACGAGGACCCTCGCCTTTTTAAAACCCCTTATTATGGAACGCGCCTTTTTGTCGCTTAAAAGTCCTGTCATCCTCTTCCCGTCCTTTTTCCGCGCGCAGCGCGTATCCGTTTCTATAACATAAACCGAGGCCGCCTATCAATCAGAGGT
Source organism: Deltaproteobacteria bacterium (assembly GCA_016219105.1). Classification (GTDB taxonomy): domain Bacteria; phylum Desulfobacterota; class GWC2-55-46; order GWC2-55-46; family DRQE01; genus JACRCI01. The sequence continues at coordinate 8,791 of JACRCI010000012.1, read as the reverse complement.
TGCCCCTATCAGAGGTTGTCTCTGTACCATTCTATCGAAAGCTCAAGCCCTTTTTCAAATCCTATCACGGGATTGTATCCCAGACGCTCTCTCGCCATCCCTATGTCGGCGAAACTGTGGCGCACGTCCCCTTTTCTTTCCGGGCCGTAGACGGGTTTTATTTTTTTACCAAGGAGCGACGCAATCCCGGAGTAGAGGTCGTTGAGCGACGCCCTTTTCGCGCAGGCTATGTTATAGGCCGCACCGCTTGCGCGGGGGTCCGCAAAGACGGCCTTGAAGTTGGCCTGCACGACGTTTTCCACATAGGTGAAGTCCCTCGTGGTTTCTCCGTCGCCGTTTATCGTCGGCGGGACGTCGTCCATAAGGCTTCTTATGAATATGGGTATGACCGCGGCATACGGGGAAAGGGCGTCCTGCCTCGGGCCAAAGACGTTGAAATACCTGAGCCCGATGACCGGAAGGCCGTATACGTCCTGAAAGTTCCTGGCATAGAGCTCGGATGCAATCTTGCTCGCCGCGTACGGGGAAAGGGGTCTCCCCTCCCCCCCCTCGACCTTCGGCAGCGCCGCCGAGTCCCCGTAGACCGAGGAACTCGACGCGTAGACGAACCGTTTCACCCCGTTCTCCTTGGCGGCAAAGAGCATGTTCACCGTGCCGGTCACGTTGACCTCGGCGGAGGTGACCGGGTCTTCTATCGAGCGCGGCACGCTTCCGAGCGCGGCGTTATGCAGGATAAAATCCGCCCCAACGGCCGCCTGCACGCACGCGCGCCTGTCCCTTATATCGCCCTCGGCGAAACGGAAGCGCTCCGCGGGTATGCCTCCCTCTCTCATAAACGCGGCGATGTCTTCGATGTTCCTCCTCCTGCCGGTTGAGAGGTTATCCAGCACGACCACGTCCTGCCCGTTTTCAACGAGGCTCAACGCGAGGTTGGACCCGATGAACCCGGCCCCGCCCGTTACGAGGAAACGGCGCCTTTTGCCGCCGAATTCCGGATATGTCATCTACCCTCCCTTTTCATGCGCTCAAGCAATTTCGCGTCGTGCCTTGCTATCCTTCGGGATTTCGCCAGTATCCCGCGTATCCTTTTCTTATCCTCGCGGCCGAATCTGTCCTTTCCGAGATAGGCGTGACCGAACCTCACCAGGTCGGCGGACGAAAAATTCTCCGTATTCTTCGCCGAAAACGCGAACTGCGCAAGGTCTTTTACCACCCACCTGTCCTTTGCGTCCCACCTCAGTGCCGGAAGGCCGTCCCTTTTCTGCACCCGCTGCACGTCCACGATGAAAAACTCGCCTGTTGCCGGCCTTATGAAAAAATGACACAGGTAAAAATCCTGGTGGTTGAATCCCTTCGCGTGAAACTCCCTTGCGAGAAGGGCCAGCCTTTTTATAAGCCGCCTTTTTTCGATTACGCCGTCAAACCCCTTCAGCCGGGATGAGAGGGCCGGGATGTAGTCCTCGACCCGCACGCAGCCGTAAAGCTCTTCGGTAAGGGTAAACGAGCCCCCGCCGGCCTTCTCGCCGTAAGCCACGGGGACCATGGTCGGGAAACCGAGTTCGGTCAAAAGGATTATCTTCTCCCATTCGTTCCTGCCGTCCGCAGCGAGGCTTAAGGAAAAAAGCCTCTTGACCCTCGCCTCGACTGAACGGCAATGGCGCTTGAGATAAAACGTTTTTTTTCCCTCCGCGCCGCCGAGGTCGAACCTTACGACGCTCCTCGCGGCTTTGCGCTTTACGATAACGGTATTGCCGCCGCCGTAATCCATAAGGACGTCAAGGCCGTCGAGGCCGTTGGCCTTTAAAAGTCCGAGGAACTTTTCGTTTATTATCAGGTCATTGTGCCTTATGAACCGCATCCCGCTCTCTTGCGCGCGCTTTTTTTCCCGGCGTCTTCCCGTATCTTATTAATCCTATCGGGGCCTATCTTCTCCCGTATCCTCTCCGGCAGGGCCTTCAGGTAGGCTGGAAGGAATTCCTCGTCCACCCATTCCCGCGCCCCGAGCCTCAACGCGTACCTGTAAAACCGTTCAAGGTCCTTGACCATGCCCTTCAAGTTGGCCTCGGGATAGAGCCGGGCGTTGTCGAGGTCAATGAAAAAACACGTCGGAACCCTGCCGCCTTTTTTCACAAGCATGTTGGACCACTTGAGGTCTCCGTGGACCGCGCCCCTGGCGTGCCAGCCGGCGATGGCGCCCGCGAGAGCGGCCGTAAGCGCGTGCGGCTCTTCGAATCTCCCGTCCTTCCACATGAGCGCGAGGTTTTCCGCGCCGGCAATAAATTTTGAGACGTAAAAGGAATTCCTTCCTCTGACGTCCTCCAGAAACCCTATTGGATCGGGGACGCCAAGCCCCCTTTTGAAAAGCTCGAGGGTAAGGCCGTAGAGCCGGCGAGCCCTCGTGCCGGAAAACCTTTTCGCCATGGAATGCAACGCCCCTTTATAGTTGAAACGCTTGATGACGACGTCAAACGGAAGACCGGCCTGAGGCCCGCCTGCCACACCCACCGTTGTGGCGCGGTCGTCTTTTATGAGCGTAAAGCGCCGGGTATCATCCATAAGCCCGTCCACTCCTTCAAGAAGGGACATTATCCCGGCGGTATGCCCGGTTTCAACTAACCTCCCCCTCTTATCCACAGTGCTTATGTCCATCTCCTGGTATTTCAAAACCGCCTCACGCGCGCCTTTTATCAAGCCGCCCCCTCATCATGCACACAAGCATATAATAAAACGCCTTGAACGACCAGGGGCGGATACCAATGGCCTTTCCGACCTCCCTCGTCAGGAGACCCCTGTTAACGCCCTGCTGAAGTCCGACCTTGACGTATTTAAGGTATTCCGTGAAGAGCTGCCTCCTTATGACCTCTTTCAAGCGGCCCTCGCCGGCGGACGCGTAAAGCTTCTCGAAGGCCATCACCTTATCCCGCCTTATGCTCAGGCGCATGGTCTTCGAAATATTGGTATCGTGCCGCCTGTAACGCAGCACCGTCTCGCCGATAGAGGCGATATTGGGGTGCATTGCCAGAAGACACTGCGCGTATGTATCCTCGGTGTAAAAATCCCCGTCGAACACCTTGAGGTCTCTTAACACAGAGGTCTTGTACATCCCGGCGTGGACTATTATGAACGCGTCGCCTTTCACGAAGTCCTCAAAGGTATGGTCGGCGCTCGTATACGCCTTTTTCCTTCCCTCGCCCTCGCGGTCGAACGACCGGCCTGAGGCGTCCATCATCTCCACATGGCCGAAGACCGCGTCCACGGCCGGGTTTGCCTCAAGATAGTCCACCCTTTTCCTTATGCCGCCCGGAAGGAGTATGTCGTCGGAGCACACCTCGCAGAAGTATTTGCCTTTCGCCATGCCCAGGCCGAGGTTCATCGTCCTGCATACGCCCTCGTTCGGTTTGGATATATACTTGAAACCGCGGCCGCTCTTTTTGATGAATCCCCGTATCCTCAAGTCGGTCGAGTCCGTCGAGCCGTCGTTTATCACTATCAGTTCAATGGCCGGATAGTCCTCTTCGAGTATGCTCGTTATGCAGTCCAGCACATAGTTTTCGTGGTTGTAGGTCGGCACGACCACGGTCACCAAAGGCGCCGGCTTATCCATGGCGCATCACCCTGTTCACGTACGGCGGAGGTGTTTATTCTCGGCCAGATAGTTGGTCGTAATGAATATCTCATGTGTCTCCATGTACTCGCGGACCGGATAAAGCCCGTTTTTCAATACCCGGTAGATGTCGTATCGCGGTTTTAAAAGGTAGAACATATCCTGGAAATAAGTCCTTGAATCTATGTTGCAGCCGCCGAATTCGAACTGGATGAAATCTATGGCGCCGGATTCCATCATCCTTTTGGCCCCTTTCAGCACGCTGAGTTCGTGCCCCTCGACGTCGAGTTTGAGGAAATTTATCCGGTCTATCCCGTTTTCCCCGCAGAACGAGTCAATCGTCCTCATCCTTACGTCCTCGTTCAGGCCGACGGCGATATTGAGGTGGTCGAGCCTCCTTTTATACACGCTGGCCAGGGTTGAAGCGGGAGAATCGTAGAACAGGGTCGCCAGCCCGTCCTCCTCGCCGAGGCCGAGGTTCCACGGGCTGATGTTTTTCCTGCCGGCCACGTTGCGTTCAAGCTTGCTGAACGCTTCTGTCGAGGGCTCGAAGGCGAATATCTTCAGTCCCGCGCATTTAATATTGTCGAGAAGGAGGAGGGCGTACGTGCCCACGTTGGCCCCGACGTCGAAAATAACGGCCCCTTGCACGCCACCGAGTTTCCCCGCGACATATCTTGCCGCGGCTATCTCCCCGCTTTTTTCCGGGTTGCCGCCCACCCCGAAATTCATGCCCGCGAGGGATATCGCGTGCATGGCCTCGAAAAACCTCTGAAACCGCCTCTTGCCGAGTACAGGCGAGAGCCTCTTCAATATCCTCTTCATGGGTTTCGGCTGTTTTAAGCCCATCATCCCCTCCGGGGTTTCCACGGAGGCCCCCATTAGCGCCGGGGCCTGTTTTTCCACACCCGGGAATCCACGAATATGGTGTTTATATACGTGTCGGCAAAAACCATGTATCCCGCGGACTTCATGAAATCTATTATCTCCGCGACCTTGCCCTCGGAACCGTCCTCGGTGTAGAGGATGGTCTCTATGCAGAAAACCTCGGGTCTGAAATTCTTGAAATCAAAACTTCTCAAGACCTCCATCTCAAGGCCCTCTATGTCCATGGATACGAAATTCGGCTTCGGACTGAAATACTCACGCATGACGTCGTTGACGTTCACCGTGTTGATCCTTAAAACCTCTTTGATTGCCTGAGTGCCGTAGCCTGAGTACCTTTCAGCCGTCTCCTTCGAGAACGTATGGAGCGTATTGTCCTCCGACGTCATGACGTAAAAATCGAGGACGCCGGCGCTCGCCGCAACCCCGGCGTTAAGATTAACGTCGCGGCGCCTTCTGGACTCAAGCCTTTTGAACAGGATTGGGTTCGGCTCTATGTTCACGCCGCTCGACCCCCTTTCATAAAAAAGGTAGGTGTTATTCAACAGAACCGGGTCGTGCGCGCCGATGTCCAGGCAACTCGGCCTCTTGATGCGTATGGCCCCGAAGATGAGCGCGACGATAGTGTCCTCGCCTGACTGGGAATAGGATTTCTTATACCCTCGCTTCAGGCTTTTCTTGAGTTTTTTATAGCCTTCTTTCAGACTGAACGGCACGGCCTCTATATCCTTATCCATTTCTCCGGTATCAGGTCCCGGGTGTCCACGTCCTTTCGCGCGAACCATTTCAACGGGGCGATGACGGTCTTGGCCGGGTTTTTTGCGAGCCACGCCCCCCACCAGCCGAACGAGCTGTTCGCGATGATATGGTGCCTGCAGGAGCTCATGAGCCTTAAATCCTCATACGCCTTATCCGGACCGTTGTGGTCCACGAAGGTCACGGGACAACCTATCCTGAGGTTTTCCTTCACCCACGGGACGTCGTCGGAAAATACGAAAAAATGCGGATGCGCCACGTGCGCGCGTAACCTTTCCACGGCCGCGGAATAATACTCCAACGGGAGGGTTCCGATGGCGCGGCTTACGACAGGATTGGAAACGTAGTCGCCTCTTCTGAAGTGGATGGAAACGGACTCCATCCCCCCTATCGTCTCCGCCATCTTCCTGTTGAGTTCGTCCGGCTCAACCCTTATGGTGAATTCCCTCCGTATAATGTCTTCTATGTCAACGAAATACCTCTCGCTCTGCCAGTATCCGTCGAGATACGCGTCCCCCCTGAATTTTAACACTTCCGGGTCGAAGTGATAGTGCTTTTCGCGGACGCGGCTCCGCCTGCCGGCAAGAAGTTTGGCAAGTCTCACGAGTTTGCCTTCGCCGTCCTTAAGCCTCTCTATCTCCTCCGGCGCGGCGAAGACCCCGGCGATATCAAACGCCCCCAGGGCGTATTGCCTCTGCGTTGCGTTCCCGCGGGTCCTGCCGAAGGAGGTTACATCGAGTTTCAACGCGACGCCGTTTATGTGCGCAAGAGCGCGGCCGGCCGCGTACTGGAACATCTGGTTCCCTATGCCGCCGCTCAAATGGACTATGACCACGAAGACCTCAACACCCTTTTTTTACCTCACCGCGGCGCTCAGGCCTTCCTCGCGGCCGCTATTATCGTGCCGGAGAAATACGGCCTGAGGCGCGAAAAAAACCTCGGCACCTGGTATTTCAACTTGAGGAGGTTCTTCCTTTCATACCACTTCCTCTTGTTTGAAAAAAACAACCCCTCCACCATGAAGCGGTGCCTCGAGAGAAGCTGCGTGAGGGTTACAGGGTCGTACCAGCACGTGTGCTCGCCGTGCACCTTTATCCTGCTGGTCCTTAAAATACGGTAGAAATTACCTATCGCGAAGGCGTTTGAGGTGGTGATTACGAGAACCCCTCTGTCAACGAGGTGGCCGCGCATGTTATCGAGGAAAAGACCCGGGTTACTCAGGTGCTCGATGACCTCGCCGGCCACGATGCAGTCGAATCGCCTTTGAAGGTCCATACGCTCGCAGTCCGCCGCGACAACGTCGAGCCCCTCGGACTTCATCTGCCTTACGCCCTCTTCGTCCACGTCAACCCCGACGAGGCTGGATGCGCGTTCTTTTAAAAAAAGATGCAGGCCCGTCATCCTGTACTTCCTCACGCCGCCGGGTCTTGCGTCCACGCATCCTATGTCGAGGACGGCCTTCCCCCTGACATACGGCTCCATGGCGTCAAACCGGTTTTTGATGGTTTTAAATTTCATGCGCCGTCACGCCCCAAGGACACTGCGGTAAACGTCCGTAAGGGATCTGCACATGGTCTTATGGGTAAACGCCTCAAAGACCCTTCCTTTCGCGGCCTGCCCCATCCTGTTTCTCCCCTCCTCCCCAAGCGAGTAAATCTCCATTATGGCAACGGCGAGGGCCTGCGGGTCCTTTGCCGGAACGAGCCTGCCCATGTCGCATCCGCCGAAGACCTCGGGGATTCCGCCGACGCTTGAGGCCACGACCGGCAACCCTGCGGCCATTGCCTCAAGCAGCGCCAGCGGAAGGCCCTCGGCCAGGGAAGGGAATACAAACACGTCGAGACCGCTTAAAAGTTCCCTGACATCGCTTCTGAACCCTAAAAACGCCACCTTCCCTGATATGCCGAGGCCCTCGGCCAGCTCCTTCAAAGACCCCGCGTCCGGGCCTTCGCCGGCCACGACGAGCCTCAGCCCCGGTATCTTCCCCGCAACCTCGGCGAAGGCCGAAAGGAGGTGCCTCTGCCCCTTCGTCTCGGTCATCCTGCCGACCGTGCCAAGCACGAATTCTTTGCTCCCCACCCCCATCTTGAGCCGCGCCCTTTCTCTGGCGGCCGGGCCAAAGGCTATCCCCTCCGCGTCAATGCCGTTTAAGACCGTTATGACCTTCGAGGGAGGAAGGCCCCAGTTAGTTTTTAAAACGTCTTCCCTCACCGTGTTTGAAACCGTAAGTATCCTGTCCACGCGCTTGAGGATAAAAAAGTTGGCAAGACGCCTCTTGAAATTGCGCGTCCGGCCCAGGCCGTGGACATGGGATATCACGTGCCCAACCCCGGCGATTGCGCCCGCGACAACGCCGTAGACCGTGGGCCCGTGGCGGTGGCAGTGGAGGATCCGCGGCCTCTCCTTCTTCAAAAGCCTGACGAGGGACTTCCCCGGCGTTCCGCCATCCTCCAGATAAACGGCCCTGCCCAATCCATCGAGGGAGTTTCCGCCGTCCGGCCTTCCCTTCAGGTAGCAGACCTTCGCCTCGTAAGCATCCTGGTCCAGCCCGAGCACCATGCCGTTTAAAAGCGGGTAATCGCCCCTGTATTTCCCCGCGAGCACGAGAACCTTGACTGGCGGCGTATGATTCCCCATCGTCCGTTTCTTCTCTATTTCTTCTCTATCGGCCGGCCGGCGAATAAAGACTTCTTTCCGAGCCTCTCCATGGTTTTGGCCCAGACCTCCGCGGCAAGGGTCTTCTTAAGGGGCAGCATCGCGCTATTGTTCGAGAGATAGGCGAGATAAAAGCGCATCCGGTCCGACCTTGTTACGCATGGAAGGAGAACCATGTTCACCTGAACAAGGTTCTTTATTATGAGCTTAAGCGTCGCCTTTTTAAAAACGGCGTTTCTCTCATTGTCTATGAAGTAAAACCGCGGCCCCTGCGCCCCCCACCCCTCGGGCATTGTGACCATGATATTATCGAGTCTTAAATCCCCATGTATGACGCCCCCGGAGTGCATTCTCCCGATGGTGGAGCCGAGCCCTATGGCAAGTCGCCTTTTTATGTAAAAGCGGTCATCGCCCTTACAGGTATTGAAACGGTCTCTAAGGAACGTGAAAAGTCCGGAAACCCCGGGGACAAACCCGGTGACAAGGAAGTTCCTTGCCGTCGGAAACCCTCCCCTCAATTTAACGCCCCACGCCACCAGCGGGGGCGTAAGAAATCCCCTTTCTGCAAGGAGGCCGCCTCCCCTCCAGGCCCTCTCGGCCCTGGTCCCCCTAACGCGCGCCTTCAAGGACTCAAGGGAGCCCCTCGGAAGGAACTCCTTGAAGACATACCATTTCCCCTTGCCTTCAAGACCTTTTTCGCTTTCCCCGGCCGCCCGGAACTTCCAGACCCTGCTCGTGGAGGAACTTCCGACGAGCGTCCAATCCTCGGGCATGCGGGGAGAGCCGAGCGCTTTTTCTACTTCAGACTGAAGCGGGGCGGTGCACTCCCGCGCGTTGAATACGGCCTTCCATCCGCCTTCGATAATAACGCTCTTCTCATATATTGCCATT
>JACRCI010000014.1 GCA_016219105.1 Deltaproteobacteria bacterium | reverse complement strand
TTAACCTCGTGGAATTTGTCTCCGGCGAGCCGGTCTTGAAAAAACCCCTTTTCTATATCGGTTAGCCCCATGAAAACAAGGTGTCCGGTATGCGAAGGCGCGGAGTTTGAAGGGTACGGCGGGCTTTATGACGACAGATACGGCTACGGAGGGGTCTTTCATCTGAGGGGATGCGCCTCCTGCGGCCACAAATTCATAGAAGAAAGTTTTACGCCGGATGAGATAGGAAGGCTCTATACCGAATTTTATCCCCGCTCTTCTTTTAAGTTGGAAGACTATCGCCCCAAAAAAGAAAGGAAGGGGTTTCTTGCGTGGCTCGACGGGGCGGGATACGAGGCCTTCAGGTGGGTCCCGGCCCGTGTGCGGGTGCTCGATATCGGATGCGGTTTCGGGGAGACGCTCGGATATTTCAAGGCGCGCGGTTGCGAGGCATGGGGGGTGGAGGCGGACAGAAACATCATCCGCGTCGCCGAGAAGTACGGGCTTAACGTGAGGCCGGGGGTCTTTGACCCTACGCTCTTTGAAAAAGATTTTTTCGACTACGCGGTCATGGATCAGGTGATAGAGCACGTCTCGGAGCCGGTCCATACGCTCAAGGGCGTTGCGGGCGTCCTGAAACCCGGAGGAAGGGCCGTGCTCTCTCTCCCCAACCCGAACGGCTGGGGGGCGAAGGTCTTCGGCAAAAAGTGGATACACTGGCACGCGCCGTATCATCTTCAGCACTTCTCCGTGCAGTCCATGAGGCTTGCGGCGGCCGCGGCGGGGCTGACCGTGGAATCCTTTTCCACGGTCACGAACTCGAACTGGCTCTGTTTGCAGTTTATCCACCTTGCCACGCGGCCCGCGGAAGGAGAGCCGTCAGGCTTCTGGTCGCCCAGAGGCGAAAAAACCTTATGGGTCGCGGGAATCAGGATTTTTTTCTTTGCTGCCGTCAGTTTGACAAAGATAGGCCACGCGGTCACGCGACTCTTCGACGCGCTCAAGAGAGGCGACAATTTCATCTTTGTCCTTAAAAAAGGGGCTTGAAGGTAAAAGATGCTTATCACCATAGTCACGCCGTCGTATAATCAGGGCGGGTTTTTAGAGCAGACCATTACAAGCGTTTTGTCCCAGGGGGGCGGCTTTTATCTCGAGTACCTCGTTATGGACGGCGGCAGCACGGACGGGTCCGTCGAGATAATGAAAAAATACGACCGGCTCCTGAAGTCCGGCGCGTGGCCCGTAAAGTGTCTCGGCGTCCAATATAAATGGAAAAGCGAAAAGGACAACGGGCAGGCGGATGCCATAAACAAGGGTTTCAGGGACGCAAAAGGGGAGATAGTCGCGTGGTTGAACGCCGACGACACATATCTGCCCGGCGCGCTGCAAAGGGCGATCGGGCATCTTTCTGAAAACCCGGGGACCATGATGCTCTACGGAGAAGGCTATGAGATAGACTCTTCCGGCGGCGTCATAAGGAGGTTCCCGGCGACGAGGGAGTTCGATCTGGACAGCCTCATCCACGTATGCGACTACATATTGCAGCCGACCGTGTTCATGAGAAAAAAGGCGCTCGACGAAGCCGGGTATCTCGACCCGGCCCTGCACTGGTGTCTGGACTGGGATCTGTGGATAAGGATAGGAAAGAGGTTTCGCGTGGATTATATAGACGGCTACCTTGCGAATTCCCGCGTTTACGGAGAGACGAAGACGAGCACGGGCGGGCTTAAGAGATACAGGGAGATATGCTCGGTGATAAGAAGGCACGGCAGCCGGACGCTCGCCCCCGGATATTTCGTTTACGGATTCGACCTCATGCTTTATGCCCTTGGCCGCGTCTGCCCGTCCCTCTACGGTCTCATGAAGCGTATCTTCAAACCGCGGCGCGCCGTGACCGGCGGGGCGTGACCGGACGCCGGCGGTTCGATGCTAAGGAGTCTTTAAAAGTGTCAGAGGTCGGAGGAAAAAACGCGCCGGTTGTTTCGATAGCCACGCCCTCGTACAATCAGGGCCGGTTTATCGAAGAGACGATAAAGAGCGTTATTTCGCAGGAAGGCGATTTTTACATCGAGTACATCGTCATGGACGGCGCGAGCACGGACGGATCCGTTGAGATAATAAAAAAATACGGCTCCCTCCTTGAATCCGGCGAGTGGCCCGCAAAGTGCCTCGGCATTGACTATAAATGGAAGAGCGAAAGGGACAACGGACAGGCCGATGCGATAAAGAAAAGTTTTGACATGGCGACGGGCGAGGTCTTCGCGTGGCTTAACTCCGACGACGTATACCTGCCCGGTGCGGTGAAAAAGGCGTTGGAGCGCCTCTGCGAGGACCCTGACTTGGGGATGGTATACGGAAAGGGCTATAACGTGGATGAGGCCGGTGATATCCTCGAAGAATGCCCCACGAGGGGATTTGACATCGAGGGGCTTGCCGCATTCAACTTCATAACGCAGCCGTCGGTATTTTTCAGAAAGGAGGCCTACCTTGCCGCAGGCGGCATGGACGCGAGTCTCCATTATTCCCTCGACCTCGACCTCTGGGTGAGGATAGGCAGAAGATACAGTGTCGAGTATATCGAGGAGTTCTTATCCGGCGCGCGGCTCCACACGGGCGCGAAGACCGTGTCAAAGGAGCATACCCTCAGGTGCCATGAAGAGCTCCTGCGCACGGTCGCAAGGCTCTACGGGAGGGCGCCCGTCAATCACGTCATAGGCTATTGTTACGAGCTTGTCAGGGGTTCCACGCCGGCGTTTCTCATACGCAGCCGCGTTGCCATGCCGCTCGTCGCAGCCGTTGCGCTCTTCATTTCATTATTTTATTATCTGTGGTTAAATAAAGGGATAAGGCTGGCCGATCTCAAGATGATAAACGCCGCTAACATCAAGGGGTTACTCTTCGG
>JACRCI010000011.1 GCA_016219105.1 Deltaproteobacteria bacterium | reverse complement strand
CAACGACTTAAGGGTGGACGGCTCCGGGAGCGTCTACGCCGTTGACACGGTGGGCCGCGCGGTCTACGTCTTCGACCCATCGGGCGCCCTCTCGTCGAGCTTCGGCGCGTGGTCGGACGAAGGCGTCCTTTTCTTTCCTGTTAGCATAGCCGTAAACAACAAGGGGGACATATACGTCCTCGACAGCCATCGGGGGAGGATAGAGGTTTTCGACCGCTCGGGGGCGCTCGAGTTCACCGTATCCAGGAAGGGCGTGGGCGTCGGGGAGGTCTACAACCCGTCCTATCTCTTCATTGACGCCGCCGGAAGGCTCTACGTCATAGACGGCGCGAGGGTGCAGGTGTTTCAAGAAGGGAAGTGAGGGGATGGGCGGAAGCCGTCGCAAGGAGAACAAATTTCCATCCTCCCCACTCTGTCATGGTGAATTCATTTCAGCATCTCATATTCAGACCCTGAAATAAGCCTGAAACAAGTTCAGGCCATGATTCAGGGTGACAAAACCCTGTTCTGTCATGCTGAACTTGGTTCAGCATCTCATATTCAGACCATGAAACAAGCCTGAAATACCCTGAAACAAGTTCAATTGTCATTGCGAGGTATTTAAAAAAAAGATGGCATTCAGGCAGACCTCCGTTATTTTCTTTCTCGCCGCGTTATTGCTCTCCTCATGCACGAAGACAGTGAAAGCCCCTGAGCCCTCCGCCGGGCTGGATACCGTCCCTTTCTACAGGAAAGGCTCCGCGGCCTTTGACACCCAAACGGCCGTAAAGGCGTTCGAGGCGAAGAAGGAGGCCGCCGGGACGAACCAGGAGAAGTTCGGCGAGGAGATCAAAAAGAGGATAGAGCAAAAAGGGGTCAAGGTCCAGATACCGGACCCGTGGATACCCCCGAAGGTCCGCACGACGGCCGACCTCCCGCCTCCGATGAGGGGTTTTCCCAAAGACAAATACGGCTATCCGGACTGGACCGCGACGGTGGAGGGAGGGTTCATAAGGCCGAAAAGCTCGCTTCCCGGTGAGCCGGCGGTCGAGGAGCAGATACTCGACATGGACGTCGTCTTCGAGATAAACGACAAGCTCATGGCCAACGTCCTTTTCCCGCACAAGATACACACCTACTGGCTTTCGTGCAAGATCTGCCACCCGGCGATATTCAAACCTAAAAGGGGCGCGAATATCTTCACCATGTACGACGTCTGGAACGGCCAGTACTGCGGCAGGTGCCACGGCAAGGTGTCCTACCAGCCCAAGGGCTTTGAAAACTGCCGGCGTTGCCACCGCGCCCCCAAAAGGACGATGGGGGTCAAGTAGGGCAGGGCCGCGCCTTTATTGTCCGTTATTGCTTCTCGTCATTGCGAGGCGTTAGCCGAGGCAATCTCGTTATTTTAAGGAAACTCCGATTAATTCTCTTTTTGTCATTGCGAGCCGCGTTTTTGCGGCGAAGCAATCTCGTAACTCGCTAATTTGCCTATGGGACGAGATTGCTTCCCGCCACGCTTCGCTCGCGGCTAAAGGCTATCTTGCTCGCAATGACGGGACCGGGAATTAATCAGACCTTCCTTAAGCATGGGATTGCTTCGGTCGTTTCACTCCCTCGCAATGACTGCTTATTCAAAGGCCGCTTCCCTTTTGTCATTCCGGGCTTGACCCGGAATCCAGTCTTTTCAGCCATAATATAACTAATATAAAAAAATCCTTGCCATTTATTTTGTAATATGTCATAATCAGACCAAGATGGTTGTATTTTTTCTATATTATACTGGGGATACCGGATAGCAACCTATGGTGGGTTGCGCCCACCTTATAGATTTTTTCGGAGCAAGTTAATGGTGGGCAGAGCCCACCCTACAAGGCTTTTTCAGCGGCCTGTTAATTATCTGATTGTCGTGAGGTGAGGCGGTGGAGTCCCTTATAAGTTCCGGCCAACCGGCCGGCGCGAGCCCGGAAAAAATAAACGGCAACGGCAGGAGGCCCGTCAGGATACTCGCCGTGGACGACAACGTCCAGAACGTCGAGCTTCTCGAAGGGCTTCTTTCATCGAGGGGCTACGAGGTCGTAAAGGCCTATAACGGGAAGGACGCGCTGAGGAAGGTGGACGAGGCCGCCCCCGACATAATACTGCTCGACGTCCTCATGCCGCACATGGACGGTTTCGAGGTGTGCAGGCGGCTGAAGGAGAAAAGGGAGACGAGGCTCATCCCGGTCGTCATGCTCACGGCCCTCGATTCGGTCGAGGACAGGGTCAGGGGCATAGAGGCCGGGGCCGACGATTTCATAACAAAGCCGTTTCAGAAGCCGGAGCTCATGGCGAGGGTCAAGGCCCTCGAGAAGATGAAGTTCCTCATAGACGAGTTGGAGAACGCACAGAACGTGCTATTCTCGCTCGCCATAGCGCTCGACTACAACGACCCCTACACGCACGGCCACTCGCAGAGGGTCGCGGAACTTTCCCGGAGGCTCGCCGCGTTCATGGGGCTCGCCGCCTCCATTCAGGATGCCATAAGAAACGCCGGGATACTGCACGACATAGGCAAGATCGCGACCGACAAGGGGGTGCTCCACAAGCCCGGGGCCTTAAACGGCATGGAATACCGCCACGTCATGGAACATCCGGTCGTGGGCGAGAAGATATGCAAGCCGCTCAAGTTCGCCAAGCCGTTGCTGCCCATAATACGCGGCCACCACGAGAAGTGGAACGGCACCGGCTATCCGGACGGCATCGGAGGGGAGGACATACCGCTCGGGGCACGGATAATGGCCATCGTTGACGTCTATGACGCCCTGACCTCGGTCAGGCCGTACAGAAACGACATTCCCCCCGAGGTCGCGGTCGAGGTCATGAAGGCCGAGGCCGTCAGGGGCTACTGGGACAAGGACATCCTGAACGCTTTTTCCGACATGCTGGGGAGCGGCTACATGACCGGGGAGGAGAAAACAATCTCCGCGGCCGTCGAGGACGCGTAAGGCGGGGCCGTCGGGGACGGCTGGTGGGCCGGCAAGGACGCGTAAGGCGGGTGGTGAGCATGACGGGAACACCAGCACCGTTATTGCGAGGAGCGTAGCGACGAAGCAATCCCATAAAAAAGATGAGATTGCTTCACTTCGTTCGCAATGACGGTTTCTCTTCTGTCATCGGTTTCTCTTCTGTCAGTGCGAGGAGCGTAGCGACGAAGCAATCCCGTAAAAGAGATGAGATTGCTTCACTTCGTTCGCAATGACGGTTTTCTCCGTCATCGGCTTCTCTTCTGTCATTGCGAGGCGAAGCCGAAGCAAACTATGAGATTCCTCACTCCGCTCGGAACAGGCTCCGCAATCCCGCAGGCAGGTAATGGAGAGACAGTATTATGTCTATATAATGGCTAACAAATGGAATACGGTTCTTTACACGGGCGTTACAAATGATTTAAAAAGAAGGGTTTATGAACACAAAGAGAAATTGGTCGAAGGTTTTACCAGGAAATATAACGTCAACAAGCTTGTTTATTACGAGGTTTTTCATGACGTTGAGAACGCTATTTTAAGGGAGAAGCAAATCAAGGGCGGTTCACGGGCAAGAAAGATTGCATTGATTGAAGGCGGGAATGGCGCATGGAAGGATTTGTACGATGAATTATGAGATTGCTTCACTTCGTTCGCAATGACGGAGAGAGGCAACCGCAATGACGGAGAGAGGCAACCGCCAAAAAAATGACGGCCCCCGGGGACCGGAGAAGACCCTGAAAAAATTCCTTGACAGGTCAATTAAAATTTGTTAATCTTGAATTTAGAAAATGCTGACGGCGGCAAGTTTGAGGTGACGGGTGCCTCAAAAGGAAGGCGCGGTTTTTGTCATTGCGAGGGCTTTAAGCCCGAAGCAATCTCTTCTTTCCCCCTTCCGGTTTGGGGTTTTTTTTATGCCCCGGGTTTGCATCGCCGCGTAAGTTTTTGTTTGTCATTACCGGGTAAGTTTTTGTTTGTCATTGCGGGCTTGACCCGGAATCCAGTCTTTCAAGTTTGCAAGCAAGTAACAGCAAGTAAGTAACAGATGGAGAAAAGGGACTGAACATGATTACAACTTTTACCGGCAACAATAATCATCAAGAAAAAAGGAGGATGGACATGAGAAAGTCATTCTTGCCGGCGCTGGCCGCTTTCGCGGTATTCGCGCTGGTGATGTACGCCACGCCGTCCGGCGCCGTGCATAAGGGCTCAGGGCCGCTCACATGCGGCAACTGTCATACCATGCACAGTTCCCAGGGCGGCACAAGCTCTCCGGCGATGGGAGGCGCAACCGGCTCCTTCCTGCTTTTGAGGGGCTCTATCACCGGCGATGATAGGAAGAATATCCACGAGTTCTGCCTGCAGTGCCACGCCGAGAACGGCGCGCAGGGTGGGGACGCGTTCCCGTCAGCCCCGGGCAACACCGGGACCACCAGGCCGCCAAAGGTATATCTTACGACCGACAAATGGGCCAACGGCGATGCCTTTGACAAGGTCGGCGCGGGCGGAGATTTCTCGGACGTGGGAGGCTACTCGGGCACGACGTGGACCGCGAACACCGCTGACAACGCGAGCAACAACGCGCTCGGGACCGGCCACAGCCTCGGAATGGCTAATCCGATTCCGCCTGGAAACACCACCAGCGGCGCCACAGTATCCACGAGCGACATTACGAGGCTCACCTGCACATCGTGCCATGACCCGCACGGCACGGATAGCACGACAGACAACATCAACAAATACAGGAACCTCAAGGCAGGCGACTACCTGAAGAACTACCTCAACAGCGGAGCCGCCGGCCCAGAGAACACGTGGACGAACATGTCCTCAGGCGGTTTCGGCGACCTCGCCATGGGCTATGCCGGCGGTATCGCGGGTTCTGTCACCGACGGAACGGACCCTAACTCCGCGTCCAACAGGTGGCCTGTGTGGAGGAGCAGCGGGACACAAAACTACTACTACGGCGGCGGTACACAGGGAACAATGGGTACCATTGTCGGCATATCGAGATTCTGCGCCCAGTGCCACGGCGCGTGGCATGAGGGCCTTTATAGTGCCTACAACGTATCGGGCGATGACTGGAAGAGGCACCCGGTGCAGAACCAGCTCCATGAATCAGCCAGCAGGAAATCTGGCGGCGGCATAACCATAGTTGACGACACTCACTACTGGGACGACGCCATTATCCCGATTGGTAAAAAGCTCCCGGCCGCGCAGAACGCGTTGAACGCTACGAGTGGCACCACATATTACGCTAACGGCGGCGAGGATAGGGTGTTCTGTCTCTCGTGCCACTTCGCGCACGGAAGCCCGAACAACGACATACTCAGATGGAATTACACATCCGCGGTGTCCACTGGCTCACAGATCGGCGTGGGCGTAGCCTCTGACACGGGCTGTCAGCAGTGCCATAACAGGTAATAACGTCTCCTTTGTCGTTTCCTCTCCCCTTTTTCCCCCTCTCCCCATAGGGGAGAGGGTAGGGTGAGGGGGAAAAAGATAAGGTGATGGCAACGCTGAAATTCCAGACAAGGGGGAAGGGAAACCTTCCCCCTTGTTTTTTTATGCAGGGCAGGGCTGTAGAAAAGCCGTCTGTCATTCCTACTCTGTCATGCTGAACCTTACCTCTGTCACCCTGAACCATGGCCTGAACTTGTTTCAGGCTTGTTTCAGGGTCAATCAGCATCCCTTGCCTCAAGCGCCTTCTGAAAACCCTTTTAGGGAAACTCTGATTAATTCCCAGTCCCGTCATTGCGAGCGTAGCGAAGCAATCTCATGTCTTAGGCAAATCAATAAGTTACGAGATTGCTTCGCCGCAAAAACGCGGCTCGCAATGACAAAAAGGGAATTAATCAGAGATTCCTTAGATCCTGAAAT
>JACRCI010000003.1 GCA_016219105.1 Deltaproteobacteria bacterium | reverse complement strand
TGCCCTATCTTACCCCGGATTTCGAGACGAACATAAAGGGCGTTTTCATCGCCGGAGAGCTCGGGGGCATGGGCCTCATAAAAAACGCCGTCACGCAGGGCTGCGAGGCCGTGGACTGCATAGCCCGGAGGCTCAAGGAGGAAGGCCCCTCCCGGGAAGGCGTTTACGACGTATTGATAGTCGGCGCCGGGCCGGCGGGCATAGGCGCCTCCCTTAACGCGCGTAACCTTGGGCTCAAATCCCTGACCATTGACCAGAACGACCTCGGCGGCACGGTCCTCCATTACCCGCGGCACAAGATAGTCATGACCTCTCCCGTGAACCTCCCCACGTACGGAAAGGTGAAACTAAGGGAGACGACCAAGGAGGCCCTGCTTCATTTCTGGAAAGAGGTTTTCCGGAAAACCGGCCTCGAGATAAATTCAAATGAAAAGATGATTGGATTGAAGAACGAGGGCAATTTGTTCAGTGTCACGACCACCGGGGGCGAATACCTCGCAAGATGCATGGTGCTCGCCATAGGACGGCGCGGGACTCCGAGGAAACTCGGGGTTCCGGGTGAAGAGCTCCCGAAGGTCGCCTACAGCCTCATAGACCCTGAACAGCACCGCGGCCACGCCCTCCTCGTTGTCGGCGGGGGCGACAGCGCCGTTGAGGCGGCCGTTGCGCTCTCGGGTGGGCCGGGCAACCGCGTTACCCTGTCTTACAGGGGAGATGCCTTCAGCCGCATAAAACCCGCAAACAGGGACCGTCTGGGGAAGGCGGTTTCTGCGGGCGGGGTAAAGGTCATTTTCAATTCGCTCCTGATAGAGATAATGGAAAAAGAGGCGCGCCTGACAATTGGCAAGGAGGCTATAACCATCCCGAACGATTACGTCTACATATTCGCCGGCGGGGAACTGCCGGGCGAATTCCTCAAATCCATCGGGGTTCGGATAGAGAAGATGTTCGGGACGCCGCGGAACTAAAATCTGTAGCTCAGGCGCGTCATAAGGCGGTCTGTGGAATAGCCGGATGCCTGCTCGCGGTCAAACGACGCAGAGGCGTTCCAGTTCCTGCTTATAAAGACATAGCCGGCCGCGCCGAGAGAGTAGACGTTGTCCGTCTCTTTGGTGATTTCATAGTTTGACGCCATGTACGAGCCGCTTAAGACTATCTGCAGGAAGTCGTGGAAGAGTCTGCTCAATTCCATGCGGTACGAATCGTTCCTTGAGCTGTAATTGTCCGTAAGCGATGCGCCGAGGTTCATGTTTATGCCGGTATCGAGGAGGTTATCAGCGCTCAGGCCCATATTCAAAACGTTCGAGTGGGCGGGTGCAGTCCCGGCCGCGGCCGTCTGATAATATCTGGACTGCCGTTCAACCCTTCCATATACGGCGTATCTATCGCCGAGGCGCCAGTTGCCGCTTAAGTAATAGGCGTCCTGCCTCGTGCCGTTAATGTCGAAATCCATTGACCTTAAGTAGCGTATGGCCCTGAACTGGGTATAGCCGGCAGCGAGGCTCATCCTGTCGTAGGGCAGGTAGGTGAGTTCCGCAATCGCGTTGGTGGGGCTCAAGCCTCCGGCCGTTTGGTTCATATCGGCCATGACCGAGCCGTAAAATCGCGTCCGGTTAACCGGCACGTATGAAAGCGTGCCGTAGAGGTACTGGCGGTCCGTGCCGCCCTTATAGGCGGTATGGACGAACGCCAGAGAAGAGGCGAGGTCGTTTTTGCTGTATGAGAGGTACGCCCCGGCCGTCAGGAAGTCGGTGTTCATGGCCCTTGTATAGGGGTCGGGCCGCGAGCCGGCGAAGAACCCCATGCCAAGGGCAGATGGCCGATATAAAACGTTTATGCCGTCCACGTTCTCGATGGGGAGGTCCTTTGGCCTCAGCCTCCCGACCGATAGATAATAGCGTTGTCCCGAGTACTGAATGTTTAAGGTGTCAATAAGGACGCTCTCTATATTGCTGTTGTAGTCGCTTGGGCCGAGGCTCAGGCGGTCTCTGCCGTCGAAATGGAACGACAGGCCGCCGTCCTGATTTATCTTTGTCAAATCAAACCTCATGCGGGTTGTAAGGATATTCCTGTCGTACGCTGCCGCGCTTCCAGTTGAGAAATAGTCATCGACTGAGATTAAACCGTGTTCCTCGACGGCCGTTGAGTCGCCTGGCGCAAGAAAAGTGGTTACGACGGCGCACGCCGCCATACAGAGGATGTATAACGCGGGGCGCCTTCCATGCCGCAGAGCTTTATAGCCGCGGTAAAAGGCGCTCATGGTTTTTTACCTGTCGGATGGCAGCCTAAACAGCCAGCGTTAGAGCTGGTTTTATGCACCTTCGCGCCGCTTGCGGTATGGCACTCTATGCACCCGCCCTTGTTGCCGTAGTTCTGGGATGCATGGCAGTCTGCGCATACAGAGGCATGATGGGTTGTTGGGAATGAGGTGAAAGTGTGGTTTATCTTATTCGAATTCCACGTCGGATACACATGGCAGTCCTGGCAGACCGTGCCGAACCTCGTCGGATAGGCGAGGTGGGCAGCGGGCGCGGTGGTAGAGTGGCATGTGTAACAATTAGCCGTCGTGGATGTCGTATGGATGTATGTCCAGCCTGTTGCGTATCTATGGCAATTTTCGCAGACCGTCCAGCCGTTTGTGTTGTGGCTGGCTGGCCTCGGGGGGTTGCTGTAAGAGAGGTGGCATGCAGCGCAGCCCGTTGTTACGTTCGTATGGATGTATGTCCAGCCTGTCGCGTATCTATGGCAATTTTCGCAGACCGTCCAGCCGTTTGTGCTGTGGCTGGCTGGCCTCGGGGGGTTGCTGTAAGATAGATGGCA
>JACRCI010000010.1 GCA_016219105.1 Deltaproteobacteria bacterium | reverse complement strand
TCGATTGTTTCATCCTCTTCTCCCGAATGAGACGCGCGGGCAAGAGGGGGAGTCTTGGCTCCTCCCCTTGGTCAAGGCGCGGGGGCTTTTTCCCGCACATTGACCAAGGGGAGGCCGGGAGGGGTTACGCCTTGACGATTTGCGCCCTACGGCTAACCCCCCCCATGAAACAATCGTCGATTGTTTCATCCTCTTATCCCGCAAGAGATGCGCGGGCAAGAGGGGGAGTCTTGGCTCCTCCCCTTGTCCCCGCGCATAGAGCTACTTTGTAAAATAGACCTACTTTGTAAAATAGAGCTACTTTGTAAATCTTTGCGGGGATAAGGGGAGGCCGGGAGGGGGTATTCTTTTGCTGGCTACTTTGGAAAGTTGCAGGAAGCGGCTGAGGCAGGCGCGCACACCCCTTGCGCGCAATGGCGGCTTACGCGGCCAGACAGGTCACTCAACAACCCTGGCCGCTGCCGACGTACGTGCACATGCCGGAGGAACTTCTCTGTATCGGCCCTTGATAGGTGAGATCATCGCCCGCGGAATTGGTAATCGTAGACGTCCATGCAATGTCGTCGGCGGAGATTATTTCCAGCACGTTGCCGGCGCTGACGTGCACCTTGAGGACCAGGGCGGGATTATGGGTGCAATCGGCCTTAACAAAGTTCAGGTCCATAGCCGCCGGCCCGGTGCCTGTCTTTGCTCCAAACGCGGATTTATATGTCCCGCAATCAGAGAACAGCGTCTCCATCGCCTCGGCCGAGGTCTTCGAATCGGACAACATACTCGCCCTTATCGCCTGGCTCTTGTAAGCCGCGTATTGCGGGATGGCTATGGCCGCAAGTATTGCTATTATCGCCACGACTATCAGCAACTCGATAAGCGTGAACCCCTCGTCAGCAGCCAACCCACCTCCCCTTCCATGAACCACGTCGCGTCCATGCGTCATGTGCGCCTCGGTTGCTAAATTTTTGACATATCGGCAATATCCGGAAAAACTTTAGCCTCTATCAATAATATACCATGCAAGATAGCTGCCATTTAAAAAAAAACAGCAAAAACAGCGCAAAACGGTCAAAAAAATTACACGGGAAGAGACCACTGACAATTTTTGTCACTCAAGTGACAAAAATTGTCAGCGAATGGATTGCATGTCGATAAAGATACCCGGCGCATCCGGCAATCAGACAACCTATTGACCCGCCATCCGCGCTTTGCAACAGTATATGTCTTATCCTTGGCCGTGTAAAGATAAAAAAATGACGGTTGAAGGGATTTTTGGGCGGGGTAGCCGTTCTCCTGATAAAAACGGCATTCCCGCATCTCATGCGGGAATGCTGGAGTTGCAAGGTAGCGAAACTATGGCTGGAGCGGGCCGCAAACCAGCTCCAGCCGGGAAAAAAGACTAAAGGAAGCTCTGATTAATTCACAGTTCGTCATTCCCGCATAGAGCTACGATTTACAAAGCAGCTTTATTGTAAATCGCTTTGGCGGGAATCCAGCGTCTTAAAATCTTCCGTTCCACGGCGAAAGACGCTGGATGTCCGATAGAAACCTTCGGGCATGACAAGCCCGTTTATAATAAATCAGAGGTTCCTAAAGGCAAACCCCCTTCCCCCCCGATTCTAGGGGGAAGGAAGGGATGGGGGGCAATTCCGCACCATTCGAGATTATGGCGGGTTCAGGTTTGCAAACCTGAACCCGCCGTAGAGTGGCGTCAACCAGACTCATCCGATATTAAAAAACCTTCTTATCCCGGCGAGGATGTTGTGCTCGTCCTCTTTCTGCGCCTCGGCCCTGGACTTTACCTTGCTCTTGAACTCATGGTGCTCGGCCCGGCGTCTGGCAAGGAGTTCGGAGAGCCGCTCCGCCACAGCGGAATTTTCGTTGAATATCCTCCTGAACGCGCCTGATTCCATGACCAGACACGTGGTGTCCTTGGCCGCCACTGCGGTCGCGTTCCTCTTTTCTCCGGTCAGCAGGCTCATCTCGCCGAAGAACCCGCCCGCCGCGAGCGTAGTGAGCAGGACGCCCTTCGGGCCGTGCCCCCTGTGCAGTATGTCTACGTCCCCGGCGATGATATAGTAGCACGTCCGGCCTTCCTCGCCCTCCCTCACGATGGCCTCGCCGTGTCCGAAGACCTCTATCCTCGCGTAGTCCGCCACCCTCTCCAGCTCCGCGTCTCCAAGGGCTCGCAGGAAATCGATGGAGCGGAGCGACGCGAGGATGTCAACGCCTTCCGGCCGGCCTCCGGCCCTCCTGTAATGTATCGTCCGTGACGGATAAGGTATCTCGATGTGGCTCCGCCTGAAGGCATACCAGATGGCCGAAACGAGACCGCTTTGCACGTCCGGGGCTATCGCGTAGTCGTTTATCCATACCCTTAGCCTATAGTGTATGGCCGAGTCCCCGTAGCCCGTGGCCCATACCACCGGCGCAGGCTCCGCGACAACGCCGTGGGTGTGGCTTGCGACTTCGACAAGCACGTCCTTTACCTTGTTCGGCGGGTCGTCATAGCCCGCCGTGACGTTGATATCGACGATATGAAACGGGGTCGGGAAGGTATAGTTCTCCAACGCGCCGTCGGCGAGCATCCTGTTCGGGAGGAATATGTAGTCGTTCTCGCGGGTCAGGAGCCTCGTGGTGCGCCACGTGACATCCATGACTTGGCCCTCCCTGTCCGCGACCTTCACCCAGTCGCCCTTGGCCGCGACGCGCTCCATGTTTATCCACAGGCCGGTGAAGAGGTTCTTTATGGTGTCCTGCAAGGACAGGGCGATGATGCCAGTGAGCACCGCCGAGGTGGTGAAGAGCGGCAGCACGTTGATGTCGAGGAGCCTGTGCAAAAGGAAGAGCAATGCCCCGAAGAAGAAGAGGAGCGTGATGAATGTCCTGAGAAGCGGGGCAAAGGTGTATCTGCGAAGCAGGTTGAACGGCGCGTCCGCCACGAGCCAGCGCAGGAGAAATACCACGCCGAACGTAGAAAATACGGTGTATGCCTTATCCGCGATGGAGACGGCCTGCGGCCAATCCAGCCCTTCCCTCTCCGCGATATAGAGGAATGCGCGCAGTGCCGCGGCCATGACCGCGAGGGCCAGGGCCGTCAGCAGGGGCTTTAGAGGCGTCCCTTGATTATGATGATGTTTATTCATGGATTAGCCAACGGGCCCATGAGTTACGCACGAACGTAACTATACCCGTTAGCCGTTTAAAATACAAGTCCTTTGCGCTCCCGGCGCGGCGCATAAAAGGGTGACACGCGCGAGGAGTCCCCAGGCCAAGGGCAGGGTCGAGCGGCTGTTCAGGACGCTCCAAGACCGTCCCGTAAAGGTGCTGCGGCTCAAGGGCATCTCGAGCAAGGATGCGGCGAACCGTTTTCCGGAGAGCTGTCTCGACGCGCACGATAAGCGGTTTGGCGTTGAGGCGTCGAAGGCCGTTGACGCCCATCGTCCCGTTGCAAAGGGTCTCGACCTTGACGGCGCGCCGTGCCTCAAGCACACAAGCGCCTTGCGCAACGGCTTTACGGTCGTTAACGAGAAGAGGCTTTATCAGGTTCAGACCCGCGTGAACGCGAAGAGCGTAATTGCCGAGGAGAATGTGGACGGCCGGATGGTCATAAAACACAAAGGCGAGTCCTCGCGGTTTGAGGAGATAACGTCAAGACCGAAAAGACCGAAGACGCCTATAATATATAAGAC
>JACRCI010000008.1 GCA_016219105.1 Deltaproteobacteria bacterium | reverse complement strand
TCTATTCGGACTCCTCGCAGTACCATTTCATGAACACGGAGACCTACGAGCAGATAGTCCTCAACAGCGACACGCTCGGCCAGACGGTGTATTACCTCGTGCCCAACGTGAAGTTCATGGTGGAGTTCTACGAGGGTAAACCCGTCGGGGTCGAGCCGCCCAAGGTCGTCGAGATGAAGGTTACCGATACCGCGCCGAACATAAGGGGCGCGACGGCGGCCTCCTCGCAGAAACCGGCCACGCTGGAGACGGGACTGGTGGTAAACGTCCCGCCCTTCATAGAGGTGGGGACGGTCGTAAGGGTAGATACCGCAGAGGGAAAGTATCTCGAAAGGGCGAGGTAATACAACACACCTTTCTTTTGAAATCACCGGCACGGCCGGCTGGTTGGCCGTCGAGGCCGGCTGGTTGGGGGACACGGTCTCCGGGACTGCCTTTGAGACCCCCGCATGAAGATAAAGGAGACGGCCAAAGAGACGATCAACGAGAAGATAAGCGCCCTCCCCGCCTCCCCCGGGGTTTACATAATGAAGGGGAAGACGGAGATACTCTACATAGGGAAGGCCAAAAATCTCCGCTCCAGGGTGCGTTCTTATTTCGGCAAATCCGGCTCCGCCGGCCAACCAGCCGGCCGTGCCGGCGACGGGAGATACTCGGTCCGGTATCTCGTGAAAAAGGTCGAGGACATAGATACGATAGTAACCACAAGCGAGAAAGAGGCCCTGATACTCGAGGACACACTCCTTAAAAAGCACAGACCCCGCTACAACATCCGCCTTAAAGACGACAAGACCTACGTAAGCATAAAGCTGACGGTAAACGAAAGATTCCCCCGCATAGCCGTAACCAGACGGGTCAGGGACGACGGCGGCCGCTATTTCGGCCCGCACGCCTCGGCGCGCATGGCGAGGGATACGGTGAAGTTCCTCCGTAGGATATTTCCCCTTTGCGTATGCACCGCGCATGAGTTCCGTAACCGCGCACGGCCGTGCCTCGACTACCAGCTCGGCCTTTGCAGCGCCCCGGCCTCGGGGCTTGTATCCGAAGAGGCGTATAAGGAGCTTGTTGACGGGGCCGTAATGTTCCTCGAAGGCAGAAACCGGGAACTCACGGACAGGCTTAAAAGGAAGATGCGTGAGGCGGCATGCGCCCGGATGTATGAAGAGGCCGCCAGACTCAGGGACCGGATACGCTCCATAGAGGCCACCCTCGAAGGCCAGAGCGTGCTTTGCGCCTCGGGGATGGACAGGGACGCGTTCGGCGTTGCCGAGGCAAGGGATGACCTCGCGATAACCGTCCTTTTCATACGCGAGGGAAGGCTTGTAGGCACAAGGGATTTTACGTTCCGCGGCGGCGGAGCGGTTCCAGTCGAAGAAAACCTCGGCTCTTTTTTAAGCCAGTTTTACAGGGGCCACAGGTTCGTCCCGGAAGAGGTCTTAATCCCGGTATCCATTGACGGCCGGGAGGCGATGGCGGACTGGCTCTCCGGGAAAAAGGGAAAAAAGGTATGCGTGAGAAAGCCCGCGAGGGGGGAGGGTCGCAAGCTTGTCCAACTGGCCGGCGCGAACGCGCAAGAGGCCGTTAAAAGATTGAAGGCCGCTGAGGAGACCTCCGCAGTGGAGGAACTCAAAAAAAGGCTCAGGCTTTCAAGCCCTCCGGAAAGGATCGAGGCGTTCGACATGTCTAATACCGGCGGAAAATATCCCGTGGGCGCGATGGTCGCGTTCACGCGCGGGGTACCGGACAGGGCGCGTTACAGGCTTTACAGGATACAGACCGTTACCGGGCCGGACGACTACGCCATGATGAAGGAGGTCCTGTCGCGCAGGTATGAAAGCGCCGATGAGGCGGACATCCCGGACCTCGTCGTCGTTGACGGAGGAAAGGGACAGCTCTCTATCGCGCTGGACGTTATGAGGGGGCTTAAGCCAACCAGCCGTCCTCGACGGCCGGATGCGGCTGTTGTGGCCCTTGCAAAGGAGAAG
This sequence comes from Deltaproteobacteria bacterium, assembly GCA_016219105.1. Classification (GTDB taxonomy): domain Bacteria; phylum Desulfobacterota; class GWC2-55-46; order GWC2-55-46; family DRQE01; genus JACRCI01. The sequence goes on along the minus strand of JACRCI010000008.1, from coordinate 7,230 downwards.
GTTTTCAGGGAGACGGGCAAGGGGAGGGAGCATAGAGGGGAGCGGGTGTATCTGAAAGGGGTTAAGGAGCCGGTCTTTTTAAAAGAAGGCTCAAAAGGGGATTTGCTGTTAAGGAGGATACGCGACGAGGCGCACAGGTTCGCGGTCGGGTATCACAGAAAGCTCAGAGGCAAGGGCATGGCGTCAATGCTCGAGGATATACCGGGCATAGGGAGGAAAAGGAGAATAAAGCTCTTTGAAAGGTTCGGCGACCTCGATGGGATTAAGCGGGCGAGCGTCGAGGAGCTTACGGACGTGCCGGGCGTAACCGCCGGGCTTGCAGCAGCCATAAAGGGGAGTTTAAGCGATAATAAAAGGCCGTGAGCCGCTGACCGCGCTTTGTGAGGGGCTTATTTCATGCGCCCGCTCGTCCCGATTGCCGTATCCTTTGCCCTTGGAATCGCGTTTTCCCGCTATTTCAACCCCTCCTATGCGGCCGTAATCCTGTTCATCTTGCTCTCTTCCGTCCCGCTCGTCATAACGGGCGGCCGTATTAGAAAATTGGGCGCGGGTCATGCCCCGTATCTGCCTGTATTTTTCTTCACGGGCGCGCTTTTTCTTCTGCCGGCGGTCAATCCCGATATCCCTTCGCGGCACATAAAGAACTTTATCAGGCCCGAACCAATGAGGGTGGAGGGGGTGGTCTATAAAGCGCCTGAGACCTTCGATGACGGCGTTGTGCTTTACGTGGAGGCGCGCCGTGTTTTTACGGACAGCGGGCCGTCGAGGACGGCTGGTTGGCCGTCGGGGACGGTTGACGCCCCGGCTGGCCAATGGGAGGAGATAGAAGGCAAGGTCCTCTTATATGCCGATGGCCGTCAGTCGAGGACTGCTGGTGGGCCGTCGAGGACAGATGACTGGCCCGCGGTCAAAAGAGGAGATATCGTGCGGTTCATAGCCCGTCTTAAAGAGCCTGCGAATTTCGGAAACCCCGGAGAGTTAGACTATGAATGGCGGCTTAAAAGCAGAGGCGTATACGTAACCGGCCGCGTCAAAGAGGGTTTTATGGTGAGAATGGCGGAAGGTCCTCCCGGCCAGACAGTTAGCCTCGACTGGGTTTTCAGGTATACGGAATCTCTGAGGCGGCGTGTAAACGGGTTTATAGATTCCTCCGGCGTTGCAAACGCGGGGGTGCTGAAGGCGCTTATCACAGGTGAAAAAGGAGACATACCGGATGACGTCAAAGACGCGTTCGTAAAATCCGGGACCGCGCATCTTCTGGCCATCTCCGGCCTGCACGTGGGGTTTGTCGCGTATCTTTCGTATCTCCTGATTTTCTGGATATTAAAAAGGAGCGAGAGGCTGTTGCTTGAGTTCAACGCGAAGAAATTGGCCGTGGCCTTTTCGCTCCTCCCGGTCGCGGCCTACGGCGCGGTCTCCGGACTCTCGGTCTCGACCCAGAGGGCCGTCATAATGGTCGCCGCGTTCGTCTTTACCATGCTCATAGGGAGGCTCAGGGAATTCTATAATACCGTCGCGCTCGCGGCCCTCGTCGTGCTCGCTGTTTCGCCGGAGTCTCTCTGGGACGCCTCGTTCGAGCTTTCGTTCGCCGCAGTCATAGCGATAGTCTATCTCACCCCGGGCCTTGCCGCGTTATTCGAAAGCGCCGAAAAAAAAACAAACGGTTTTGCCTCCGGCCGGCCGTCGGTCAAGGACGGCTGGTGGGCCGTCGAGGCCGGCCGGCTGAGGGAATGGACTGGAAAGACTGGCAAAAAGGTAAAAACGCTCTTTTTCGTATCGCTCGCCGCCTCGCTCGGGACCTATCCCCTGCTCGCCTATCACTTCCACAGGGTGTCCGTTATAGGGGTGCTGTCAAATATCATTGCCGTGCCGATTACCGGGTTTTTGACCGTGCCGCTCGGGCTTATCTCGGTTCTCGTGATGCCGTTGTCAAACGGGCTTGCCCTGTTTCTTCTGTGGTGCGCGGACCGGACGCTTGAATTCACGGCATGGCTGGTAAAGTCCTTTGCCGCGCTTCCTTATGCCTCGGTCTGGACAGCCGCGCCGACATTGATTGAGGCGGTCTTTTTTTACGCCGCCGTCTCATGCGTCCCGTTCGTCAGGCAAAAGCGGCTGGCGCGCGTCCTCCTGCCGGTCTTTTTCGGCCTGTTCCTGGCCAGCCGCGGGATGTGGTATCTGAGGGACATACGGCAGAACCAACTACGCGTGACTTTCATAAGCGTGGGGCAGGGAGATTCAACGCTAATTGAATTCCCTTCTGACAAAGGCCGGCCGGGCAGGAAGATGCTCATAGACGGAGGGGGTTTTTACGGCGGCAGGTTCGACACCGGCGAGGCCGTGGTCGCGCCGTTTCTGTGGGCGAGGAGGATACAGGACATTGATTATATCGTTCTGACGCACGCGCAGAGAGACCACATGGACGGGCTTGAATTCATAGCCCGGAACTTCAGCCCCGGGGAATTCTGGTGGAACGGCGTCGGGGAGCTCAAGCCCGGGCTTAAAAACGCCATCGAGGAGGGAGGCGTGAAGGTAGAGGTCTTAAACGCGCTTACGCCGGCACGGGTCGTGGACAACGTAAAGATAGATTTCCTGAACCCGCCGGAAAACTCCGGCATGGACATGAACAACTCGTCCCTCGTCGTAAGGCTCACCTATGGTAAAAAAAGGTTCCTCTTCACGGGCGACATAGGAGAAGAGGCCGAGGATGCCCTTGTCGGAAAGGACATAGGCGCCGATGTCCTCAAGGTGGCCCACCACGGGAGCCGTTTTTCCTCAGGCCCCGGTTTTCTCGACAGGGTGGCCCCGGCTGTCGCGATCGCGTCCGTTGGAAGGATGAACGCCTTCGGGTTCCCGCACGCCGAGACCGTTGAAAGGTTCAAGGACAAGGGCATAGCCCTCTACAGGACGGATGAGCATGGCGCCGTGACTGTCACCACGGACGGGGAAAGGCTCGATGTAAGAACCTATCTCACCGTCGAGGACGGCTGGTTGGCCGTCGAGGACGGCTGGTTGGCCGGCAGGGCCGGTTGGCTGTCCGGCAGGGCCGGTTGGTTGACCGGAAGGGCCGGTTGGTTGACCGGAAGGTGACAGTGGGCTATAATGTGAACCGTATGAGAATATTCGGGATAATATTGATATCATGCCTTTTATCGGCCTCCCATGCCTCTGCCGCCATATACCAGTGGACGGACGGGAAAGGCGTTTTGCACATGACCGACGATGAGGAAAAGGTCCCGCCGGAATACAGGGGTAAGGCGGCCGTAATAGAACTTGAACAGGGTCGTCCCGCCGCCGCCCCTCCTCCCGTCCCGGCCGTAAGGCCGTTGTCTGAAAAAAAAGACGAGAAGGAGGAACTCTACGGCGACCACCCGCTTTCGTGGTGGAGGTCGGCCATCGGCAAGCAGAAAAACGACCTGGATAGCGCGGAGCGCGAGTATTATCAGAAAAAACAGTTTGTCGAGATATTCGAGAATGGCCGCCGCCTCGGCCAGACATACGACCCGGACACCGTCGGGCTTTACACCAATCACAAAAAAGACCTCCCGGACGTCGAGGGCAGGATACGGGAGCTTGAGGACGGGCTCGTGGAACTCAGGAGAAAGGCCCGGTATTCCGGCGTGCCCAGGGAGTTAAGGGGGGACTGAGGCCGGGCGCGGGAAATCCCGGCTTTGCACCGAAGGGGGCGTCGCGCCCTCTTTTTATTTTGAGGACCGGTGGAGATGACGCTTAGATATGCCGTGGTTCCGATGCTCGTAATTTCGAGTCTCTTTTACCCCTTTCTTTCGCTGTCCGGCGGGCCGGGCATGTCGCTTGAGGAGATAGTTAGGGGGAAAAAGCACCACGGCAAGGACGGGAGGTTTTTCAACCCGTGGTGTCCCGACTGCCGCAGGAGTACAATCGAATTTTTAAAATGGCGGTTTTCAAAAAACCCGTACAGGGAAGAAAAAAAGAATGAGGCGGGGTTTGACGCCGTAAGGCCGGATTTCTCAAGCCTTGATAATGATACAGGACGCGCCGGCCAGTTAGCCGGCCCTGCCGGCCCACCAGCCGGCCATGCCGGTTACGCGGTGTGGCTCGGGCACGCAACGGTCTTTATAAAGGCCGGGGGAAAGGCGATAATAACCGACCCGGTCCTCTGGGATATATCTTTTTTCCTGAAAAGGAAAACGCCTTTTCCCGTCGAGCCGGAAAGATTGCCGCATATTGATTACGTCCTCATATCCCACGGCCATTACGACCATCTTGACACAAAGAGCGTAAGGTTTTTGAAGGAGCGGTTCGACCCTGTTTTTATAACCGCCCCGGGCTATGAGTCTTACTTTAAATCCATCGGGGTTTCAAAACACATAGCCCTCGACTGGTGGGAGGAATACGCGGACGGGGACCTGAGGATACGGGCGCTTCCGGTCCAGCACTGGTCGAAAAGGGGGCTTTTCGACACGGACACCATGCTCTGGGCGAGTTTCCTGATAGGGCACGGCAGCAAAAAATATTACTGGATAGGCGATTCGGGCTATTTCGAGGGCCTCAAGGAGATAGGGGAAAAATTCGGCCCGATGGACGTCATGTTCGCGCCCATAGGCGCATACGAGCCGAGATGGTTCATGAAGACCTACCACATGAACCCGGAAGAGGCGCTTCAAGCCGCTTCTGACGCGAGGGCAAAGGTCTTTATTCCGATACACTGGGGGACGTTCGATCTGACGGACGAGCCGCTCAGCCAGCCGCTCGAACGGTTGAGGGGGGCGTATAAAGAGGGAAACGGCCCGCTGGCGCTCAAGATACTCGGCCACGGCGGGCATATCGTCGTTCCGTGAGATTATGAGGGTACAGCCCACCCCTGTATATTAGAGTCAGGGGAGCCTTTTTGCCAATCCGGCCAATTTTTCGAGTCCTCTTTCCATGTACATTTTCTTCGCCATCCTTCTAACGAGCCTCCTGTCTATGGATTCGTTCCACAGACGGGCGCCGTCAATATAATCCTGGTCCGAGCCTGCCCGGAGTTTCAATATTATCAGATACTCGGGCCTTACCACCTTGAGTTTTACGTTCCTCAGAGGACTTACCGGAGAGGCCGTGGCTATCGCTTCTTTTTCCACTTCGCTGTGGGCGACTATAAGATCCGCCCGCGTTGAGCCCGCGGGCACTTCGATAAGGTCTTTTATGCGGTCTTTCGGTCTTCCGGCGTGGTGCCTTGCGAGGTTGTATGGTTTGTTGAATTTAAGCCAGTCAACGAACCGTCCGATGTTTTCTTTTTCGATGGAAATCAGGAAATCCATGTCCTCCGTGGCTCTCGGATGCAAAAGGGCGAGCGCCCCGGTGAGGGCGAAGTCATGGATGTATTTAAGACGCCTTGCCTCTTTTAAGACCTTTACGATTTCCCTGAACTCTTTTTCCATGAGCCTTAAGACCTCTGGCGAGGTTTTGCGCGAACTCGGACAGTTCTATGGCAAGCCTTATCCGCATTGCGCGGGACATCCTCCGGTATGTTTTTTTCTCCTTATCCCTTAAAATCGAGCGGATATCCATACATAAACCTTATCACCGATTTTGCTTTACCTCAAGCGGAAATGCTTTTCTGTCCGGGTCCTGACCCGCCGGACAGGCTATGGACGCTCATGCCTGCCTGTGCGTGTCCGCACACGCAGACAGGGAGATAGGCGCCTGCCTGCTGCAGGCAGGTTGGGCGGGTATATACTCGGAAGGACGGCGGAGAAGATAAGAGGGGCGGAGTGAGGCTTTAAATGGAAAGGGTGGGCTCAGCCCACCATACAAGGCTTGACAGGATATTAACGGCAAAGCCCAGAGGAAGACCGAGGAAGGAAGATGCGAAATAAATGGGATGTGTCCCCAATTATTCCACAAAACCCTTTAAGATAAGAAAGAAGCGTATCCCCCCGCCAAAGGACCACCCTTGGAGGAAGTATTCACACGCTGCCAAAAAGAGGACATTTCTATTTTGGCGAAAAGAGGACATTTCTATTTTGGCTTGACACCAGGCATATTCCTCTTGACAATATATAACTGTTATTGTATGGGATACTTGGATCCCGTTAGATAGATGCCGCAACCATGCTGGTGGATGTTTTTGCACCAGACATCTGCGAAAGGAGGTGTAAACGGAAGGAGAAAAGACATGCTTTATCGTAAGAGGGGATGTCAGGGTTCGGTTTCGCCCGTAAGGGCAACGCTTGACAAAAAGGAGAAATCTTTATGAGGCATCAAAAAGTGAAACGGTTTTTTACGCTCCTCGCAATATTTTCCTTCTTTACTCTCACGGCACTACCGGCGATCGCCGGGGAGTTCGGAGACCTTAAGGTAAAGATAAGCGACGCCAGGGATTCCATCGTTACGATGCTTAAAAACAAAGACAAGCGCGGCGCTGACCAGCAAAAGCTCGTGAAGGACACCGCCGATGCCGTTAGCGCCATGCTCGCCAAGATGAAGGCCCCTGCCGGCAAGGAGGCCAAGTTCAAGGAGCTGGTAGACACATGGACCGCCTTTAAAAAGACCCGCGAGACCGAGCTTGTCCCCCTGATACTCAGCGGCAAGCAGGACGATGCCGAGAAGCTCGCCGGCGGCATCCAGAAGGAACGGTTCCAGAAGATAATGGGCCTTGTGGATGAATTAGGAAAATAGATCCGCCTTAAAACAACATCCGTGGGAGGCCGGCCTGTGTGTGCCTCCCACGGTACTTATATGTCGGTATAAGTCCGGTAGTAACCCAACGATTTTTCGACAATGAGAAGATGTTGGGTTTCGGTCAACCGACCTCAACACAATCTACTCTACTACCCCTCTGCCTCCAAGAACGGTTCAACTGGACGCTCATGCCTGCCTGTGCGTGCCTGCACACAGACAGGGAGATAGGCGCCTGCCTGCTGCAGGCAGGTTGGGCGGGTATATACTCGGAAGGACGGCGGAGAGGATAAGAGGGGCGGAGTGAGGCTTTAAACGGAAATGGTGGGCTCAGCCCACCCTACAAGGCTTGACAGGATATTAACGGCAAAGCCCAGAGGAAGACCGAGGAAGGAAGATGCGAAATAAATGGGATGTGTTGTAGATGCTCACTAATTAGGTAACTCTTTTGGTAAGATAAAGCAATCCAAATGAGGCCCCTATGCAGTACTCGCATCAGGTCGTTGTAAAGCGCTGGCTTTCCGTTCTAAAAGAGTACGAGCGCACCAAATCCAAGGTTTCGCCTCGTCCGTTCAAGTTCGTAAAAGACCT
>JACRCI010000135.1 GCA_016219105.1 Deltaproteobacteria bacterium | reverse complement strand
CAACCGCTTCAGTTCCTTCCGGCTCATCCTCAAAATGTCCTCCGCCATAACGCCCTCCTTCAAAACAGGGCATTATAGCAACTCCAAAACAGGACATTTCTACTTTGGCAGAATAGGACATTATTACTTTGGCGTTACAGCCTTTTGGCGGGTCATCCCCGGCAAAATTCCTTCAGCCCTCACCCGCCGGCCGGGGGTATTGACAGGCATGGCATTTTGTGTTTTATTAAGAGCCGCGAAGGCCACGGCGCGTCAGTTGAAAAGGCCGATAAAAAAAGGAGGTAACAGGGTATCCATGAAAAGACATCTTTCAAGGTTCTTTATCTTCTATCTCGCGTTTTCGTTTTTATGCCTGAGCGCGGTGCCGTCAAAGAGCCTTGCCTATGTGGTCGAATCCGGCTCTCATGCGGTTTCGAGGCAGGCCGATATGGATAAGGTCCAGAGGGTCCTCGAATCAAAGGTCGTAAGCGACAGGCTCGAAAAACTCGGCCTGGGGCACGACGAGGTTGCCTCAAGGATAGAGAAGCTCTCCGACGAGGAACTCCACAGGTTCGCCTCCCAGGTGGACAGCCTCTTTCCCGGCGGCGACATGGGTATTGTGATAGGGCTTCTCGTCATAGTCATCCTTGTCATAGTCATACTGCAGCTTACCGGACACAGGATAATACTCGAGCCGGTGAAATAATACGGATAACCAGGCCGTTTGAGAATACGGCCAGATGAACCTATGCACGGAGCAATGGTGTTTGGCCGATTTTCGCGACGTTTTTACGGGCCGGCGTTGCTCGTTCTCTATATCTCGCTCCATGGATGCTCCGGCGCGATAGACAAAAAGGCGGCATTTGATTCCATAGAGGCCGACTCCGGCAGGGGGTTGGCCTCTGTCATAAAGGGCGTGCCGTTTTTCCCGCAGAAAGAGCTTATGTGCGGGCCGGCCTCGCTCGCGGACGTCCTCAATTACTACGGCATGAAGACGAGCCTCGAAGAGGTCTCGAAGGGCGTTTACAGGCCCGAGCTCAAGGGCACCCTCTCCATAGACATGCTCCTTTACGCGAAAGACAAGGGGTTTGAGGCCGACTTTTACAGCGGCGGCATCGAAGACCTTAAGAAGAGGGTAAGGGACGGGACCCCGCCCATACTCTTCCTCAACCTCGGATTTGCGTCGTATCCTATAGGCCATTATATCGTCGTGACCGGTTTCAGCGACCCGGACGGCGTCGTTATCGTCCATTCCGGGCTTGAGAGGGATAAGGTAATGAGCTATAAGGAGCTTGCCGGCGCCTGGAGCAAGACGGGCTTTTCAACCCTCCTCATAACGCCCCGCAGGTGAAATCCCTCGAAGCAAGCCCTGGCCGGCAAGGCCGGTTGTTGGTTGACCGTCGTGGACGGCTGGTTGAGTTGTTCAGCAGCCCGGTGAAACGATATTCCATGATAGATACCCCGTAGCCCTTGGCTTATGGAGGTCCGTTATGAGAACGGTTCTTACGGCGTTCGTTTCCCTTGCGCTTGTGACCTCATGCGCCGCGTCTTACGTTATGGTCGCCCCATCGGGCGGCCCCCTTACGTTTGAAGAGCACGTAAGGCTCGCCGGGATATACGAGTCCAAGGGCAACCTCGACGGCGCCGAGAAAGAGTTACGGGCCGCGCTCCTCGTTAATTCCAACGACGCGAGGCCGCACTTCGGCATGGGCAATATCTATCTCAAAAGAAGGCTCTACGACAGGGCCGAGGAGAGCTATCTGAAGGCCATAGACCTCGACCCGGAAAAGGGCGTTTACTTCAACAACCTCGGATGGGTCTACGTCGAGACCGGAAGGCCGGTCATCGCCCAGGCCATAGTCACAAGGGGTCTTACGCTCGACCCCGCACGGCAGTATATATACCTCGACACCCTCGGCGTCATCGAGACCATGGTCGGCAACTACGAGGGGGCCGAGGGTTTTTTCAGCAGGGCCGCCATGACCATACCGGTGACCGATACCGGAGGTCTTATCAACATATATACCCACCTCTACGACCTTTACCTCAGGGCTGGCAGGACCAAAGAGGCCGGAGACGCGAAAAAGAAGCTGGATAATCTTATGAGGGGCGTTGCGCCGGCCTTGCCGCCCAACCAGCCGGCCATGCCGGTTATGGTGCCGTGACAGGGCAGGGGGGACGTTCGTGAAGTTCACAGTCTACGGGATAAACCCGGTCGTGGAGGCCTTAAGAGGCGCTTGCAAGGACGTTGAAAGCGTCCTTGTTTCCGCGGACAGGGAAGACCGCGCCGTAAAGGAGATCATACTCCTATCGCGCTCAAAGGGGATAGAGGTGAAACGCCTGAGCGCGGACGAGCTTACGCGCATATCCGGGAACGCCTCGCACCAGGGGGTCGCGGCCTTTCTCAAGGGCGCCTACCCTTATCGGGACATCGAGGACGCAATAAAGATATGGAAGGACTCCGGCGAGACGGCCTTTTTCCTCGTGCTCGATTCCATCCATGACCCGCAGAACATGGGCTCTCTCATAAGGAGCGCGCTGGCCGCCGGGGTGCACGCCGTGATAGTGCCCAGGGACAGGTCGTGCCCGGTTACGGCGGCTGTCGTAAAGGCATCCGCAGGCGCGGCCATGCACGCGGCGATTGCGCGGGTTACCAACCTGAGGGAGGCCATAAAGCGGCTCAAGGAGGAAGGCGTATGGGCAACCGCCGTTGAGCTCGGCTCCGAGCAAACCATCTATGCGTCTGATCTGAAGGGGGATATAGCCATTGTCATAGGCAGCGAGGGCGAGGGGATAAGGAGGCTCGTGAGGGAGGAGTGCGATTTCCGCGCCCATATCCCGATGAGGGGCGCGGTTAATTCCCTTAATGCCGCGCAGGCCGGGGCAGTGGCGCTCTTTGAGGCGCGCAGGCAGAAAGACGGCGCGTGATTGGCCCGAAATTTTTGCGCCTATGGAAGTGGAAATAGAGAGGCGAGGGGATTACGCATGAAGCGTCTGTCAGACCTTATAAAAGAGGCAAGAGGACGGCTTAAAGGGGTCGTCACCCCGACGCCCCTTGTCTACTCCGCTTCCCTTTCCAGAGCCTACGGCCTTGAGGTATACCTCAAGGCCGAAAACCTCCAGAAAACCGGGTCCTTCAAGGCAAGGGGCGCGTATAACAAGATACAGTCCCTCCAAGCCGGGGTGAGGAAAAAAGGGGTCATTACCGCCTCAAGCGGCAACCACGCCCAAGGTGTGGCATGGGCCGCGTCCCTTTCCGGGGTTAAGGCGACGGTAGTAATGCCTGAGACTGCCTCAATAATAAAGCGTGTAGCTACGAGCGGTTACGGAGCAAACGTAATATTGCACGGCATGTTTTTAGACGAGGCCTACAGCCATGCCCTCAGGCTCGCCAAGCAAAACAATCTCACGTTTATCTCCCCTTACGACGACGACCTTGTCATGGCCGGGCAGGGGACTATCGGCCTTGAGATACTCGACAGTCTGCCGGAGGTTGACGCGGTCGTTATCCCGGTCGGAGGGGGAGGGCTTATATCAGGGATAGCCGCGGCGATAAAGGACGCGAAAAAGCGGGTAAGGGTCATAGGCGTTCAGGCAGAGGCATCGGATTCCTGCATGAGGTCGCTTAAAAAAGGGTATCCGGTTGACGGGAAAAGGACGGCGACCATTGCCGACGGCATAGCCGTAAAAAGGATAGGCGACAAGACCTTTCCCGTCATCAAAAGATGCGTTGACGACTGCGTGGCTGTCTCGGAGGATTCCATAGCCGGGGCGGTCTTGAAGCTCATGGAGCGTAAAAAACTTGTCGTTGAAGGCGCCGGCGCAACGCCGCTTGCCGCGTTGATGGAAGGGAAGGTCAGACCCGCGCGCAAGGGAAAAACAAAGGTGGTTTTGGTCCTGAGCGGCGGCAACATTGACGTAACCACCCTCGACAGGATAATAAGGCTCGGCCTGATAAGGGAGGGCAGGGTTAAAAGGCTCTCCATAATCCTCCCGGACGTGCCCGGCTCGCTTGCCGGACTGACCCGCGAGGTCGCCGCGCTTAAGGCGAACATACTCCATGTAATCCATCTGAGGGACGCTGAAAGCGTTGCAATCGGAATGACCAGGCTCGACCTGATCCTCGAGGTCGAAGGCCATGAGCACTCGAGGAGGATTGCGAGGAGGCTCAAGGAAAAGGGATATGATGCAAAGGGGTGATTTCATGAAAAGATGGAGGAGAAGCGGAAATCCTCTAACCCATCTTGCCGGCGAGCGCCCTTCCGCCGAGGAGGTGCATGTGAAGATGAAACACGGTTTGCCCGCCTTCTTCGTTCGTGTTTACGGTCAGGCGGAAGCCGCTTTTATCCACCCCTGATTTTTTAGCCGCGTCTTTCGCGGCCTCGATGATTTCACCAAAAAGCCTTGTATCGTCGCAGTCAAGGAGCGTCGGGTAGTGCGCCTTGGGGATCAAAAGAAGATGAACCGGGGCCTGCGGGTCTATGTCCTTTATGACAAGGACATTCTCCGTCTCATGGACGACCTTTGAAGGTATCTCTTTCCCGGCGATCCTGCAGAATATGCAGTCCATTCCCTTCATTCCTTATGTTTATTCCTCGATTTTTTTTCCTCTATGCCGGAGGTCCCGGACCGTCGCGAAAGCTCGGTAAACACGTCCTCGACCGCCATGTCTTTAAAGCCGAGGAGCACCAGCGTGTGGAACCACAGGTCGCATAGTTCGTGGACGATCTCCTTTTTGCCTTTGCCGCGGGCCGCCTCGATAAGCTCCGCGCTCTCTTCCCTTATCTTTTTTAGGATCCCCTCCTCTCCCTTTGAATAAAGGGAGGAGACATAGGATTCCTCTGGCGCCGATTTTTTTCTTTCAAGTATCGTCCTGAAAAGCCCGGTAAGGACAAAGGGACCCGCGGGTGCCTTTGTTTTTCCCCCGGTAAGCCTTCTGAAAAAGCACGTCCTTTCTCCGGTATGGCAGGCGGGGCCGGTCTGTTTTACCTTTAGGAGTATCGCGTCCGCGTCGCAGTCGTAGTATATGGAACTCACATCCTGGAAGTTGCCGGAGGTTTCCCCCTTGAGCCAGAGTTTTTCCCGCGAGCGGCTGTAGTAGTGGGCCTTTCCTGTGGAAAGGGTTTTTTCAAGCGCATCCCTGTCCATGTAGGCGAGCATCAACACCTCGCCAGTTTCGGCCTCCTGGGCTATGGCGGGCACCAGCCCGTTCCCGTTGAACTTTATCGTGTCTGGATTTATCGAGATTTTCCCCATCGAGGTGAGGATATACCAATTCGGGGCGCGTTGTCAACGGGGGCCCTGGGGGGGGTAATGTATCATATCTTGTGTCAGTAAAAAGAAAGGGGTATCTTTATAGCGGTTCAGCGCCAACCAAACCTACTATAAGGAGGTACCCCCTATGGCTCAGAGAGCCACGATTGAGAATTTCTCACAAGCAACAGAGAT
>JACRCI010000134.1 GCA_016219105.1 Deltaproteobacteria bacterium | reverse complement strand
TCTGATTAATTCCCAGTCCCGTCATTGCGAGCGTAGCGAAGCAATCTCGTCCTATAGGCAAATCAGTGAGTTACGAGATTGCTTCGCCGCAAAAACGCGGCTCGCAATGACAAAAAGAGAATTAATCAGAGTTTCCCTAAACTTTATAGAGAGGACGCGGAGTAAGAAGTTGACAGCCGGGGATAAACAGCTTGATGCGAGGAGGACGCTTTTCAAGACGAGGAAGGTTGCGGTCCTCATGGGCGGGTTTTCCGAGGAAAGGGACATATCGCTTAAAAGCGGACGCGCCGTGCTGAGGGCCCTCGTGGGTCTCGGCTATAACGCCGTGACCATCACGGTGGGCCGCGACGTCGCCTTCAGGCTTAAAGACGAAGGCATAGAGGCGGCCTTCATCGCGCTCCACGGAGGCTCTGGCGAGGACGGCTCGATACAGGGGCTCCTTGAGATTATGGACATGCCATACACGGGAAGCGGGGTGCTGGCGAGCGCCGTGGCCATGGACAAGGCCGCGACAAAGGTTTTCTTGAATTACCACGGCATACCGACGCCTGAGTTCATGGTACTGAAAGACGGCGACATGAACGCGCCGAGGCTTCCCATGCCTTTCATCGTAAAGCCGGCCCGGCAGGGCTCGACCATAGGGGTAAGCCTCGTTGACACGGAAGGCGGATACAATGAGGCGCTTAAGGAGGCGTACCGGCACGACAGCAAGGTGCTGGTGGAGAGGTTCATCCAGGGAAGGGAGCTTACGGTAGGCATTCTCGACGGCAGGATCTTCCCGGTCATCGAGATAGTCCCCAGGGAGGCCATATACGATTTCAAGGCGAAATACGTAAAAGGCATGTCGGAGTTCAGGGTGCCGGCGGCGCTGGAGGAAAGGGTTGAGGCGGAGGTTAAAAAAGCCGCCTTTGACGCCTACAATCTCATCGGATGTTCGGGTGCGGCACGGGTGGACATGGTCATGGAGGATAAACTCAACACGCCCCATATCCTCGAGGTCAATACCGTCCCTGGCATGACGGACCTGAGCCTTTTTCCAATGGCTGCCGCCTCGGCGGGAGTGGGCTACGAGGCCCTTGTCGAGGAGATGCTCCTCGGCGCGGGGGTAAGGAAATATTGATGTTCGGAAGGGCGCGTAATAAGAGATCGTGGAAACGCCCCAACAGGAAGGTGAGGGAGCCGTTTGTCCGGAGGTTCGCAAGGCGGGCCTTTGTCGTCCTCGGGGGCCTTGCGTTCGGCTCGGCGGCGATAGCCGTTTCCATCGCCGGGTGGTGGGTCTACGATGAAGTGAGGATGAGCCCCTATCTCAGGGTGCGGACAATCGTCGTAAGGGGCGCGCAGAGGGTGTCCGGGGACGAGGTGAAGAGGCTCTCCGGCGTATACGTCGGCAAAGGCATCTTGAGCGTAAGTCCAACCGAGGCCGAGGGCGCCGTCAAGACGCATCCGTTCGTGGAGGACGCCAGGCTTACCCGCAGGCTGCCCGGCGAGATAGACATAGACATAAAGGAAAGGGAGCCGGTCGCCGTCGTGCGCCTTAACGGGCTTTTTGTCATGGACGGAAACGGTGTTTTTTTCAAGGAGTATTCGGCCGGGGACGGGCTGGACCTGCCCGTTATAACCGGGGCCGAGGCCCTTAAAGAGGGATGGGACAACGGGGTCAAAAAAGACCTGCTGGCCTTTTTGGAGATATTGAGGCACTCCGAGAGGTTCAACCCCGACAACATATCCGAGATACACGTGGACGCGGTTTACGGTTTTTCCCTGGTTACCCTTAAGGAAGGCATAAGGCTTGAATTCGGCAGGGGCGGCCTTGAGAGGAAGTTCAATAACCTCGAGAAGGTCATGCAGGCCCGCGGCGGGAATACGCTCGGCATGGAGTCCGTGGACTTGACGAGCGACCGGGGCGTCATCGTGAGGTTCTCCACCGGCGTTGTAAAAGAAGGAGGGGTTACCTGATGGCAAGGAGAGAGAACATAATCGTGGGCCTCGACATAGGGACGACCAAGGTGTGCGCGATAGTGGGGGAGGAGACCAAGGACGGGCTGGAGGTGATAGGGATAGGGAGTAAGCCCTCCAAGGGGCTCCGTAAAGGGGTGGTCGTCAATATCGAGAGCACGGTCGAGGCCATAAAAAAGGCGGTGGAAGAGGCCGAGCTTATGGCCGGATGCGACATCAGCACGGTCTATGCCGGTATATCCGGGGGGCACATAAAGGCGTTCAACAGCCACGGCGTCATAGCCGTGAGGGAACGCGAGATAACCAAGGCCGATATCGAGAGGGTCATAGAGGCCGCCCAGGCCGTGGCCATACCTCCGGACAGGGAGGTCATACACGTCATACCCCAGGAATACATAATAGACGACCAGGGAGGCATACAGGAACCCCTCGGCATGAACGGGATAAGGCTCGAGGTGAAGGTGCACGTGGTCACGGCCGCGGTCACCTCGGCGCAGAACATCGTCAAATGCGCCAATAAGGCCGGGCTGGACGTGGCCGACATAGCGCTTCAGCAGGTGGCGAGCTCGGAGGCCGTGCTCGGGCAGGACGAAAGGGACCTTGGGGTCGCCATGATAGACATAGGAGGAGGCACGACCGATATAGCCGTATTCCAGGGCGGCACGATAAAATACACGACCGTGATATCGCTCGGCGGCAATCAGATTACGGGCGACATCGCCGTGGGCCTGAGGACACCCGCGTCCGAGGCCGAGAAGATTAAAAAAAGATTCGGCTGCGCCGTTGCCTCCATGGTCGGCGGGGGGGAGACGGTAGAGGTGCACAGCGTCGCCGGGCACAAGCCCCGGACGGTTTCAAGGCGCATACTCGGCGAGATAATAGAGCCCAGGGTGGAGGAGATATTCGAACTCATAAAGCGCGAGATAATAAAGTCCGGCTATGACGGGCTTATCTCCTCCGGGATAGTCCTTACCGGAGGGTCGGCCTCCATGGAGGGTATGGTCGAGCTGGCCGAGCAGGTCTTTAACCTCCCCGTACGAAGGGGCGTGCCTTCAAACATCATCGGGCTTGTGGACGTGGTAAAGGACCCGATGTATTCGACCGCGGTGGGGCTTCTCAGATACGGGGCGAAACATTCCTCGGAAACCCGGTTCAAAAGGGGAGGGGACAACATATTCAATAAACTGCTTTCCAGGATGACGGACTGGATGAAGGAGTTTTTCTAAAAACCCGTCCCCGCTGCTTGCAGCGGGGGCCGCTGCGGGAGGTGATGGATCGGGGTTGAAAAAAGGGCTTTCTTGAGATGCGGAAAAAATCCAGATGACGAAGGAGGGTGGATATGGTTTTTGACATGGCCGACAGTTTCAACAGAGGCGCGAGGATAAAGGTGGTGGGCGTGGGCGGCTGCGGCGGAAACGCCGTGGACACCATGATACGGTCGAGGCTCGAGGGGGTTGATTTCATCGCGGCCAACACCGACAGCCAGGCCCTGCAGGCTTCGCTGGCGGACGTGAAGATACAACTCGGCGCGAACCTTACCAAGGGGCTTGGCGCCGGGGCGAACCCCGACGTCGGCAGGAGCGCGGCGATGGAAAGCAAAGACAGTCTCATGGAGGCGTGCCAGGGCGCCGACATGGTCTTCATAACCGCCGGCATGGGCGGCGGCACGGGAACCGGCGGCGCGCCGGTGGTGGCCGAGGCCGCGAAGGAGTGCGGCGCGCTCGCCGTAGCCGTGGTCACAAAGCCGTTTTCGTTCGAGGGCGGACGTAAATCGAGGATGGCCGAAGACGGGCTCAAAAGGCTCAGGGATGTGGTGGACACGGTCATAATCATACCCAACCAGAGGCTCCTTTCCATCGCAAGCCGCAACACCTCGCTTACGGACGCCTTCAAAAAGGCCGACGAGGTGCTCTATCAGGCCGTAAAGGGCATATCCGACGTCATAACGGTGCCGGGTCTGGTCAACGTTGATTTCGCCGACGTGAGGACCATAATGCTCGAGATGGGGCAGGCCATCATGGGCAGCGGAACCGCGAAGGGTGAAAACCGCGGCATGGAGGCCGCAAGGCTCGCCATATCGAGCCCGCTCCTTGAGGACATCTCCATAAAGGGCGCAAAGGGCGTGCTCATCAACGTGACGGGTTCCTCGGACTTAACGCTCCACGACATGAACGAGGCCTCAACCCTTATACACGAGGAGGCCCATCCGGACGCCAATATAATAATAGGGGCGGTCATAGACGACAGCCTTGGAGATGAGGTGAGGGTCACGGTCATTGCCACGGGCTTCGGCAGGGCCGAGGAAAAGCCGTCCGCCAACAAAGGGTGGATACCGCCGGCCTTGATCGTGCCGGACTTCGATGTGCCGACCGTCGTAAGAAAAGAGAGGGAGATGTCCCTCGATTCCGGTAAGAACGACCGGGAGAGGGCGGGCAAGCTCGGCGGGTATTTTACGAACGATGAGGACTACTACGACTCGCCGGCCTTTCTGAGGAAGCAGGCGGACTGAGGTGAAAACGTCCGTTAGAGTAAAAGGCGGCAGAGGCGCCGGAAAACGCCGAATAAGCAGGGAGCGGGTTCCGGCGGCATAAGGCCCATATGGCGCGGGGATAACCGGGTAATTTCGTTGGGCGGTATCAGCCCTGTCTTTCGGCCGTGTCCATGCGGCTGTTGTGGATGGGGAGCGTGAAACCGCGCTCTACCGGAGTGCGGTTGTCCGTCAGCTTGAAAAGCATATACTCAACGTCCCCCCTGGAATCGTATCTGAAGCGGTAGGTCTCTTCATATGATATGCGGTTGGTGAAGGCCCACTCTTTGAAATTCGCGATAAAAGCATCTTTGACTATCATCAGCGCGGGGAAACTTTCGACGACCGCGCCGTTCGCTATCACCTCGCTCGTGCGCCTCATGCCCCAGGTGACCTTCGGGCCGTTGTTGAACATGTAAAGCCTCTCACCGGCCGTGATGGCGGAAACCCGCGCCGCCCCTTCCACGTCGTATTTCGGGTCTTTTCCGTAGATATCCCTTGCCGTAAACCCCGCCATGACCGCGGCGAATACGAACACGAGGACGGTGTTGCCCACGACGGCGTCCACGGAGTTCCTGTCCTTGAGCATCTTATAGAACGTAGCCGCGCAAAAGAGCGCCAATATGACAACGTAGATTGGCGATACCCCGGTTTTGAAGATAAAGTAGGTGAGTCCGCCGCCTATGCCCACGGCAAAGAAGGGCGCCTGAAAGACCTGCACGACCCAGAGGCCCTTGAGCGCGCGCGGGAGACCCTCCAATCCGTGCGCCTTTAACTCCCCGATGAATATCGCGATAGCCATTGCCGCCGGCATGAAGACCGTCATGGCGTAGCGGTGTTTCTTCGCGGGGACAAGACTTATGAGGAGTATTGACAGCGCCAGCCATAAGAGGAAAAACAGGAGTTCCTTTCTCTTCTCGTTGGAGATAAGGCGCTCCCCGTCTTTTTTCTTTATGAACGGCAGGATGAACGAGCCGAGGAGGGCGGGCGTCCATGGGAAGACAAGGAGCGGAAAGGGGAAGTAATAAAAGAAATCCTTGAGATGTCGCGTGTGCAACGAGGTCGCCTCTGATTGCATGACCTGGATGGTTTCCGGATAGACGAAATATACATATATCCACCATGACATGCCTATCGTAACGGCGACGGCGAGGACGACCGGCAAGACCCACCAGCGCAGCCCCTTCCGTCTTTTTGTCATCAATACGGAAAGCACGAAAGGCAGCAAGACGGCGTAGATCGTAACCGGGCCTTTGCTCAGGTAGGACATCGCCCACAGGGCGCTCGCCGCGATGACCCACGGCGCCCACGGGCGGTTGCGGTCGAGCGCGTTAAAGAGCGCCCACATGCCGCCGAAGGCGAACGAGACCGTGAAGATGTCCCACGTGGCCCTGCCGGCCTCCCAGTACATCAATATGGAGGTGACCGTTGCGAAAGACGCCGTAAGGCTTAAGTGTTTGCTGAGCCAGCGTCTTGAAAAGAGGTAAAGAAAGACCCCTGAAAGGATCGTCATTATCACGCTCGGGATCCTGCCAACGTGGACGCTCGTCGTCGTTCCGGCTATTTCCATTGCCGCGGCGGCCGCCCAGGTGGGCAGGGGGGGTTTGCGTATGCGCGGGATTCCGTTCAGGGTCGGTAGAAGCCAATGGCCGTCCAGCACGCATTCTCTGGCGGCGACCAGGTTGCGGGCCTCCATGATGTTGGGGACCGCCGGATGCGCGTTTATAACGCCGAGATAGGCGACCAACGTGACGAAGGCTATTATGACGATAACCTTCCATTCGGCGAGGCGTTCTACTGCCTCGAAGAGCCGCGTCATCCGTGATTTCATATTGCAAATATCCCTGTTATGCGTTCCCGCGGCGTTTTTCCCGCGATATGAGAAACAGGTTCCTGCCGTAGACGAATATCCCGAAGATCTGGCCGAGGATGAATACCGGGTCTTTACGCCACAGGGAATATAGGAGGAGAAATAGCCCCCCGGAGATGCTCAGGTACCGGAATGGATGAAATAAGTCTTTGTAATATAAGGTAAAACCGTTCAAATCCCACAACCAGCCGGCCACGCCGGCCAACCAGCCGGCCATGCCGGTTCGGGCCGGGAATATGCAGCCCTGTCCAGCCCTGTTTCCACTATCTAAGGAAACTCTGATTAATTCTCTTTTTGTCATTGCGAGCCGCGTTTTTGCGGCGAAGCAATCTCGTAACTCACTGATTTGCCTATAGGACGAGATTGCTTCGCTGCGCTCGCAATGACGGGACCGGGAATTAATCAGAC
>JACRCI010000136.1 GCA_016219105.1 Deltaproteobacteria bacterium | reverse complement strand
TCTGATTAATTCCCGGTCCCGTCATTGCGAGCGCAGCGAAGCAATCTCGTCCTATAGGCAAATCAGTGAGTTACGAGATTGCTTCGCCGCAAAAACGCGGCTCGCAATGACAAAAAGAGAATTAATCAGAGTTTCCTTAATCATGAAAGTTGCGGATGTCTCGGAATAAAAGCGGGGCAGCGGTTTTTCAAGGTCGAAAGCAAGGAGGTCAATGGCATGTGTCAGACTTGCGGTTGCGAGCCTTGCCGGAAATGCGGCAAGCCCATTAAAAACGGCGTGTGCAGCGGGTGCGGTAAAAAAGCCGGCGCGTGCACGTGCAAGTAGGCGGCAGGGCCGCTCAGGCGCCGGGCTTTGGCCGTCCATCTTAAGCGTCCTTAAGGCCCCTCTACAGCGGGGCCGTTCCATAATGCTATGCGTATATCCTCGTCCCGGCCCTTCCCTCCATCGCCTCCTCTATAAGTTCCGGGGTGGTGATTACGACTTCCCTGCCGCCTCCTTCGAGGAATTCCACCGCGGCCTCTATCTTGGGGGCCATGCTGCCCCTGAGGAATTCCCCGGCGCCGAGGTGTTTCTTCGCTTCTTTTACGCTCATCTCCCGGATCCCCCTCTGGCCGGGTTTCCCGAAATCGAGATAGGCCATGTCTATCTGCGTGAGGTTGATGAAACGCTCGGCCCCTACCTCAAGGGCGAGCACGCTTGTCGAGAGGTCTTTGTCTATCACCGCGTCAACCCCGCTCAGGGTTCCATCGGGCCTTTCAACGACGGGGACCCCGCCGCCGCCCGCCGCTATGACGATTACGCCCGTCTCCGAGATCCTTTTTATCACGCCCGCCTCCACTATCCTTACCGGCCGGGGCGAGGGCACGAACCTCCTCCACCCCCTTGAGCTGTCATCGGCCACGCTCCAGCCCTTTTCCCTTGAAAGCGTCTCAGCCTCCTCTCTGGTATAGTACGGGCCTACGGGTTTTGAGGGGTTTGAGAAGGCCTTATCTTTAGTATCCACGACGACCTGCGTCACGATGGTTACGACGTCTTTTATCTTTTTCGTCCGGAGGAGCTCGTTATAGATGGTCTGCTGCATCACGAAACCTATCCCGCCCTCGCTGTCCGCGTCGCATATGTAAAGCGGCATGGCCGGGATTTTTTCCTTCATTGCCTCGTTTCTTATGAGGATGTTGCCGACGATGGGGCCGTTGCCGTGGGTTATGATTATGCCGCCGTTGTTTTCGGCCATGCGCGCTATGAAGCTCCCGGCCATGCGCGCGTTCTCGAACTGTTCCTCGATCGTCCCGGCCTCACCGCGCCTTATTATGACGTTTCCCCCGAGGGATACGATAGTGGGAGCGGCGGGCGGCTTTTTTTTGCTCGACGAAAGCGCGGTCACGGCCGGTCGAAATCCTCCGTATAGCTTTGCGCGACGAACGCGGCCACCGCGCCGTCGCCGACCGCGGTAGACACCTGAAGGAGCGGCTTTGCCCTGCAGTCTCCGGCCGCGTATATGCCCGGGATAGAGGTCTCCATCCTGTCGTTGGTCTTTATGAAGCCCCTGCCGTCCTTTTCAGCGTCAACGAAGTCGGTCGTGGGGTTTATGCCCACCAAGACGAAGACCCCTTCGGCCGCGACCTCTTTTTCGTCGTTCGTCTTGAGGTCCTTGAGCCTGACCCCTGTAACGCCCATTGCGCCCCTTATCTCCTTCATTATGTGGCTCCAGAAAAATTCCATATTGGGCGTCGAGAGTGCCCTTTCCTGGAGTATCTTCTCGGCCCTCAGCGAATCCCTCCTGTGGACGACGTAGACTTTTTCCGCGAGTTTAGAGAGATACACGGCCTCTTTGATTGCCGTGTCTCCGCCTCCGACCACAACGACCCGCCGCCCTCTGAAAAAAGGCCCGTCGCAGGTGGCGCAGTAAGACACCCCCTTGCCGAGAAATTCTTTTTCTCCGGCAACCCCGATCCTTTTGGGTTTCGCGCCGGTCGCCACTATCACGGCCTTCGCCCTCATGTCGCCGTCAACCGTCTTGACCACTTTCACCCTGTCCTCGACCGCTATGTCCTCCACCCCGGCCGTCCGTATCTCAAGCCCGAGCCCCCTGGCGTGCTCCTCGAACTTCTGCATGAGTTCCATCCCGCTTATCGAGGGGAATCCGGGGTAGTTCTCTATGACGTGGCTCATGGCTATCTGGCCTCCGACCATCTCCCTCTCGAGCAGCACGGTCTTGAGCCTTGCCCGCTGGGCATAGATGCCGGAGGTAAGGCCCGCCGGCCCCCCGCCGATTATAATCAGATCGTACATGCAGGAACCTCCCAGGGGTGTTTTTAACGGTCAATGCTTTTTCTTCAACTCTAAAACCTTTCTCGCCGTTGACGCGAGGATCGAATGTACGTTTTTGCTCCTCGCGACCTTTATCAGCTCTTTTTCGTGAAGCTCCTGGACGAGCTTGAGCGACATCCTCAGCGGGGTTTTGGGATTGCCCACGAGGTTGAGCCTTACCTGACGGTTATTGAGCCACTCCCTGTTCCTCGCCACCATCCGCAAGAGCTCGTCGGACGTGCCCGTGGATGCCGTGAGCTTGACGACCTCATCCTCCGTCACGTGCGGGTTTTTCAGCACCGTAATGGAGACTATCTTGTTCGAGTCCTTTATGAGTATCTCCCTTGCCTCTTTATTGCCCTGAAGGGAGAGTTTTATTTTTTCACCCACGGTCATGTTCATGATGCGTTTTGCGGTGCTCAGGCGGTCTTCTTCTATCTCTGCCTCTGAGCCGCCAGGCCGGCGGCCGGCGGCAAAGGGTTTTTCAACGGCAACGGGCCGGGGTTTTTGCGCGTCGGAGTTCTCGCCGGGCGCCGGGATAACGGCCGGGGTGGACACGACGCCGCGTTCCGTCGCCTCAGCCGCCGAGAGGGCTATTATCTCAAGGGTCTTCTCGTCGGCGTTGTCGTTAAACGCGATCTTTGTCAGGACTTCTTCGTCGAGCGGGTTCATTTCGGCCACTTTCTTGAGAACGAGCGGGTCGAGTTTTTCTTCGAGCGCCTCAATGAGCGCCGGGCGAGCAAATTCCCTGAGGGTTTTCCTCGCGGCATCCCGTATCTCTTTATCCGTATCCTGCGCGAGCACATACGCCGCGGTAAGCCTGTCCGGGGGGTTCATCTGGACCTCGCCTCGCGCGGCCTTTAAACGCTCTTCTCTGGGGGTCTGGGGGGATATGTGTCCATATAAGGTCTTATTTATCCTCAAGGTTTTTTCCGCTCTTTCCGTGTTTCAGCCCCGCCCGCGTCAACGCTTGAGCCGCGGACGCGGTCTTGCGCTCAGCTTCATGCCCGTTGTCATCGGCGCTTTTTTTCCCGGCCCGGGCTTTTTTCATGAAGTCGGGGAGGGTGCGTCTGAAAAATATCCCCAGGTATTTGTTTATAGGGTTTGACCTTCCGAGGAGCGGTATAATCTGCCTTTTCCTTGCCCCAAGCGAGATGAGCATCTCGTGGAGGTTTTCGTTTTCCGGCTCGAACCTCAGGCCCTTTTTGATTACGGTCACGGCCCCCTTCTTGTTCCCGGAGGCGAGATACACATGGCCGAGGTTGAGGTAATATTCCGCCTTGAAAAATTCCTTTTTTATGGCCTTTGTGCAGAGCTCAAGCCCGGTGCCTATCTTGCCCCACTTAAGGGCTGAGGCCATGCCGTAGTAGTACATGAACGCCGGGTTCTCCTTATCCGCCCTGTATGCCTTTTCAAAGGCCCTTACGGCTTCCTCCATATCGCCCTTTTTAAGGCTCCTAAGCCCCTTTTTGAAATCCTCTTTCGCCTCTTCGGTCATCGTGTGTTCACCTCGTATATCTTCCTTAGCCCCTTCAGTACCAGAAACTCGTCGAGGGCGTCTATTGTCTTCGCCTCTTTTGCGATGATGGGGGAGTAGCCGCCGGTTGCGACCACCTTTGGTTTTCCTGCGGTCTCTTTTTTGATCCTTTCAACCACGCCGTCCACCAGCGCGATATAACCGTAAAAAAGCCCGGCCCTTATGCTGTCGGCCGTGTTCCTGCCGACAACGCCCGAGGGTTTCGAGAAATCAACCCTTTTCAGCAGAGCGGTTTTCTCGAAGAGCGCGTCCGCGGATATCCGGATGCCCGGTGCTATCACTCCCCCGGCGTATTCGCCCGCCGCGGTCACGTAATCGAACGTTATCGCGGTGCCGAAATCCACCACTATCAGCTCGCACTTCCATATCGAATACGCCCCCACGGCCCCGACTATCCTGTCGGCGCCGACCTCTTTTGGATTATCGGTCAGGATCGGCATGCCTGTCTTTATGCCCGGTTCCACGAAAACCGGTTTGATCCCTGTATAGCCGTTTATCGCCCTTGAAAACACCTCTTTAAGAGGCGGCACCACGCAGGAGACGATGGCGCCGGTGAGTTTGTCCTTCGGGATCGCGCGGTTCTGTAAAAGGCTTGAAAGGGTTATGCCGTATTCATCCGGCGTGCGCTCCTTTGCCGTGGAAAGGCGCCAGTGGCCCGTAAGCTCGGCGCCCTTGAAGACCCCTGCCGCTATGTTCGTGTTCCCTATGTCAATTGCAAGAAGCAATGTCTTTGCCTCACGGGCGCGCGTCGCGGGATATGCGGGATAGGCCTTTATTCAACGTCGCCGGCCACGACCCGCGCTATATTGCCGGAAGAAAGCCTCACGAGGAGGGCGCCAAAGTCGTCTATGCCGAGGCATAAACCCTTTGTATCCGGGGAACCCTTTACCTTTACCGGTTTGCCCTCGCCGTTAAACCAACCCCTCCACGCCTTCACTATCGGAAGACGGCCTTCTTTGTTGAATATTTTATACCATTTTTCGAGGCTTGAATAAAGCGCGGCAACGAATTCGACCCTCGGCACGTCGGCGCCTTTTTTCTCCTTGAGGGACGTGGCCGTGCGCCTTATTTCGTCCGGGGCGTTTTTCATGTCCCAATTGACGTTCACCCCTATGCCTATGACGACGAAGTTAATCCTGTCGGTCTCCGAGGACATCTCCGTGAGTATGCCGGCGACCTTCCTTGAGTCCACGAGTATGTCGTTCGGCCATTTGACGGCCGGGGTTACGGGGCTGAACAGGGCTATTGTCTCGGCCACGGCCACCGCGGAAAGGAGCGTGAGCGTCTGCGCCATGTGCGGGGGTATGGCGGGCCTGAGTATCACGGAGGTGTAGAGGTTCGTCCCCGCGGGCGAGATCCATTTTCTCCCGAGCCGCCCCCTGCCGCGCTCCTGGGAGTCGGCGACCACGACCGTGCCCTCCGGAGCGCCGTCCCTGGCTAAAGCGAGGGCCTTCGCGTTAGTTGAGTCGAGCGAGGGGAAGAAATGGATATCCCTGCCGATGGTCTCCGTGGATACGGCCGAGGACAGTTCGATTGCATTGAACGGGGCGTTAAAAGGGGGGGACCCGGGCTTTAAAAGCATATAGCCCTTTCTGGAGCTGCCCTCAATGGGATAGCCGGCCTTCCTTAAAGACACGATGTGTTTCCACACCGCTGTCCTCGATATTCCGAGGGCGCGGCTTATAGTCTGTCCCGAGGCGTAGGCGCCTTCCTTCGCCCTCAGAAACCCTATTATCTCGACCTCCGGCTGCGCTCTTTTCATCATCCGACCTTTAACGATATATCAACCGCCCGTGCCGAATGGGTGAGGGCGCCCACGGATATGAAGTCAACCCCCGTGGACGCTATCCTCTTTACGTTATCGAGCGTCACCCCGCCGGAAGCCTCGACAAGGGCCCTTCGGCCTATGAGCCTTACGGCTTTCTTCATCTCCGCGATATCCATGTTGTCGAGCATGATTACGCCGGCGTTGCCCGCGAGGGCCTCTTGCGCCTCTTTGAGGTTTCCAACCTCTATCTCGACGCGCGGCGCGCCGCGGTATTTACCCCCGGCCCTTTCAATGACATGGCCGAGGGCCTTTGTAACGCCTCCGGCGGCCTTTATATGGTTATCCTTTATCAGTATGGCGTCAAAAAGTCCGAAGCGGTGGTTTACCCCGCCCCCGACCCTCACCGCGTACCTTTCCGCTATCCTCATGCAGGGGGTGGTCTTGCGGGTGTCGAGTATCATAACGTCCGTCCCGCGCGTTTTTTTTACGAATTCTCCCGTGAGGGTGGCGATCCCGGAAAGTCTCTGGAGGAAGTTGAGGGCGACCCTCTCGCCGGAAAGTATGCTCCTCATCCTCCCGGAAACCGTCGCAATGACTTCATTACGCTTTACCGTATCGCCGTCCTTGACGCGCCTTTTAAACTTTATTCCGGGGTCGAGGGATGTGAATACTTTTTCCGCGAAGATAAGCCCGCAGACGATAAACCGCTCTTTTGCGAGTATCCCGGCATGGCCTTTAAGGCCGGAGGAAACTATGGCCTCGGTCGTTATGTCGCCCGGGCCAACGTCCTCGGCGAGCGCGGCGTTTACAATCCTGCCCGAGTATTCGTCAAGTGCGTCCCGTCCGGTCTTCCCTCCGGCTTTTTTCCCGCGCCTCATCCCTTAAGCCCCCGTATCCTTTCAAGGCCGGCCCCTATCTTCACCTTTTTTTCAAGCAGGGAGGCCATCTTTTCCTTTTCCTTTTCCACCACGGAGGCCGGGGCGTTATTGAGGAAATCGCCGTTCCCGAGTTTTCCCTCAACGCCCGCGAGTTCACGTTCCACTTTTTCAAGTCCTCTAATAAGCCTCGAGGTCTCTCCCGCTATGTCCACGTGTCCTTTAAGAGGCACGAATACCTCTATCCCGGCGATACCCTCCACGCCTCCCCCCCCTCCGACCACGGCGAAAGCCGCATCCACGGGCCTTTCTCCCTCTCCTGACACCTTCAGCACGCTTACGCGGGCAAGGCTTTTCACATACGCCTCGCCCAACTCAAGCGCCCTTCTCGCGGCCGGGTCTTTTGAAAAGCACAGGCAATCAAGCGCTGTCGAGAGGGGGATGTTCATCTCGGTCCTTATGTTCCTTACCGCCCTTATCACGTCCATGACCACGGTTGTGGCCGCGGCCTCGCCCGGATATTTGGGAGGCGGCTCCGGGAACCCCTCTTTTATTATGCCCGGGGTTACGTCCGGGAGGTAGGAGTAAATCTCCTCCGTTATAAACGGCATGAACGGGTGTAGAAGCCTCATGGTGTCTTTCATGACGCCCAGGAGGATATCCGCGGAGGCCTGTTTCCTTTTCTCCCCCTTCTCGCCCCTCAAGTCGGGCTTTATGAGCTCGACGTACCAATCGCAAAGCTCGTGCCAGACAAAAGAGTATATGGCGTTGGCGGCCCTGTCGAACTCATAGCGGTCGAGGGATCCCGACACCTCTTCGATGCATGAGGAAAGCCTTGTTATTATCCACCTGTCCGCGTCCGTAAGCTCCCTCTGCCCCGCCTTCTCGTCTCCGCCTTCTCCGGCGATATTCATAAGGGTGAACCGTGCCAGGTTCCACAGCTTGTTGGCGAAATTGCGGTAACCCTCGATCCTTTCCTCCGCGAGCTTTATGTCGCGGCCCTGGGCCGCGAACGCGGCGAGCGTGAAGCGCAGGGCGTCGGTGCCATACCTGTCCATCATAACGACGGGGTCTATGACGTTGCCTTTGGATTTGCTCATCTTCTGCCCCTCGGCGTCGCGGACGAGGGCGTGGATGTAGACCTCCCTGAACGGGACGTCCCCCTTGAACTTGAGCCCCATCATTATCATCCTCGCGACCCAGAAAAATATTATGTCGAAGCTCGTAAAAAGGGCCGATGTGGGGTAGAAGGCCTCCTCTTCCGGAGTTTTCTCCGGCCAGCCCAGCGTGGAAAACGGCCACAATGCCGAGGAAAACCAGGTGTCGAGCACGTCCGGGTCCTGTTCTATGTTACCGCCCTTGCACCTCCCGCACCCGCGGGGGTCTTCGCGGCTGACCGTTATATGGCCGCAGTCCCGGCAGTGCCATGCCGGGATGCGGTGGCCCCACCATATCTGGCGCGATATGCACCAGTCGCGGATATTGAGCATCCAGTCGAAATACGTCCTCTCCCAGTTCTCCGGGACAAAGCGTATCCTTCCCTCCCGCACTGCTTCCATGGCGGGCTTGGCGAGCGGGGCCACCTTCACGAACCACTGTTTTGAAAGCGTCGGCTCGACCACGGTCCCGCACCTGTAGCACAGGCCCGCGGGCACCCTGTATCTTTCCTCCTTTTTGAGCAGCCCGGCCTCTTTAAGGTCGTTGACGACCCTTTCTCTCGCCTCCAGGCTCGTAAGTCCGCGGTACGGGCCCGCGTTTTCGTTCATCCGCGCCGTGTCGTCCATGACGGTGAGGGGCTTGAGTCCGTGCCTTTTCGCGGTCTCGAAGTCGTTAAAGTCGTGCGCCGGGGTGATCTTCACCGCGCCGGTGCCGAAGGCCGCCTCGACCGCGCGGTCGGCTATGACCGGTATCTCACGGTTTACGAGCGGCAGGCGTACGGTTGAGCCGATAAGGTGTTTATAGCGGTCGTCCTCCGGGTTTACGGCAACGGCCATGTCTCCGAGCATGGTCTCGGGCCTCGTCGTGGCGACGGTTATTCCTCCGCCTTCCTTCAGCGGGTAGTCAATATGATAGAGGAAGGAATCCCTTTCCTCGTGCTCGACCTCGAGGTCCGACAGGGCCGTATGACAGCGGGGGCAGAAGTTTATTATGTAGTCGGCCCGGTATATAAGCCCCTCGTTAAAGAGGCTTACGAACACCTCCCTCACCGCCCTTGAGAGGCCCTCGTCCATCGTGAACTTGAGCCTCGTCCAGTCGCAGGACGCGCCGAGCCTTTTAAGCTGGCCCAGTATGGTCCCGCCGCTTTCCTCCTTCCACTTCCAGACCCTTTCGATGAAGCGCTCCCTGCCGAGCGTCTGCCTCGTGAGGCCTTCCTCCTTGAGCTGCCTTTCAACGACGTTCTGCGTGGCTATTCCGGCGTGGTCCAGGCCCGGAAGCCACAGGACGTTATATCCCCGCATCCTTTTATACCGGGCCATTATGTCCTGCAGGGTGTTATTGAGCGCGTGTCCGAGGTGCAGGCTCCCGGTGATGTTCGGAGGCGGGATGACCATGGAGAAGGCGGGTTTCTTTGAACGCGCGTCGGCGGCGAAGCCCTCCCCGGCGAGCCAGCGTTGGGACCACTTCATTTCTATCTCGCGGGGTTCGTATACCCTGGCAAGGTCTTTTTTGCTCATCGCCGCTCCGGGCTCTTCATGGGATGACCGACTACTGCGTAATTACAAACGGGCCTCGACCCGCCGGAAAATTTAAAGGGGGAATCTAACCCGGAAAACCGAAAAATGTCTCCGGGCTATAAACCCCCGTATGCGTAAAAAACCCGTTTACTCTTTCGGTCGTGCCATCGCGGCTATGACCCTTTCGATGAACTCTTTCCTGATAATCTCTTCGGCCAGTTCAGGCACTACCTCCCATGCTATCTCTTCTATCACCTCGCGCGCGACCTTTGTTATTATCTCCCTCACCTTGTCCCGCGGGAATGTCCCCAGCGCCGGCGCTTCTTTATCGAGTGTTTCTTCGACCATGACTTCAACCCTATCCTTGACCGGCTTCTCTTTCAGGGGCATTCTTTGCATCGGGCTTTCTTCCGTTGTCTCCAGCTCCATCAGAGGGGGAGCGGCGGCGGATGGTTTTTTTGCGGGTGGAACCGGTTCTTCATTGGACTGGAAGGAAGTTGCGGGCTGGAAGGAAATTTCAGCGGGCTGGAAGGAAATATCATTGGGCTGTAAGGAGATTTCCGGGGGCTGGAAGGAAATCGAGGTAAGGGGAAACTCTTCCTCGGGCAGGAATCCTTCCGGCGTTTCGAGCTCCGGCCACTTTTCTTCGGGTTTTTCTCCTGGCGCCTGCACGACCTCCTCGATTGCCTCCAGAGGCTCATCGAGCGTAAGCGGCTCTTCAAGCGTTATCGGTTCCATTTCCTCTATGATAACGGCGGGCTCTTCAATCGTTTTCAGGGGGGTTTCGGCAATGGGTTCTTCGATCGGTTTCCAGGGGATGGTTCCGGGTTTTTCCCGTCCGCCGTATTTTCCCCGCCCCCCTGAAATATCCTCCATATCCGTCCTTGCGCCAAATTCCTCTTCGCCGAGCTCGAGGTCGAACCAAGTTTCCTTTTTACCCGCGCCTGAGGCCGGTTCCATCGAGAAATCAAACTCGTCGTCTCTGATATCGGTCCCGGATAATTCCGGTTCGGCAGCCCCGGCGCCTTTTTCTTCCGCGGCCCCGGCGCCGAGAAAATCGCTCTCCATCCATATCTCTTCAGGGACAGGGGGCTTTTCACCGCCCGAAGGCGGTTCCGTCCGGGGGGCCTCTTCCGCCTCCGGCAGTTCTTCCCCTGCCGGTCTTTCGCGGGAGAGGAGGTCTTTTACCCTGTTTATGAGTTCTTCGGATTCAAAGGGTTTTACGATGTGGCTGTCCGCATGGACCCTTTCGGCCTCGGCGGGGTCAATGGTTTCAAACGTGCCGGAAAGCAAGAGTACCGGCGTCCCCTTAAGCTGCGGGTCGTTTTTTACGGCCTCGCAGACCTCGTAGCCGTTTTTGCCGGGCATCGCCACGTCGGCCATTATGAGGTCGGGTTTGAGCGTCTTCGCTCTTTCTATCGCGGAGTTTCCGTCACCTACCACCGTCAGTTCGTAGTCCTCGGATGCAAGCGTAAGAGAGATGACCTTCTGTATGGTTATGCTGTCGTCAGCGAGTAATATTTTTTGCGGCATCCCGGGCACCTTTTCGCGTTTTCAACTCTGAAATCCTTCTTTTAAAATTACCATTTGATTGTCGGACAAGTCAAGGATTTTCTGCGTTTTCAGGCGCTTACAACAGCAGGGTCTACTAGGGAATCCCGCTGAAGCCGCCCGCAAATTACCCACAAATTACCCATAAATTACATTGACTGCCCGCGAATTTATTTGATAAACTGATTTAAGGAAACTCTGATTAATTCTCTTTTTGTCATTGCGAGCCGCGTTTTTGCGGCGAAGCAATCTCGTAACTCACTGATTTGCCTATAGGACGAGATTGCTTCGCTACGCTCGCAATGACGGGACTGGGAATTAATCAGAC
>JACRCI010000133.1 GCA_016219105.1 Deltaproteobacteria bacterium | reverse complement strand
GTTTCCCGTCGAGCCTGTATCCCTTGTAACCCGTGGAATTGTGGTCAAAGGAGGTTTTTTTCCAGCCCTCGGTTGAATGGCACGATTCGCAGGTCTTTCCTGTGAATTGTTTTTTATGCGTGTCCTTGTGGCAGTCGTCGCATTTCGCGTGCTCGACCGGTTTGAAGCGTCCGTCGGCGTGGCACTTTTCGCAGGTGGTTTTCAGGTGCTTCCCGTCGAGCCTGTATCCCTTGTAACCCGTGGAATTGTGGTCAAAGGAGGTTTTTTTCCAGCCCTCGGTTGAATGGCACGATTCGCAGGTCTTCCCTGTGAACTGTTTTTTGTGCGTGTCTTTGTGGCAGTCGTCGCATTTCGCGTGCTCGACCGGCTTGTATTTGCCCTTGGCGTGGCATTTGACGCATTTTACGTCGGCATGTCTGGCAATAAGCGCATATTTCGATGCCGTATTGTGGTTGAACCTGGCGATATCCTTCCAGCCCTTGAAGTTATGGCAGCCGGCGCAGTCGCTTGAGAGCTGCTTTTTATGGTAATCGTCATGGCAGGACAGGCACTCCCGCGAGGCCCCGGTATAGACGCCTTCTTTTTTGTGGCATTTTTCGCATCTGACCCCGGCGTGCCTGTCAATGAGCCTGTAGTCCGTGCGGTCGTGGTCGAACTTGTCCTTTTCAATGGTTATCATCCTGTAATTCCTGCCCCTGTGGTCGCTGTGGCAGGAGATGCACTCGCCCGTGAATCTGGCGTGAAGGCCCTCCTTGTTTTTAATCCTCGCGGCAAGTTTGTCGTGGCAGCCGAGGCAGTTGGAGTCCGGTATGCCGCCGCCGAGCTTATGGCATTCCGTGCAATTCATGATGCCTTCGTATTTCGAATGGGCTTTGGCGAGTTCGCCTGGGCTTATAAGCGTGCCGACGCCTTCTTTAGCCCATGCGTTTGAATGCAGGACTCCGGCGAGTATTATGGCCAAGAATACCTTTTTCATCGTTTTCCCTTGGACGGGTTTTCCCTGAAGACGGGCGGGGACGATATTCCACGATACCAGGCGGCTTGGGCTTCGGGCAGGTTCATTGACCCGTCCTGAATATATAGTAGACCGCGATATGCAGGAACATTATCGTGAACATCACAAGCGCCAGGGGAACGTGTAGCACGTGCCAGTGGTGGAGGAGGCTGTGCGACGTCGCGAGCAGGTTCTTGCGCCTTATCAGTTCGGTCCTCTTTTTGAGTATCGAAATGACCTTACGCCTGTCCCTCCACGCGAGCTTGTAGCGGGTTTTTAAAAGCCGCACGGCGCGCTGCATCCTGAAGCTCATTATTATGTCGCTCTTTATCGTGAAAAACAGCGCCCCGAGCGGACCGGCGTGGCCGGCTGGCTGGCCGGGCGCTCCTCCCTGTCCCCCGGCATGGCCGGCCGGGTTGGCGTCGAGCACTCCCATGCCCCCGCTCATTGCGGTGAGCGGTCCGGCGTGGCCGGCTGGCGGGTTGGCGGCGCCGAGATATATGGCGAGGTTTTTGTCCATGCCCTCGATAATCTTTTCTATGTCCTTGACCTCAAGCTCGGCCCCGGATATGCCCCTGGGGATCTGTCCGTATATATACCTGCCGAGTATGCCGAACACCATCGTCACTATCATGCACCAGAAACTCGTGGCTATTATCCCGTGCCACTTGAAGGTGGTGTGCATGGTGACAAGGAGCGGCCCCATTATGCCCAGGAACATGTGCGCCGACAGCCAATGGCGCATGGAGCCGAGGCGGCGCATCGCCGGGATCCTCTTCCTTAAACTGTAGAGCATAAGCCCGAGCATCATGGCCGAGCCGGTCCATCCGAGCGTGCGCCATACGCCCCTGCCCGGCTCGTAGGCTATCGAATACTTTTTCAGGTAGCCGTGACCACGCAGCATGCTGAGCATGCTCCATGCCGGCATGGAGCTTTCGGTCAGGCTTTCATATATGCCCGCGCACGCGGCCAGGAATACGGTTGCGATGAGGAACCATTCGAAGGCAAAGCCGCCTTTAGTCTTCGCCTCATCCCGCACCTCCGCCGGCCCGTTAGCCGTCCTCGACGGCCCTCCAGCCGGCCACGCCGGTTTTTCCGCCAGCGGGTAATCCACGGCCATATTTATTTCAACGCTGTTGTCAGCCATAAAAGCCTCTGTTTTTAAAAAAAATCGTCGCGCCGTCAGTATAACGGCGAAACATTAAAGGAACATTAGATCCGGGCGCGTCCGAATTTTTTAACTTAAAACCCGCGCGCAATAAAAAACCGCCAGAGGATGCATCCCCTGGCGGTTCGACCGGCATAGCCTTCGGGCTTTAGCCTCGTAACTCTGCGTCTTGCGGTTTCCCGCAATTTGCTCTGAGCAGGATAAACTCTTGTCGCGTTATGTGTGTCAGTATACACTACCCGAATAGGCAGTGTCAAGGGGGAAAAATAGGGAAAGGAGGGTAGTGGGTTCCCAGGTTTGACGGAAGTGCCGGGAACGGCGAAGATGCGTCACATATATGCGCCTTTATTAACAGGTAAGGGCCGCGATGGCCGCTTCAGCGGAAACCCCTTCGAGTTTTACGAGCTTTTTCCTCGAAGCCGCCCCGTGTTTGATCGTTATCGCGGATTTTTTGGTCTTGAAAAGCCTTGCGAGGAGTTCAACGAGCCTTTTATTCGCCCTGCCTTCGACCGGGGGCGCGGCGAGCTTTATCTTAAGCTCGTTGCCGTGCGTGCCCGAGATTTCGTCTTTCTTGGCCCCGGGCTGGACAAACACCCTGAGATGCAGTTCTCCGCCGGAAAGGCGCATGTAAGGGGGTAGGGCCATTCAGCCGGCCGCGCCGGTCACTGCGGATACTTTTGCGGCCGCATTACTTCGGGAAGAACTTGAGCTTTTCGTCGTTTTCGTCCTGGCTGCCGGTCTCTTTTTCCTCGATATCGAGTATGCCCCTGTGGGAAACATCCACTCAGATGGAATAGCCCCCGCCGAGCCTCATCGCCATCTGTCTTAATGTGCCGACGAGAAAAATCTGGAGGAATATTATCGCCAGTATTACCGCGACGGGCGACAGGTCTATGCCGCCGATGTACGGGAGCCTCCTCCTTATCGGGTACAGCACCGGCTCCGTCACCCTGTAAAGGAATTGCACTATGGGGTTATACGGGTCCGGGTTCACCCACGATATGAGGGACCTCGCGATGAGAACCCACATGTATATCGTCAGGCCCCAGGATACGACCTCGGCCACCGCGCTCAAGAAGTTTGCGACAACGAACATTTTCTAAGCCGGATCCCTTTCAGTTGCAACCCTCCGTAACCTCAATTCGTCCCGGACAGTTCCCTTGACCTTTTTACTGCGGCTTTCACGGCGCTGTCAACTATCTTTTTAAGGCCGGAGTGCTCAAACACCTTCAATGCCTCGACGGTGGTGCCGCCCGGAGAGGCGACCATGGCGATGAGTTCCCCGAGGCCCTTTGTGCTCGTGGCCGCCATCTTTGCGGCGCCGAGGGCGGTTTTAAGGACGAGGGCGAGGGCATCTTCCTCCGTAAGCCCCTCGTGTATCCCGGCCTCGACGAGCGTCTCCATAAAGAGGAACATATACGCCGGTCCGGAGCCGCTTATGCCCGTTACGGCGTCCATGAGGGATTCGTCTTTCACCTCGACGGTCGTCCCTACGGCGTTGAAAACGGCCTTTGCCATCTTCAATCCCTCTTTGCCGCAGGCGCTTTCCGCGAATATCCCGGTCGTGCCCTCGCCGATGAGCGCCGGCGTGTTAGGCATCGCCCTTACGATTGGCACGTGGTGCGTAGTCCCGCCGCGCCTTAAGGATTCGAGTATTGCGCCAATGGTTTTTCCAGCCACCAGGGAGATTACGAGCTTTTCCTTTGTGACCTCAGGAGCTATCTCCTCAAGCACGCCGTCGGAGTCCGGCGGCTTTACCGCGAGCAATATTATGTCGGAGGCCTTCGCGACCTCATAGTTTTTGTTGAAGACCTTTACCTCGTATTTCTCGGCCATGAGGACGAGTCTTTTTTTGTCCCTGTCGCTTACGGTTATCTGTCCCGGGCTTACGAGCCTCGATGATATAAGCCCGTTCACAAGCGCCTCGGCCATCCTGCCCGCGCCGAGAAAGCCTATGGTCTTTTTCGTAAGCGGCATCCCTCAGTTCTTTCCAACGGTTTTAACGGCTGTTTTCCCGGGCTCCCTTTCGCCGAATATCGCCCTGCCGACCCTCACGACCGTCGCGCCCTCTTCTATCGCCACCTCGAAATCATCGCTCATGCCCATGGAGAGCACGTTCATGGACACCCCCGGTATGCTTTCCTTGTTTATCCTCTCGGCAATCCTCCTTAAAGTTATGAAGTATGGCCGCGACATTTCGGGGTTTTCATGGCATGGCGGGATTGCCATAAGCCCCTTAAGCCTCAGGTTTTCAAGACCCGCTATCTCGCGGGCGACTTTTTCGACGTTTTTCGCCTCGACCCCGGTCTTTGTCTTCTCCCGCGCTATGTTCACCTCTATCAGCACGTCTACGGGCTTTTTGGCTTTTTTTGAAAGTTCCTTCGCGAGCTCGACCGAATCCACCGACTCTATCATGTCAAACAGCTCTACGGCGTATTTTGCCTTGTTTTTCTGGAGGTGCCCTATGAAATGCCAGCTTAAGCGGGCCTTCTTGAGATTTTCTATCTTCTCTTCAGCCTCCTGGACGTAGTTTTCCCCGAACACCCGCGCGCCGGCGCGCATGGCCTCTTTAATCTTTTTTGTCTCTACATTTTTTGTTACCGAGACAAGGGTTATCTCGCCGGGATCCCTTCCGGCCTTTCTGGCCGCCCTTTCAATCCTGTGCATCACGCTCGCGAGGTTCTCGCCTATCGTCGTCCCGCTCATCGGTTATCCGCGATTTTTATGCACTATAATACGGACCGTGTCCTGTATCATATTGTAAAATAACGGGAAAACTCGCCGGGTATCTTTCATTCCGGAAAAGGAGGACGCATTCCAGCCGTCCTCGGCGGCCCGCCCGCCATCCTCGACGGCCAACCAGCCGTCCTTGACGGCTTTGAGGAGTTTATAGCATATCCGGCACATCAATCCAAGCAAAATCTTTATATTTCAACGCGTTAAGTGGAATGCGGAATGATAGGTGAATTTTCAAGTTTTTCGCGCCATTTGCCTAAAACAGCGTTATAAGCGCAACGCCGGAAATCATTACGGCGCTCCCTAAAAGTCTCTCTTTGATATTTTCCTCTTTGAATAGGAACTTGCCGTAAAGGACGCTAATGAGAAGGCTTGTCCTTTTTATCGAAATCATGTAGGCGACGTCAATCATGCTTATGGCCATGAAATGGGACACTATCATGATGGCCGTAAAAAGACCTATGATAAGAAAAGCGCCGGGCCGGGAAGCGACCTCCCGGAGCCTTCCTTTCCACGCGACCACAAACGTAAGGACCGCGGTCAGGACGAGCGGGTAGAAAAACCCGAAGAAAACAGGGCTTGAATGCTCTACCGCGATCTTGCCGACCGTGGAGGTAACGCTGTATATGAGCGCGACTATTATCATGAGGACCGAGCCTTTTTCCTTCCATATCTCTTTGACGGGGCCGAGTATGCCGTGCCTCGACGCGCTCGCGTTAAGGAGATACGCGCCTGAAGCGATGAGCGCCACGCCCAGGATGCCGCTTGAGCTTGGCCTTTCGCCGAGGGTGAAAAAGGCTATGAAGAGGATAAAGACCGGGCTGAGCGCCATGAACGGGACGGAAAGCGAAAGCGGAGAGAGCCTTATGGCCTTCACATAGAGTATAAGCGCGAGGACCTCGAGCGGAACGAGCAGCGCCACCGAGAGATAGAACGCCACGTCGAGCCTGGGCACAGGGACGAAGAGGAAGGAAAAAGCGAGGAAGGGCAGGGCGTAGCCCTCCCTGACCCACATTATGGCGTATTCGTCCGTGCGGCGGAGCGCGCGTTTACTGAGGGCGTCCGCGGTCGAGAGGGCGAATGCCGAGAGGAACGCGAAGAAGAGCCAGTGCATGGGGGTATTCTAATGCGTAAGTGGGCAAAAGACAAGGGTAAAAACCATCGGTTGACGGTGAAATGGAGTGTCCGCCGCTTGTTATTATAGCGGGGCGATTGAAAAAATTGCTGAAAAATGCTACAAACGCCATATGACTCAATCTCAAGCGCTGTCAATATTGAAAACAGGCGCGAATGTTTTTCTGACCGGCGAGCCCGGGTCCGGCAAGACGCATACGGTCAACGAGTATGTGGCGTATTTGCGTGCGCGGGGCATCGAGCCGGCGATCACGGCATCAACCGGCATCGCCGCGACGCACATAGGCGGGATGACGATTCATTCCTGGAGCGGCATAGGAATTAAAACGAAATTGGACAAATACGATTTTAATAAAATCGCGTCAAGCAGGCATATCGCAAAGCGCGTCCTGCGCGCCAAGGTTCTTATCATAGACGAAGTGTCCATGCTTCATCCCGAGGCCCTCTCCATGATTGATGCCATTTGCCGTGAAATCAGGCGGAGTTCGGAGCCATTCGGGGGCATTCAGGTCGTCCTGGTCGGCGATTTTTTTCAATTGCCGCCGATTGTAAAAACAAAAGATGGAATAGGCGCGCAGCGTTCGTTGATCGAAGAGCCGTCGGCCCGTTTCTCTTACGATTCTCCCGCGTGGGGACTGGCAAACCCGACCGTTTGCTATATCACCGAACAGCACCGGCAGGATGACGGTGATTTTCTTCTTCTGCTCTCGGCGATCCGGCGTAACGCCTTCGATAGCAGTCACCTGCGTCATATTGAAACCAGAAAAGTTGAGCGCCATACCGCGCCGGACGGCGCGCCGAAACTCCTTTCGCATAATGCCGACGTGGATCGCGTCAACAACGAGATACTCGCCGGACTTCCGGGCGAGCCGCATGTATTCGCCATGTCTTCACAGGGCCATGATGCTCTCGCCGCCGCACTTAAGAAAGGCTGCCTTTCGCCCGAGACGCTCTATCTTAAAGTCGGAGCGGCGGTGATGTTCACAAAGAATAATCCGAAAGAGGGGTTCGTGAACGGCACGCTTGGCGCGGTTGAAGAATTTGACGCGCATAGCGGTTGTCCTATCGTAAAGATACGAAGCGGAAGGCGGATTAAAGTTGAAACAATGGATTGGGCTGTGGAAGAAACCGGCAAAACTCTCGCGCGAATTACGCAGCTGCCGCTCCGTCTTGCATGGGCAATCACGGTGCACAAGAGCCAGGGAATGAGTTTGGACGAAGCGGTAATGGATTTAAGAGGTGTTTTAGAATTCGGGCAGGGCTATGTCGCGCTCTCGCGCTTAAGAAGGCTTTCGGGTCTGCATCTTCTCGGTTGGAACGGACGCGCGTTTCAGGTGCACCCGGAAGTGCTGGCGAAAGACGCGCAGTTCCGCGCGCAGTCGGAACAGGCTGCACACATGGCAGGGGACAAGAGCGCGGCGATACATGAGCGGTTCATTCGTTCGTGCGGAGGTAAAATCATTCCGAAGGACCACGATGGTTTACCAAAAACGCCTCGCGTTCCGCGCACAACCCCCATGGATGGAAACTCGCGAGGCGAGCGGCGTTGGGAAGACACGCTTGAGCTTGTCCGGTCTGGAAAGACTATCGCCGCCGTCGCGGAAATGCGCGGCCGGACCGAAGGAACAATTCTAAGACATCTGGAATCCCTCCTCGCGCTCGGCAGACTCCCGGCGCGGGATATCGCTCATCTCGCGCGCGGATCCGAACAGGCAATCGCCGGGATCCACGACGCCTTTCGCGCACTTGACACCGACAAACTTTTCCCTGTTTTTGAAAAACTTGGAGGTGCGTATTCATACGACAAGCTGCGAATAGCCCGACTGCTGCTCAACGAACGATTCCCGCGGGAATCTCCCGCACAGTCCGGTTTTGGAAAGGTAAGCGAAAGACATTCGAATGCTTATCGGCCGTGGGACAAAGCGCAGGACGAGAAATTGCGTGAACTCTTCATGCAGGGTTCATCCGTCGTTGACATTGCGAAGGCATTCGACAGAACAAGCGGAGCCATAAAATCGCGCCTTGCCAGGTTGGGGCTTTTGTATAGAGGTATATCGCCCGCCTCACCACCCTAACTCATACCGCACAAGCCCCACCCCTATTATGGCCGCTGTCTCGGTCCTCAATATCCGCCCTCCGAGGGTTATTGGAATGAAGCCGTTTTTTTGAGCCTCCTCCACCTCGTCCTGCCCGAAGCCGCCTTCCGGGCCCACGAGAATGGCGACTTTTGAGACGTTTTTCCCCCTTAAAAACCCTTTCAGGTCATCAAGCCGGCCAGCCGTTCCTGACGGCCCGCCCGCTGGTCCGTTGCTCTCTGCAAGCATTATCCTCAAGCCGCTTTCTTCGGCCTTGCCAGCCGGCCACGACGGCCAACCAGCCGTCCTCGACGGCAATCCGAGGGCCTCTTTAAAGGAGGAGCATGGGAGGACGTCCGGTATTGACTCCCTCCTTGATTGTTTAGCGGCCCTGAGGGCTATTTCTTCCCATTTATGAGCCTTTTTCTGTTTAGATTCGCGTTGTTCAAGGCTTATGGATTTTTCTGATTCAAACGGCGCGATCCTCCCTACCCCGAGTTCGGTCGTCTTCTGTATTATAAGCTCCATCCTTTCTTTTTCCGGCAATGCCTGAAGCAGGGTTATGAAAAGATGGGTCTTTTCAAAGCCGGTATCTTCGAAAATAAGGAGGGAGTAGCGGCCGTTTTTATCGGGCTTACCTACCCTTGCCCGGAAAAGCCTTCCGTTGTTGTCAGAGACAGTCACGGCCGCGCCGGGCCGGGTTTTCCAGAGGAGGAGGTTTTCGAGATTTTTCCCGGCGACAACGAGGGTTTCTCCGACCGAGATTTTTTCGCTGAACGTAATCGCGCCTTTGATATTGCCGGGTTCCTGCATTGCGGGATTTTACGCCGCCTCTCGCGAGTTGTCAATTCACTTGACGTATTAGAGGGCGGCTGGTTAAATGTCTCCTCTATGGAAAAAAGGGTTGTGATGCACGTTGACATGGACGCGTTTTTCGCGTCGGTTGAGCTGAAAAAAAGGCCGGAACTCAGGGGAAGGCCCCTTATCGTGGGCGGAGCCGGGGACCCGGCCAGGAGGGGGGTCGTGTCGGCCGCCTCCTACGAGGCGCGGAAATTCGGAATAAGGTCGGGCATGCCGCTTCGGACGGCGGCCAGGCTCTGCCCTGAGGCCGTGTTTCTGCCCGTTGATTTTGAGGCGTATGAAGGCGAATCGGAAAGGTTCATGGCCATGCTCAGGGGATATACCGACCTCGTGGAGTCGTTCGGCCTTGACGAGGCCTTTCTGGAGTTGAGGGTCAAGGAAGGGGAGGACGCCTTTAAAAAATCCCTCGACTGCGCGAGGGACATAAAAAAAAGGGTGAGGGAGGAGATGGGGCTTACCTGCAGCGTGGGCGTGGGGCCTAATAAGCTCATCGCCAAGCTCGCGAGCGACATGAAGAAGCCGGACGGCTTTTCCGTGATAAAGGAAAAAGACGTTGAGAAAACCCTGAGGGACATGCCCGCGAGAAAACTCTGGGGCGTTGGAGAGAAAACGGAAAGGAGGCTTAAGTTCCTCGGGATAAAGACCATCGGAGAGATTGCCAAAACTCCCCTGCGGCACCTCGAGCGGAACTTCGGCCCGTCTTTCGGCAGGATGCTCCACGAGCACTCGCGCGGCATGGACGCAAGCCCGGTCGTCCCGTTTTTTGAACCCAACTCTTTTTCGAGGGAGATAACGTTCGAGGAAGACACGAACGACGTTTATTTCATAAAAGAGACCCTTTACGAACTTACCAAGGACTTAACGGGCAGGCTCAAAGACGAGGGATACAAAGGCAGGACCGTTACGATAAAGGTGCGATACGCGGATTTCCAGACGATAACGCGGAGCCATACGTTTGAGGATACGACCGACTCCATGAACGATATCTGGTCCTCGGCCGCGGAACTTTTCGGCAGGGTGGACCTCGCCAGGAAAGTGAGGCTTGTAGGCGTGAGGGTTGCAAACCTTGAAAAATGGAAGGGCGCCGGTCTTGCCGGTCAACCAGCCGTCCTCGACGGCCCGCCAGCCGGCCCTGCCGGTGTTGCAAAACAATGAAACGCGGCTATACTTATAGTAGTAGAACAGGTTGCTGAAAGACACAGACAGGAAAGGGTTGAGTCGGCTTGTTAGTCGGCCCTGAAGCCGTATAAGTCGGTGCACCAACCGGCTCTCTGTCAATTCATTGGCCGGCCTTACTGACCAACCAGTTGGTCTTGCTAATGGTAAAAGGGGTAAAAGATTTTGCTTGCAATCAGGCACGAACGGAAGTATAATAAGTATAACCACAAAGCGGGGG
Organism: Deltaproteobacteria bacterium; assembly: GCA_016219105.1. Lineage (GTDB taxonomy): Bacteria > Desulfobacterota > GWC2-55-46 > GWC2-55-46 > DRQE01 > JACRCI01. Next base: position 7,902 of record JACRCI010000133.1, on the reverse strand, counting down.
AGGGATTGTATGCTTAAAAGGGTTTTTTCAGCGGTCATTGTATCGGCCTTCCTTTTTTCCGCGGCCCCTGTCTTTGCGGAGCGGATAATCTTTGTGGAGGAGAAAGCGGTCGAGGAACCCGGCAATTATAAGGGACTTTTGAAGGTGATCACCGGCGTGGTCATGTTCCTCGGCAACAAATCCGGCAGGAATCTGCCGGCCACGGAAGTGCAGTATGGGCCGGTGGTACTCGCAAGCGCGGACGCGGAAGTTGTGACCGAAGAGGGTATGCAGCCGCTGGCCGTTCAGAGCGTCAAGCTCTACGACAAGGTAACCGATACCGAAGAGGTCGTCCAGATAGTCAATATCTTCAGGTACAGCTTTTAGGCTTGCCGTTCGCCACAGTTTGGGGCAACCCCGCATAACCGGGGTTGCCCTTTAATTTTTCAATCCCTCATTGAGGGTTCGATTCCACGAAGCTTGGCTATAGAGACCGGCGAGGCCGGTTGGTTGACTTTTTAAGCATTCAGGTCTTCGATACCCCGCGGCTTGTTGCGGGGAGGTTCAATCACACGCCGCATCCGGCGTCTCCCGCGCCCTCTTCAGGCCAGAGTTTTCCCTCCAGCACCTTTAAGAGCGAGTTGAACGTGGACGGGTCGTTCGCCGATACCGGGACGGCGTTATATCTTGAAGAAATGTTTTTAGCGATGACCGGTTCCACGAGGTCTATTTTATTGAACACCACCACCCTCGGTATGGATGAGATGCCGATCTCGTCGAGCAATTTTTCCACGGTCTCCATGTGCATCTCGAAGCGCGGATTGGAGATATCAACGAGGTGAAGCAGAAGGTCCGCGTCCTTCATCTCCTCGAGGGTGGCCATGAAGGCTTTTTTAAGCTCCCCGGGCAGGTCTTTTATGAAGCCCACAGTGTCGGTTATGACCGCGTCCCTTTCCCTGGGGAACCTGAGGCGCCGGGAGGCGGTATCGAGGGTCGCGAAGAGTCTGTCCTCGACAAGGGTGGAGCTTTTCGTAAGCGCGTTCAGGAGCGTTGATTTGCCCGCGTTCGTGTAGCCCACGATGGATATTATGGGTACGGCGCTTTTTCCCCTCAGCCTTCTGCGTTCGAGTCTGCCGCGGCTCAGGCTTCTGAGTTCTTTTTCGAGCTGTATTATCCTGTCCTGCGTCCTTCTCCTGTCCACCTCGAGCTTGGTCTCTCCGGGGCCCCTGCCGCCTATCCCTCCGGCAAGACGCGAGAGGCTCGTGCCCTTGCCCGTCAGTTTCGAGAGCCTGTATTTGAGTTGGGCCAGTTCGACCTGCACCTTGCCGTCGCGCGAATGCGCCCGGCCCGCGAATATGTCGAGGATGAGCTGCGTCCTGTCTATTACCTTGAGCTCGGTTATCTCCCCGAGTTCCCTCATCTGCGTGGGAGAGAGTTCCTGGTCGAATATGAGGAGGGTGGCCGCCTTCTGAAGCGCGGTTATCACAATCTCCCGTATCTTGCCCGATCCCATGAGGTAGCGGGGGTTCAGTTTCCTGGGCCGCTGGCATACGCTGTCGAGAACGACGACGCTGCCCGTGGAGGCCAGGGCCTTCAATTCCGCGAGGGATTCGAGCTGTTCTCTCACGGCCTCCGGGCCGGTTTTAGTGGAAACGCTTACGAGTATCGCCCGCTCCCTTCTGTCGTTGACGTCGCGGACAACGGCCCTGCCTATCTCGGATTCGAGCGCGCCGACGAACTCTTCCACGTCGAGCTCGAAGGAGTGGAAAGGGACCGGCGGGTTTGCCTCCACGGCCCTGCCCCCTGGGTTTAAAGGCAGAAGGTGCGCCGTGTGGATGTCTTGCGGAAGACCGTCTTCTCCAACGCCTATGGCGGCCATGATGTCGAGCCTGAGGAGGGCGAGGTCCGTGAGGTCGTCCTCGGACAGGGGTTCGTTTTTAAGGTGTGTGTGGACGCAGCGTAGCCCCCTCAGGGCCTTTCTGCCGAGGGGATAGCCGGAAAGGAGAGGGATGGTAATCTCCTTTTCGTCGCCCGTGATGGTTGCGACGATCGAGCCTTTCCTGTCCACGATTATGCCTATCTGGCGGTTTATCTCTCTGGAGAGTTCGGTCAGGTATCTTCCGAGTTCCGGCGTTACGAGTATCCCTGGCGGGACCCTGCGCCGGTAGACGCGCTCGAGCGCTTTAATCTGACTCGATTTAAGCCCGGATATGTTTCCGTAGACCTGCGGGATGGGAAGACTCCTTATTCTTGAAGACACGGATTTATTGGAATATTTCCAATTATATCACCCGGTTTTTTGTTATACAACGACAATCGGACGACGCAATTCCGGGGACGTAATCTAAAAATTCCCTGCGGTCTTGCCGCGCATGTCGTTTCCTCTCTCCTTGGGGGAGAGGGCTGGAGTGTATGTCATGCTGAATTCATTTCAGCATCTCGTATTTAGGGAAGGTCTGATTAATTCCCGGTCCCGTCATTGCGAGCGCAGCGAAGCAATCTCGTCCTATAGGGAAATCAGTGAGTTACGAGATTGCTTCGCCGCAAAAACGCGGCTCGCAATGACAAAAAGAGAATTAATCAGAGTTTCCTTAGACCCTGAAACAAGTTCAGGGTGACAAATTAATTGATGGTGGGCGTAGCCCACCCTTGCCTGTCCATCCTGTTCTACGGCTTGTGGAAACCGCCTTGCCATTTTTTTCATTTAATTGACGGGGCATGTTTTTTTTGTTAATTATAAAAGCTGGCTCCTTGACGTGGGGCGGTAAAACCATGAAGAAAGAATACCCCATATGCGTGGCCGGCGAATGGAAAAAGACCGCCAGCCCCCTCGATGTGATAAACCCCTATGATGGAAGTGTCGCGGGCGTGACCTTCCTCGCGGGCGCGGACGACATCGAAAGGGCCGTGGAGGCAGGCGCGGCCGCGTTTGAAGAGCTCAAAAAATATCCTTCATGTAAAAGGGCGGACATCCTCAGCCGCGTCGTAAAAGGCATAATGGAGAGGGCGGACGAACTCGCGCGGACGATAGCCATCGAGGCCGGGAAACCCATAAAGGACGCGCGGGCAGAGGTGAAAAGGGCGGCGAATACCTTTCAGATAGCGTCCGAAGAGGCAAAAAGACTCGGCGGAGAGGTCCTGCCGCTTGACGTAATGGAAGGTCCGGAGAAAAGGGTCGGCATAGTGAGGAGGTTCCCGGTCGGGCCGGTATTGGCCATAACCCCTTTTAATTTCCCGCTGAACCTCGTGGCGCATAAGGTCGCTCCGGCCATGGCCTGCGGATGTCCGGTGATCGTAAAACCAGCCACAAAGACCCCGCTTGCCGCGCTTACCCTCGGCAAGATAATAACCGGGGCCGGATGGCCGCCGGGAGGCATAAGCGTTGTTCCGTGCCCAAGCGCGCTCGCCGAAAAGGCAGTTAAGGACAGGAGGATTAAAAAGCTCACGTTCACCGGAAGCGCGGCCGTCGGATGGAGGCTTAAAGATACGGCCGGGATGAAGAGGGTAACGCTCGAACTCGGCGGGAACGCGGGCGTTATCATCGAGGAGGACGCGGACATCGATCTGGCCGCGAAAAGGTGCGCTTACGGCGCCTTTTCATACGCCGGGCAGGTCTGCATATCCGTCCAGCGGATATACGCGCACAGGAACGTCTTTGAAAGGTTCACCGCGAGGTTCCTCGAAAACGTAAGGGCATTGAGGCCCGGAGACCCGCTCGATCAAACCACGGACATAGGCCCCATGATAGACGAAGCCGCGGCCGAAAGGGCCGAGGCGTGGGTGAAAGAGGCGGTTAAAGAAGGCGCGAAGGTGCTTGTCGGCGGGAAGAGGCAAGGCAATTTCTTCGAGCCAACGGTCTTAACCGGCGTCAGGCCCTCGATGAAGGTCTGCAATGAAGAGGTCTTCGCCCCGGTTGCAACCCTTTCCGTTTTCGAGGATTTCGAGCAGGCCGTGGCCGAGGTGAATAATTCCCCCTACGGCCTTCAGGCCGGTATATTTACAAACGACGCGAAGAAGATTTTTTATGCCTTTGAAAAACTCGACGTGGGCGGGGTCATAGCCGGGGACGTCCCGACATACAGGGCGGACAACATGCCCTACGGCGGGGTAAAGATGAGCGGCTTCGGAAGGGAAGGCGTCAGGTATGCCATCGAGGAGATGACCGAGCAAAGGGTTTTGGTCTTGAACCTTTGATGAGTTTACGTCCAATCGGAATTTTAAAAAAAGTTTTCCGCGGCATAAAAAAACCTTGAATTTTCGATACGGGTGCGTTAGTATATTGTATACAGTATACAACCGGCGAGGCCGGCTATGGAAGGTGGTGATTTCAGTTGGCGCTTAAGATTACAGAAGATTGTGTTGCCTGCGGGGTGTGTCTTCCGGAATGTCCCGTAAGTGCTATAACAGAGGGAGACCCCATTTACGTCATAGACCCGAAGGTATGCGTGGAGTGCAAGGGCCACTACGATTCGCCGAAGTGCGCCGAGGTTTGTCCGACGGACGCCTGCGTGCCGGTTTAAGTCTTTTTCCGCGTTTTTTGGGATCTCCAGACGATTGCGCCTGCTTTTACGGCATCCCCCGGCGATTTAAGATTGAAGAGGGGGCGCGGCCCTTTCGAGGGGCGCAAAAAAGAGGGTTAGAATGAAAGAATTCGCCGTATTCTGGGGCTGCACGATACAGGCGCGGTTTCCTTTCCTCGAAAAATCCGTGCGCACGGTGATGGAGGGCATGGGGTTGCCTTACAGGGACTTAAGCGGTTTTACCTGCTGCCCCGAAAAATCCCTCGTAAACAACGTTGACCACGGCCTGTGGCTTTTGACGGGCGCCCGGAACGTGGCCCTGGCCGAGGCCGAGGGCTTGAATATAGTAAGCCCCTGCACGGGGTGCGTGTCCAACCTCTCAACCGTCAAGAGCGAGCTTAACGCCGACCCGCGGAAAAAGGGAGAAGTCAACGCCCTCCTCAACGGGGTCGGCAGGCGGTTTGAGGGAAGGGCCGGCCTGAGCCATCTCGTGCCTTTTTTTCATGACGAGGTCGGCGCCCAGAGGATACGGTCGGCGATGAAAAAGGACTTCAAGGGGATGCGGGTCGCGGTGCACTACGGCTGCCACATGATGAGGCCGTCCCACGCGCTTAAGAACGACGACCCGCTCGAGCCGAAAAAATTCGACAACCTCGTAAGAACACTCGGGGCCGAGAGCGTGGATCACTCAACCAAGCTCATGTGCTGCGGCCAGGGTCTCGACAGGGTTGACCAGCACGATACGGCCCTTCACATGGCGAGGTTGAAACTGAGGGAGCTTAAAAACCGTGCCGTGGACGCGATGGTGCTGTGCTGTCCGTCCTGTTTCCTCCAGTTCGACAACAACCAGCACCTCATGGAAAAAGAAGGGGAGAGGTTCGGCGTGCCGGTGTTTTATTTCACGGACCTCATGGGGCTCGCGATGGGGTACACCGCGGATGAACTCGGTCTCGGCCTTCACAGGGTGGACGCCGGGCCTTTTCTGAAAAAGTGGGAGGAGGTTTCTTCAAGACCTTCGTCGCGCACGGCGTTTGAAGAGGAGATGAGGGCAGTTACGTTCGCCATGGACAGGCTTTAGCCCATTTTAAAAGAGGTTTCCGATATGCTCGACGGCGTGCTTAACTTCGATCTTCTGGATAAGTGCTCGAAATGCGGGGCGTGTTTTGACGTGTGCCCGTCCTGCCTTAACATCGAGGGCTATGACCCCAGGGCCGTCATAAAGGACATACTCGCAGGCCAGTCCGGGAGGTGGGCCTCATCAATACACGTCTGGCAGTGCCTCGAGTGCCACCAGTGCCTCGAGATGTGCTATCAGCACTACGGGTTCGAGAACGCCATGACCGCCATGAGGCTCTACGCGACGGCTAAAGGCATGCATCCCCCGCAGGTAAAAAGAGGATGGGACATGTTCGTAAAGACGGGCCGTCTCGGAGAGCCCGCGGCGGCCGGCAGGAAAAAGCTCGGTCTGCCCGAGCCCGGGGAGTCCGGCAAAGAGGAGTTTTTAAAACTCTTGAAACTTTACAGGGAAGCGAAAAAGGGCTCGCAGGCCCAATGAGGGAGTTGAGAAGGTGAACCACGATTTCGAGAAAGACATATCGGGCTGCGGACTCACCGGGGTCATAAGCAGGAAAAGGCGCAGGCTTTCAGGAAGCCAGATACGGAAGTCCCTGTGTCTTATGAGGGACAGGGGCAACGGGCTTGGCGCGGGTTTCGCCGCGTACGGCATATACCCTGATTTCGCGGACTGCTACGCGTTCCACGTCATGTACGACTACCAGACGAGCCGCATGGAGGCCGAGGAGTATCTGAAGGGCAACTACCACATCGAAAGGATCGAGGAGATACCAACCTCTCCGGTCAAGGCGATAGTCATAAGCCCGCTCCTCATCAGATATTTCGTAAAGCCCCGCGCCGAGAGGCTTTCATCCGCGATGAGCGAGGAAGATTTCGTCGTGATGACGGTGATGAAGGTCAACTCCGAGATAGAGGGCGCCTACATATTCTCGTCCGGTAAGAACATGGGGGTGTTTAAAGGCGTGGGAAACCCCGACGAGATAGCGGAGTTCTACAGGATAGAGGAGTACGAGGGCTATATATGGACGGGCCACACCCGTTTCCCCACGAACACGCCTGGGTGGTGGGGCGGGGCGCATCCGTTCACACTGCTTGACTGGAGCATAGTGCATAACGGAGAGATATCCTCTTACGGCATAAACAAGAGGTATCTGGAGATGTACGGGTACAAGCTCACGCTCCTGACCGACACGGAGGTCGTGGCCTACATGCTCGACCTTCTCGTCCGCAGGCACGGTCTGGACATAAAGACCGCGTGCGCGGTGCTTGCCGCCCCGTTCTGGAAGGATATAGACAGGATGGACGAGGCCGGTTCCGAGGCGTATACCGCGCTTCGGCTTACCTACGGAAGCGCCCTTTTAAACGGTCCGTTCTCCATACTGTTCGGCCACGGCAAGGGGCTTGTAGGCATAAACGACAGGATTAAGCTGAGGCCCCTTGTGGCCGCGGAAAAAGACGACCTCGTCTACATGGCGAGCGAGGAGTCGTCCATAAGGGAGATATGCAAAGACCCGGACAGGGTCTGGGCCCCGAGGGCCGGAGAGCCGGTCATCGTGGAGCTTGAGGGATAAACGGAGGGGATAGAGATGTTCAGGAGCCTCGCGCCGCCGGAGTATCTGGCGACGATAGATACGGTAAAATGCATAAGGTGCAAAAGGTGCATCCAGAACTGCGGATGGGGCGTGTATTCGTGGGGCGGGGATTCCATCCTCATAGACACCTTCAAGTGCGTCAAGTGCCTGAGGTGCTACCATTATTGCCCGGAAGAGGCCATACGGATACTCGATAACCCGGTGAAGTTCAAAGAGAACGCTTACTGGGGCTTTTACAACATAAGGAACATAAAAAAGCAGGCCGAAACAGGAGGAATACCACTTACCGGAATGGGGAGCGACCTGCCCTATCCCATACTCTTCGACAAATTGCTTCTGGACGCGTGCCAGGTCACAAACCCCTCGATAGACCCCCTGAGGGAGCCGATGGAACTGAGGACGTATCTCGGCAAAAAGCCGTCGAGCGTCGAGGTCGAAAGGGCGGCGGACGGAAGGCTCAAGTTAAAGACGAAGATGCCGCCGCAGATAAAGCTGGCGATGCCATTTATCTTCTCGCCCATGTCCTTCGGCTCGATAAGCCTTAACGCGCAGAAGGTCCTTGCCATGGCCGCCAGGGAGTGCGGCATAATCATGAATACGGGAGAGGGCGGGCTGCACGAGGACCTCCTGCCCTACAAAGACCACATAATGGTGCAGGTCGCGTCCGGTCGTTTCGGCGTTAACCCGGATTACCTCAACGCCGGAGTGGCGGTCGAGATAAAGATAGGGCAGGGCGC
>JACRCI010000132.1 GCA_016219105.1 Deltaproteobacteria bacterium | reverse complement strand
ATTCTAAATCTCTCCCCTACGATTTTGGCGGGGGTGAAGAAAGATTTCACCCTCCCCTCAATCCCCTCCCGTCAAGGGAGGGGAAGTATAAGGAGATACCGGTAGCTTTGCACGTGGTAGTTTGTTGCTGAACGGTTTTTTAAGTGTTCAGCTCGCCTTTTCCTCTTCGTCCCCGTCATCCGGCGAGTCGTCCATCGTTATCTCGTACTCTTCGTCGTCGACCTGCACGGCGGCTGTTTCGGCCTCTTCGGTCTTGGCCTCAGGCTTGTCGGCATCGGGCGTCAAAGCCGCCGGCGAGACGCCGCCTGCGGCTATGTAGACCGCCTCCTCGTCGCCGAGGTTGTCGAGGAGGAATACCTGCGCGTCTTTCGAATGGAACGCCTCTCCGGCGCCGACCGTGAACGAGGTCTTTCCGCTCTTTACGCGGATCGACCCCTTGAGGATGCATATGATCTCCTCCCTGCCTTCGCCGGGAGTGAGCCTCTTCGAGGTCTCATTGGGGCGGAGCCTGCCGTAGGTGAGGTAAACGGAGCCGCCGAGTTCGCCGGGGCCGAGGGAGTATTCGTTGTTCGGACTGAGTTCAGCGAGCTGGGGGAGCTTGTATATCTTCATGCCATCGTTTCCATCGTGTCTTTGAAGTGCTCGATGAAGTCCTCGCCGTGCATGGGCCTGATTATTATCCACTTCCTTTTTTTGTCAAGCCTTACCTCGACCTCGGCGCCGGGGATGAGCTCGAGGAAACGGAGGTAGTCCTCCGGGAGGGCAACACCCTCCTTGCCTTTCTCTATTCGCACTATTTTCTCTTTCATGGTCTTCCCCCTTTGCGTCTTTTGCCTGCCCCTTGCCGCGTCTTACGTAGCTTAAAGCACGGCGGAACGCGCCGCGCATTTATTATATTAAGTTCACGGAGGCGAGTAGTCAAGGTAATTCATGGTTTTTTAGCGCAGGAACGGTTTAAGAAACAAACGGGCGTTTCAAGCCTCCGGGGTCCTTTCGATAAAACAGAAAATGAACCGGCATAAGGACTTCTCCCGGCGTCGAACCTTGACAATTATACTCCAAGGTGTATTATATTTTAAAGCGTAAGTACCTTTTTTTTAGGGCCCAAAGATGCAGAAGGAAGACTCCTTAAAATCCGGGCGTCATATCAGGCAACGGTACTTCTGCGCGAAGGAGCTTCAGTTCTCGATCGCGCTCCTCATAGTCCTCGCGCTTCTCGGCGGGGTATTCCTCCAGGCGATCTCGTCACTCCTCAGCCAGTATTACGGCGTCGATACGCCGGTGCTCGGCATACTCCTCATCATAGGCTATATCTCAATAGTCGTCCTCCTCGCGGTCTTCTATACGCACAGGCTCATAGGCCCGTTCGTAAGGCTCGAGTACGAGATGAAGATGATAGCCCAGGGCAATGTCTCGAAGCGTCTCAGCCTGAGGGCCAAGGACGACCTCCATATAAAGAACTTCGTGAAGTATGTGAACGGCTTCGTCTGCAGGTGCGAGGACGCGAAACAGGGCTACGACCAACTGCACGCCTCTGTCTCAAAAAGGCTCGACGACGTCACCAGGGAGATAGCGAAGGGCTCTGATGCCGACTGCTCCATGATACAGCAGGAGATACAGGCCCTTCAGGCAGAGATGAAAAAGTTCAGGGAAAAACGATGAGTGAATTCCGCCGTGGCCAGCCGCTTTAAAGCCCTCCTTGTTTTTTTCATGATCCTCTCGACGATCCCCTGCGTTTCAGAGGCTTCAGAGAAGGATACCTTCGTAAAATATGTCATCGACGGCGACACGATAACCGTACCGGGCCGGGAGAGCGTAAGGTACATCGGGATAGACACGCCTGAGCGGGGCGAACCCTTCTACGGCGAGGCGAGAAAAAGAAACAGCTCTCTCGTAAAGGGCAAGAAGGTCACGCTCGTCTTTTGCGAAAAGGAGAGGCGGGACAAATACGGCAGGCTGCTGGCCTGGGTATACGCCGATGGCGTCTTCGTGAACGAGGTCCTCTTGAGGGAGGGGCTCGCGAGGAGGCTCCCCATACCGCCCTGCGGTACGATGTTCGCCACAAAGTTCAAGGCCGCTGAGGATTCCGCGCGCGCGGAAGGCCTTGGCATATGGGGCTACGCCAAAAACGGCCCCGTGGACGGCCGATGAGGCGGCCGTGTCAGGCGTTTGAGGCTTAAAAGCCCTTGCGAGGCCGTTTTATCTTGACAAACTCGACCCCGGCTTATTATAGTATTCTCTCAGGGCGGCGTACCCAAGTGGCAAGGGAGCAGTCTGCAAAACTGCCATCCAGCGGTTCGAATCCGCTCGCCGCCTCCATTTTTCCCTCCTTTCGCAGATGGCGTCATAGACGTGAAATTCTCCACAAAGATATCCGTCCGGGAACACGAGGCCCGCAGGCACCCTGCGGGCCTTTTTGTATCAACGCGCAAACCAGACGCGCGATAAGGGAGCTTTTCCTCAAAACCGGGCCGAAATCACCAAGCCGCATTATTTTGAGCCGCGGCCGCCAATTTTGACCATTCCATCCGGCGCTAAACACCCGGCTTGATATCACGCTTCGGACCCTCTCTCGGACCCCGCGTTTTAAACCCGCTCAAAAGACTTTCAAAAAGCCGCTAAACCGCCTTGAACGAAATCGTCCGGAATAACTGAATAAAATGTAATCCAGGTTACATTCATCCTGCGCGGGTTTTTATATATTGCTCGAAAGT
>JACRCI010000131.1 GCA_016219105.1 Deltaproteobacteria bacterium | reverse complement strand
CGTAATTCACCGTTGCCCGCGCCCCGGTAAGACGGTTGCCTGTTGGATCGTAGGTGAACGCCTCGGCCCGGCCGTCGCCAATAAGCGCCGTGGGGGTTGTCTGAATGAGCCTGTAAAGAGAATCGTAGGTATACGTATATCTATTGTCCGGCGCGGCCTTTGTAAGTCTGTTCCCAACCCTATCATGCGTATACGCGAATCCGTCAATAATCTCTCCGCCGGAAGTCCTGTTCATAAGGTTCGTCATCCTGCCGCCGCTGTCGTAGGCGTAGCCCGTATACGAGCCGTTGGGCATGGATAATCTGGTCCTTCTTCCGAGGGAGTCGTACTGGAAGGAATAAATCCTTCCCCCGCCGTTAGTTATCGCGGAAAGGCGGCCGGCGGTGTCGTAACCGTAGCTTACGGCAGAGCCTTCGGGGTAGACCAGTCTGGTCCTTCTGCCCGACGGGTCGTATGCGTAACTTACGACTCTGCCGTTGGAGTCCGTGACGCCGGTTATCCTTCCGGCCGCGTCATAGCTTAATGCATACGAGATGTTTTGGTTTGCCGCGCTGATTACATTGCCTCTGGCGTCATAGGCAAAGGTCCCTTCCGTATTGTCCGGGTATTTTTTCCTTACGAGCCTGCCCGCCGAATCGTAACTGTACCTCACCGTGTTCCCCTCGGCGTCGGTTCTGGATATGAGGTTGCCTCTTGCGTCATGGACGTAGCCAATCGAATTGCCGAGGGGATCGGTCTCCGTTACGAGCCTCCCGATGGAGTCGTACTCATAGCGCGTGGCGTTGTTGTTTGCATCCGTTACGGAAGCGAGATTATCTCCGCCTCCACTTCCGCACGATGGGCAGGCGGCTGCGCTGTAAGCGTATCTTGTAATATTGCCGAGGGCGTCCATTACCTTCACTAACCGGCCCTTATGGTCGTATTCGTAATATGTCGTGTTGCCGTTCGCGTCGGTCTCAGATGAGCGGTTGCCGTTTGCGTCGTATGCATAGACCGTCATGTTGCCAGGCGCGTCTATTACCTTCACGAGCCGGTTGAGGCCGTCGTACTCGAAACGCATGGCCACGCCAGAGGGGTCGGTCTGCCCCGTCATGTTGCCGCTCGCGTCGTATGCAAACGTAGTGGTTGCGCCCGTTGAGTCTGTTACGGAGACGAGGTTGTTGCTGGCGTCGTATGTAAATACGGTTCTTCCGCCGTCCGGGGCGGTTATCGCGGTTATGTTGCCGCCGAGGTCGTATTCATAGCTCGTTGTTGCGCCCGTTGGGTCTGTTACTGAGAGAAGGTTGCCATTTGTGTCGTAGGAGTATGCGGTGGTATTGCCGTCCGGGTCCGTAACGCCCGTCACCTCGCTGAACCCGTTGTAAGTATAGCCAGTGGCGCCGCCGAGAGAATCTATGACGGTAAGAACATTGCCCCTGTCGTCGTAAGCGTAAGACGTCACTGAACCGTCCGGAGCAGTTTCGCTTAAACGGTTGCCGTGGTTGTCGTATGTGTAATAGGTTGTATTGCCGCCGGGGTCCGTAATCGTAACGGGTGCGCTTACGGTGGTGTCGTATAGATATGTCCACACCCCGCCGTCCTTACCTGTTATGCGCGCCGTAGAGTATTCGGTGGCATAGCTTATTGATGTGGTTCCGCCCCCGGGGTCTGTCGCGCTTTCGATACGGCCCCCGCTGTCATATGCGTACGCGGTCATATTGCCCAGGGGATCGGTCTTCGACACAAGAAGCCCTCCGCTGTATGTGAACCACCGCGAATTGCCGGCCGGGTCCGTAATGCTTCCGAGCAGGCCGCCCGTGTAGCCGAACGTGTAAACACCGGAGGATGAGCTTATGGAAGTTATCATGCGGCCTGATGCCGCAACGGCAAGTGTGCGGCCGTTCGCGTCGGTTATTGATAAAAGGTTGCCGATCGGGTCATAAGAAAGAATGGTGGAGTGCCCGTTAGGGTCAACAATCGCGTCGAGCCTGCCCGATGTGCCGTATATGTGCCTTGTGCCATTCTTTTCAGTGAGGGTGTAGTCTCCTGTCGCCGCCTCCTCTATTGCCGAGTATATGCCGCTCTCGGGGACGGGCCGGTATATGCCATCGGTATCCCTATAATAATAGACCCTTTTTCCGTCGCCGGCCTTATGGAGGAGCACCCCGTCCTTTACAAACGCTATGGAAGCGTTATATGTATGCGTCCAGCCTTTTCCAAGCGGCCCGACGGACTCGTCGAGAGAGTTGTAGGAAAGGACAACGCCGGGGGCAAGGCTGATCGCAATGGTGTCGAACAGATTGCCACTCATGTAGTTTGCGGAAGAACCGAGCCCCTTGTTAACCGGACAGCAGCCGGCGCAGCAAAGCCCCTCGTCAGTTTCGCCGTTGCAGTTATTGTCCTTGCCGTCACAGGCCTCGACGGCGGATGGATTTATATAAAATCCGCCAGGGGGGACATCATTGCAATCGCCTGAGGCGGCGGCAAGCTCGGATGAGAGCCTGTAGCCTTCCGGCCTCGCGCACTGCGTAACCACGGCACCATCCGAATAACCATCGCCGTCCGCATCCCTATACCACACCGTCGAGGGGTTTATCGCCGGATCTCCGTCATCGCAGTCGCTTGCCTGAGAAGCAAGCTCCGCCGCGAGCTTGTATCCATCCGGCCTTAAACATTGGGTCAGCGTCGTCCCGCCGGAATATCCGTCGTTGTCCGCGTCCCTGTGCCAAACAGTGCCGGGGTTTATCACCGGATCGCCGTCGTCGCAGTCGTTGCCCTGCGGACAGAGGTCCGATACCGCGTTGTAGCCGTCCGCGTCGGCGTCGCTGCAAAAACTGCACCCCTCGTCTATCTGGCCGTTGCAGTTGTTGTCAATACTGTCGCAGACCTCCTGCAAATCGGGCCTGCACGAGCCGTAGCAGTTCTTGGTAGTGGACGCGGCTTCGGTTTGGCTTGCGTATTCCCACCAGTCGTAACCGTGGGAAATGCAGATATTGTGGCATATAGGTTCTTCGCCGCACCCGTAAACTGCCGGCATGACTCTATAACCGACGTGCGTCTCTCCGTGGCCGGCGTAACCGGCGCAGTTCCATAGATCGTTATGTATGGTCGGCCTGAATTGCAATATCCCGTAATAGTTGTAAGGCTCGTATGTGCAGTAGAAATGTCCGAGGTCGGCTGAGGCTTGGGGCGGGTTTATTATCGTAATTACAGCAAATAAGCCCAGGGACAGGAAAAACCCCGGTAGCCCGTCCCTGCGCAACGGTTTGGACAACGGACAAAACATCGCCCGACCCCATATCTTCACGGTAGAAGCCATCGCCCGCCTACTTCAAACCCTCCAGTATCTCCCTCACACTGTCCTCGGTGAGGTTTTCGTGGTAATCGTCGCCCACCTGCATCATGGGCGCCGTGCCGCAGCTTCCGAGGCACTCGACCGTCGAGAGGGTGAACTTCCCATCCGGCGTGGTCTGGCCCGTCTTTATGTTCAGTCGCCTCTCTATGAAGCTTACGATGTGCTCGGCCCCGAGGAGCGAGCAGGAAAGGTTCGCGCAGACCTGTATGTGGTGCCTGCCCACGGGCCTTTCAACGTTATACATGGTGTAGAAGGCCCCGACCTCCTCTATCTGCACCGGGTTTACTCCCACAAGCTCCGCCACCTCGCGCATGTCCTGGGCTGAGAGGTGCCCGACCTCGCGCTGGACTATCTGCAAGGCGACCATGCAGGCCGAGCGTGTATTTTTGTACCCGGGGAAGAGCTTTTTAATTTCTTCTTTTGTTTTTTCCGAGAGCATATCCGCGCCGTCCCCCTCACCCCCGCATCAAGCGCGGGGCAGGCCCTCTCCCCGCCGGGGAGAGGGAATAATAAGATGCTACTTGTCGCACTCGCCGAAGACCGGGTCGAGGCTCGAGATTATGGCTATGATGTCCGCGAGGTAGGCGCCCCTGGAAAGACGGTCGAGGGCCTGGAGGTTCGCGAAACTCGGGGCCCGTATCTTGAGCCTGAAGGGCCTTTCGCTGCCGTCGCTTACGACGTAAAATCCCAGCTCGCCCTTGGGCGCCTCAACGACCGAATAGACCTCGCCTTCGGGCACGCTGAAACTGTGGGAAACGTATTTGAAGTGGTGTATGAGCGCCTCCATGTTCTTGTAAACGTCCTGCTTGGGCGGAGGCACTATCTCCGGCATGTCCACGTTGAAAGGGCCCTCCGGCATATCCTTCAATGCCTGCTCGATTATCCTGACGGCCTGCCGTATCTCCTCTATCCTGACGAAATAACGGTCGAGACAGTCGCCGCTCGAGCCCACGGGCACCTTGAAATCAAACCTGTCGTAAACGAGGTATGGCTCGTCCCTCCTCAAGTCCCAGTCAACGCCGCTCCCCCTCAGGTTCGGCCCGGTAAGGCCGATGTCTATCGCGTCATCGGCCGATATGACGCCCACGCCCTTGTTCCTCTTGATCCATATCCTGTTTCCGGTGAGGAGCTTTTCGTATTCGTCTATCCGGGCCGGGAGATATCTGCAGAACTCCGCGCACTTTTTCCTGAACTCCTCCGTAGCGTCGTACCTTACGCCGCCTACCCTCAGGTAACTCAGGGTCATCCGGGCGCCGCAGAGCATCTCGAAGAGGTCGAGTATCAACTCCCTTTCCCTGAAGGCGTAGAGGAGCACGGTCATCGCGCCGAGGTCCACTCCCCACGCGCCCACGCAGACGAGGTGCCCCGCGATCCTCGAAAGCTCGGAGGCGACAACCCTTATGTACTTAGCCCTCTCGGTCACCTCTATGCCGAGGAGTTTCTCGACGGCCTGCACGTAGGCGAGGTTGTTCGTCATGGCGCACATGTAGTCGAGCCTGTCGGTATAGGGCACGAACTGCGGGTACAGGAGGTTTTCCGCTATCTTCTCGGTCCCCCTGTGCAGATACCCTATGTCCGGGTCGGCCCTCAGGACCTTCTCCCCCTGCATGTCGAGCACGAGGTGCAATACCCCGTGGGCGGAGGGGTGCTGGGGGCCGAGCGAAAGCGTCACCTCTTTCGTTATCACGGCCTCTTCGTTTTCAGTTAAGTCTTTTACCCGGGTCATGCAAAACGCCCCTGCGCCGCGCGTCGGCCGCGCGGACCTATTTTTTCTTCTCTTCGCCTGACGGGTTATATTGGTCTTTATAGCCCTTCAGCGGATAGTCCTTCCTCAAGGGAAAACCCTCCC
The DNA here is from genome assembly GCA_016219105.1 of Deltaproteobacteria bacterium. Taxonomy (GTDB): domain Bacteria; phylum Desulfobacterota; class GWC2-55-46; order GWC2-55-46; family DRQE01; genus JACRCI01. The sequence continues at coordinate 2,037 of JACRCI010000131.1, read as the reverse complement.
AGTCATGGGGCATGTATATGCGCCTCAAGCCGGGATGGTTTTCAAACACAATGCCGAACATGTCAAAGGCCTCCCTCTCGGGCCAGTCAGCCGAACCCCAGACGGATACGACCGACGGCACCTTTTCCCCGTCGTCCGCGCGGACCTTGAGCCTGAGCCTCAACCTGTTGGTCAGGCTTAAGAGGTGATACACGACCTCGAACCTGGGTTTGCGGGGGTGGCGGTCAACGCCGGCGACGTCCATGAGGAAGTTCAGTCTGAGCGCCGGGTCGGCCTTTACGGCGCGGCATACGTCGAGGATGGAGTCTTTCTTTACGACGCAGGTTACCTCCCCCATGGAGACCGAGGTCTCGACTATGGAAGAGCCGAATCTTTGCAGATTGCGGACGACGAGCAGTTCCTTCTCCTCAGTCATGGCTTAGAGTTCCAATCCCCTCTCTTTAAGCAATTGGGGCTTTTCCCTTCTTATCTTTTCCTGAAGCTGGAGAAATCCGTATATCAACGCCTCGGGCCTCGGCGGGCATCCGGGGACGTAGACGTCCACCGGAATGACGAGGTCGGTCCCCTGCACCACGGAGTAGGTGTTATACGGCCCTCCGGACGAGGCGCACCCTCCCATCGCTATCACCCACCTCGGCTCGGCCATCTGGTCGTAGAGCCTTTTTACGGCCGGGGCGATCTTCTTCGACATGGTCCCGGCCACCACCATCACGTCGGACTGCCGGGGCGAGGGCCTGAATATTATGCCGAGCCTGTCGAGGTCATATCTCGAACAGGCGCTCGATATCATCTCGATGGCGCAGCAGGCGAGCCCGAAGGTCATAACCCACAGGGAAGATAGCCTGCCCCAGTTACTGACCTCGGTCGTTACGGGATTGTCCCTCAGAAAATGGAATACGCCTTCGAGGGTCGTGAACTGCGCCACTCCCTCATACGGGTTATTTTTAACGGGCATACGACCGCCTTCAAGCGTTTTGCGGAACAGTCAAACCCAATCAAGCGCGCCCTTTGCCCAGGCATAAACAAGCCCCACGCCGAGGACCGCGATGAAGACGAACATCTCTATGAAGGCAAGGAGAGATATGCTCTTGTCCGCGAGTATGACGGCCCACGGGAAGAGGAAGATGGTCTCCACGTCAAAGACTATGAAAAGGATGGCGATTATGAAGAAGTGCACGCGGAAGTGCCCGGCGTCGGCTTCTCCGACCGGCTCCATGCCGCATTCCCACGGAGATAGCTTATCGCTGTAGGGGTTCTGAGGCCTTAATATGGAACTTACGTAGAGGACCGCCAGGGACATGAAGGTGGCGAATCCCAACATCAGCAACACCGGCAGATAAGAGAGGAGCATGGGATTTCCCCCGGCTACGGTTATTCAGATGTCAGATATCAACGTATCAGCGCCTGACGTATCAATGCCTGACGTATTAACGCCTGACGAGACCTCTCCCGGACAACGAAATTAAAACAATTTAATGATTTTGTCAAGGACAAAAACGTATACTGTATACGGTCAAGATACGCCCGGCGGCCACAAAACCTCTATCCGACGGGTTTATCTATGAGTTTATCCTGGAGGCTGATTGAAAAATCAATACCCAATGCCCTGAAGATGAGGACGAGCCTGTCAAAGTAGTTTCCCTCGGCCTTCACCTCAGGATACCCGGAGCGGCGCATGAAAGGCCTCAGAAGGGACGAGAAGGCCGGGAGCGGATAATCCGACCCGAAAAGGAGCCTCTCTTTAATCTCCGGGTTGTCGCGTATCTTCAGGAGCATGCGCATCCTCGTCGGAAGCGTCAGCGCCGATGCGTCGAGGAACAGGTTGGGGTAGGTTTTTATCAATTCCTTTGCCGTATTAAAATACCTCTCGTGGAAGAAAACGCCGCTGCTCAGGCCGTGGGCGAATATCACGCGAACGCCGCAGTCGAGCGCGGGGCGCAGAAAAGACGGCTCGCCGAGGGACCTGTCCACGACCGGAAGCGCGAACTCGCTCCCGGGGTGCGTAATGAGCGGCAGTTTAAGTTCCGCGAGTTTCTT
>JACRCI010000137.1 GCA_016219105.1 Deltaproteobacteria bacterium | reverse complement strand
GCAACCGCTTCAGTTCCTTCCGGCTCATCCTCAAAATGTCCTCCGCCATAACGCCCTCCTTCAAAACAGGGCATTATAGCAACTCCAAAACAGGACATTTCTACTTTGGCAGAATAGGACATTATTACTTTGGCGTTACACTGGTGCGCGGCCCCACTCCGTCCTCGACGGCCAGCCAGCCGTCCTCGACGGTTAACTCCGGCTTACGCGGACCTGTATAGGAATCTGTAAGGAGGGCCATAAACCGCTTTAAAAAGCCGTTTTTGTGTGGTATTCTAATGCCTTGCCGGATGGGGTCTATTATAACGGCCGGGATAAAAGCAGGATGGGCATCGCTGACAGACTTAAGGCAAGGCTTGCGCGGACCCACAACGCCATAATGGGCGGGCTGGAGTCGGTTTTAGGCAAGCAATCGAGAAAGGAATCGCTCGAGGCGCTTGAAGAGGCGCTTATCATGGCAGACGTGGGCGTTAAGACCTCCGCCGAGATAGCGGACAGGCTCAAGGATGGCTTTAGCGGTTTCTGGCAAAGAGAGGACCTGAGGGATAGGCTCAGGGAGGAGGTCTTAACCATACTGAAGGACGTCGAGTCACCGCTTGCGGTCCCTTCAGGTCAGGCCCCTTTTGTCATAATGGTCCTCGGGGTTAACGGCGTGGGCAAGACCACCACCATCGGCAAGCTCGCTTCAAGGTTCGTCTCCGAAGGCCGAAGCGTGGTGCTCGGCGCCGGCGACACCTTCAGGGCCGCGGCCATAGAGCAGCTCGAGGTGTGGGGGAAGAGGACCGGCTGCCCGGTGATAAAGCACCTCCACGGCGGGGACCCGGGGGCCGTCGCGTTTGACGCCGTAAAATCGGCCATGGCGAAAACGACGGACGTCGTCATACTCGACACCGCCGGAAGGCTCCACACCAAGGTAAACCTGATGGAAGAGCTTAAGAAGATTACGAGGGTCATAAAAAGGGAGATCCCCTTGGCCCCGCACGAAAACCTCCTCGTGGTGGACGCCTCCACGGGACAGAACGCGCTCAATCAGGTGAAACTGTTTAATGAGGCCGCGGGCGTTACCGGCATCGCGGTGACCAAGCTCGACGGCACGGCCAAGGGCGGAATAATCGTGCCGATCGCGAGGGAATTCAGGATACCCATCCGTTTCATAGGGGTCGGCGAAGGGGTGGATGACCTGAAGGAATTCAACGCCCGCGAGTTTGCCGAGGCGCTGATATAGGGGGCGCGGCAAATCTTTTCCGGGGGCAGAGGTATGGCAAAAGACAGTGAAGATGCGGTAATGCCCGGCGACAAGAGGAAGGACCTGAGGACTTACCTCCTTATCCTCAGGGTAAACGGGGAGCGGGACAATATTTTCTTCGGCTACGCCCGGAACCTGAGCCGCTCCGGCATGTTCATATCCTCGGTAAACCCCCGCCAGAGAGGAGAGGAGTTCGAGGTCTCGTTTAAATTGCCCGATGACGGGACTTTGGTCAGGTGCCGGTGCCGCGTCGCGTGGAAAAGGGAATACGACAGCAAGACTAAATTGGAGCCGGGCATGGGCCTGGAGTTCATCGGCCTCGACCCGGGCATAATGGAAAGGATTGACGAGTGGGTGAGGAGGAAGTGAGCCGGCCGGAACGGTTTGGAAAAGCGTTGCTACCACCTGATAATATGGAAAGCGCGCCGGCTTCTCAGGCGCTCCACTTTGTGCCCAGCGGGGTATCTTCGAGGGTTATCCCCTGTTTCAGCAAATCGCTTCTTATTGCGTCAGCCTTTTTAAAATCCTTTTTTCTTCTCGCCTCTTCCCTTTCTTCCATGAGCCTTTCCACCTCTTCTTTCGGGAGCCGGGCGCGGCTTTTTAATTCGTCAAAATATTCCTCCGGGGTTTTCGCGAATACGCCGAGGAATTTACCCGCTTCCTTGAATACCGCTTTTACAGCCGGGAGTTTTTCTTTGAACGCATCTCCGGGTTTTCCCTTTTCTGCCTCGTCCATCATACGGTTCGCCTTTGCCACTTCTTCAAATATCATCCCTATGGCGCCCGCCGTGTTGAAATCGTCGTCCATCGCGGCCCGGACGGGTTTAAGCCTCTCTTTTAGACGCGCGGGGTCGGTCGTTTTATTTAAAATATCAGGCCATTCCTCCTCCATCCTCCTCAGCGTCCTGTAAAACCTCTCGGCCTTTGCCTCGGCCTCCTTCAGAGAGTCCTTCGTGTAATCAATGGGCGAACGGTAGTGGCTCGAAAGGAGAAACAGCCTCACGCTCTCAGGGGTGTGGCCCTTGAGCGCGTCCCTTATAAGCAGGATGTTGCCGATGGACTTGCTCATCTTCTCGCTTTCTATGTTGACGAAGCCGTTGTGGAGCCAGTATCTTACGAAGGGCTTGCCGGTGGCCGCCTCGCTCTGGGCTATCTCGTTTTCGTGGTGGGGGAATACGAGGTCCTTCCCGCCCCCGTGTATGTCTATCGTCTCCCCGAGGAGCGCGATGCACATGGCCGAGCACTCGATGTGCCAGCCGGGCCTGCCGCCTCCCCAGGGGCTTTCCCACGAGGGCTCGTTTGGTTTGCTTTTTTTCCACAGGGCGAAATCAAGGGGGTCGGCCTTGCGTTCGTCAACCTCGACCCTCGCGCCGGATTCGAGCTCCTCGATGTTCCTTCCGGATAGTTTCCCGTACCCGCTGAACTTCCTTACGGAGTAATAGACGTCCCCGTCCATGACGTATGCCGAGCCTTTTCCGATGAGCGTCCCTATAAGCTCGATAATCTTGCCTATGGTCTCGGTGGCCCTGGGCCTTCGGCCCGGGACCTCGACCCCGAGGGAGGCCATGTCCTCGTCGTACGCCTTTATGTAGCGCTCCGAGATCTCCTTCCAGTCCACGCCGTCCTTATTGGCGCGGTTTATGATCTTATCGTCTATGTCGGTGTAGTTTTTCGTGAAATCCACCTCGTATCCGCTGTATCTCAGGTATCTCTGTATGACGTCGAACGCAACGGCGCTCCTTGCGTGCCCTATGTGGCTCAGGTCATACACGGTCGGGCCGCAGACGTACATCTTCACGCGCGCCGGCGCGTCCGGGGTGAAATCCTCTTTTTTGCCGGTCATCGTGTTGTAGACCTTTACAGGCATCACCTTTTCCGGTTTATCGCGCGCATCAATCGTTTATTAACCCTGTCTTTTCCGAGGACGACCATGAGTTTGTTCAGTTCGATCCCCCTAATTTCTCCGGTGAGCGCGGCCCTTACGGGAAGGAAGAGTTTTTTGCCCCTGAGTCCGGTTTCCTCCAACCTCTCAATGATGAGCCTCGATGCCGCTTCATCGAGTTCTTCGACTTTCGCGAGGGCTTCCTTGAACGCCTTCAAGACCCTGATAGAATCGGGTTCAACGAGTATCGCGGCGGCCTCCGGGGTAAGGGCCGGTTCACTGAAGACCGGGACGAGCATGGCGGCAAGCTCGTTCAGTGTGGCGGCGCCTTCTTTGATTTCGTCAATCGCCTTTTCAAGCCTCTCTCCTTCCACTTCCGGAAAGGACCCGTCGAGGACGGCTGGTTGGCCGGCGAGGACGGAGTGCCGGCCGGCGATTAGACCCGCAAGGGTTCGCGCCGATGACCTCTCCATGGCTAGCCTGCCGAACCTTTTGAGCGTGTTCATGTCGAACGCGGAGGGGCTCTTCGAGAGCCTTTCCGCGTCGAACGCCACGGCCATTTCATCTAGCGTAAGGAAATCCCCGGCACCGGCGTGGCCGGCGAGTCCGGCATATCCGGCTGGCGGGGGAGACCATCCGAGGCGCGCCGTTGCGTTAATGACGGCCTCCGGAAGCCATCCCGCTTCCCTGAGGCTTTTTATCGAAAGCCCTCCCTCGCGTTTTCCGATCGGGATTTTGCCGTCTGAGGTAACAAGCCCCAGGTGCATGTATCGCGGGGCTTTCAGGCCGAGGGCCCGTAACAGGGCTATCTGCCGCGGGGTGTTCGAGAGGTGGTCTTCACCCCTTATGACGTGGGTTATCTCCATGAGGGCGTCGTCAATTGCGGCCGCGAAGTTGTAAGAGGCGATGTTGTCGCTGCCTGTTATCACGAAATCCCCTATGTCCGCGCCGTCGAAATCCATCTCCCCGTGGAGCATGTCATTGAAAGATATTTTTTCCGCGGGCATCCTGAACCTTATGGCCGGGTTTACGCCGGCAGGGCCGGCCTCGTCTAAATTCACATCCCTGCACCTGCCGTCATAACGCGGCGGCAGGTGTGAGGCGATCTGTCGTTTTTTAAGCTCCTCGAGCCTTCCCCTCGAACACCAGCACCTGTAGGCCTTTTTTTCGTCAACGAGCCTTTTGGCGTATCCGGCGTAAATGGCTAACCTTTCGGACTGCCTGTAAGGGCCTTTTTTTAAGCCCGCGCCGCCCGTATCATCGGGGCCTTCGTCCCAGCCGAGTCCCAGCCATATCAAATCCTCCATTATCGCTCTTTCAAAGGCCGCGCCCGACCTCTCCGTGTCGGTATCCTCCATGCGGAGGATAAAGCTCCCGTTATGGCGCCTTGCGAACAGCCAGTTAAAAAGCGCGGTCCTTACCCCTCCGACATGGAGGATACCTGTGGGGCTCGGGGCGAAACGGGTCCTTACAGCCATATCGTGTCTACCGCCTATCCGTCCTGCCGGCTCGCTAGCCGGATATGCCGGCCTACCAGCCAGCTACGCTGGCCCGCCAGCCGTCCTCGACGGCCCGCCAGCCAGCTACGCTGGTTTTTTTTCCGTTATGAGGGCCACCGCATAGGCTGAGATTGCCTCGCCGGAGCCTGTTGCGCCGAGGCCTTCTTCGGTTTTGGCCTTTATGTTGACGCAACGCGGCTCGACCCCGAGCGCCCAAGCTGTTTTTTCGGCCATAAGGGGGATGTAGGGGGCAAGTCTCGGCGCCTGGCATACGATGGTGGAATCAACGTTCACGACCGCGAAGCCATTTTTTTTAATCAAAAGAGCTGTTTTTTCGAGGAGGAGGAGGCTTGATATGTCCTTATACGCGGGGTTATCCGGAGGGAAGTGCCTGCCGATGTCTCCGAGCCCGGCGGCGCCGAGCAGGGCGTCTATTACGGCGTGCAGCAGCACGTCCGCGTCCGAATGCCCCAGGCACCCTTTCGGATATTCTATCCCAACGCCCCCGAGCACGAGGGGTCTGCCCTCCACAAGCCTGTGGAGGTCGTAACCTATGCCAGCCCTCATTTTTCCCCTTTCCCCAGGAATGAAGATACAGCCAAGGATACATGAAGACTGGCTGTGGACGCAAGATTTTTATGCGTTTTATGCGGCATGACCCTTCCAGCAGCTTGGCTTTGGGGTATATTACCAGAGGCCGAAGTTTTCCATATCACCCTCTCCCCCGGATCGAGTCCGGGGCAGGCTCTCGCCCCAAATGGTAGAAGCGGTTTACCCCTTCTCCCCTTGGGGAGAAGGCTGGGATGAGGGGGCGGGTAGCGGCGCGGACATTTTCCCCCTCACCTTAGTCCTCTCCCCCAAGGGGAGAGGAAACGACATGCGATAGCCAAGCTTCGGGGAATTAAACCCAGAAAGGGGCTTAAATCCCACGGCGCCATTTGGCGCTTCGCCGCCTGAGGATATTCTCGGCAAACGCGAGGTCTTCCTGCGTTGTTATCTTTATGTTCTCATAGGAGCCCTCGACCACCGCTATCTTCTTGCCAAGCCTCTCGACCAGAGAACTGCAGTCCGTGGCCCTGAAGCCGTCTTTTCCCGCTGTCTCGTATGCCTTTTTGAGGATAGGGAGCTTGAACGCCTGAGGGGTCTGCACTGCCCTGAGCGTATCCCGGGGGATGGTCCTTTTGACCGTACCGCCTGATATTTCCTTGACTGTGTCTTTCAGGGGCACCGCGGCTATCGCGGAGCCTTTTTTTATTGCCGCCATCACGGTGTCATTGATGAGTTTTGGCGTGACAAGCGGCCTCGCGCAGTCATGCACCACCACCATATCCCATTTGCCGTCAATGGCGGCCGCGGCGTCAAGGCCGCGCCTTACCGAATCCTGCCTTTCCTTCCCGCCGGCGACAACGGAGGCGACTTTTTTAAAGCCGTATTTTTTGATTATGTTTTTCCGGATACGCCCGGCGTCCGACGACATTGAAACTACCACAACCGCGCCGATGACGGGGCATTTTTCAAACGCCGTAAGCGTATGGGCGAGCATGGGCCTGCCGAGGACTGAAACCCACGGCTTTTTCCCGAGGCCGAGCCTGAGGCCTTTTCCCGCGGAGGGGATTATGGCAACGGTTTTCATCCGGCATGACCGGCTGGCTGGCCGTCGAGGGCGGCTATCTGGCCCGCGCGGCGGGCTGGATGGTCGGGGGTTTTTTCGCACCCTAAGTGACGGCCCTCACCACGGACGGCTTTCTCGAATCCTTTACCCTGGAGAATATCAGCCGGCCGTTCGCGGTCTGAAGGATGCTGGTGACCGAGACGTCAACGGTCTTGCCGACGTGGCTTATCCCGTTGTCCACCACAACCATTGTCCCGTCGTCGAGATATCCAACGCCCTGGCCGTCTTCCTTGCCTTCCTTGATAACGAGTATCTTCATCTCCTCGCTCGGCAGGATTACGGGCTTAAGCGCCGCGGCGAGCGCGTTTATGTTCAGCACCCCGACGCCGTGGAGTTTGGCGACCTTATTGAGGTTCACGTCGTTAGTGAGTATCCTGGCGGCGTGTTTTTTCGCGAACTCGACGAGTTTCATGTCCACCTGCCTGGTGGCCGGAAAATCCTCGTCAGAGATGCGCACCTCTATGGGCGTTTCCTTCTGCAGGCGCTGGAGTATGTCGAGACCCCGGGTGCCCCTGGTTTTTTTCAGCGGGTCGGGAGAGTCCGCGATGTACTGCAGTTCGCTCAAAACGAACTGAGGGACGACGAGCGGGCCGCTTACAAAACCGGTCTCGCAGACGTCCGCTATCCTGCCGTCTATTATGACGCTCGTGTCCAGGACAAGGGTGCTGGCGATCTCCTTTTTCTGTTTCTCGTCGTCGTTCGGCCTCAGGCTCAGCATCCGGTTGAACCAGTCTATCTCATCGCCTTTTTTCATGCCTACGGAGAGGCCCAGGTAGCCGATGACGCAGTTGGTGAATATATACGCGGAGAATTCGAGGTACGGGTTGGTGGTCAGGCTTATCAGAGGGTAGGTGAGGAGGTTTGCGACAACGAGGCCGATTATAAGCCCGAAGGCCCCTCCGAGCACAATCCTTAAGGGGGTACGGTTGACCCTCTCTTCAAACTTGAGCGCTATGACCGCTATGAGGACGCCGCTTATAAACCCCGTGTAAGCGATCCATTCGTTGCCGACTATCTGACGGAGTATGAGATACCCGCTGACCGAGGCGAACAGAAGGAGCAGGAATTTCATGAAAACGAGCACCGGGCAATACCCTTCTCTAATCCCTCATTATCCTGTCAAGCTCTTCCTCGATCTTTTCTTCCTTTATCTTTTTGGCGACCGACAGTTCTTTTACGAGGAGGTTTTTGGCTGTATCGAGCATCCTTTTTTCGCCGAAGGAGAGTTCCTTGTCATGCTTGAGGATATAGAGGTCGCGCAGCACGCTGGCAACCTCCATGGCGCATCCGGTCTTGATCTTTTCCGTGTATTCCCTGTATCTCCTGTTCCATGTCTGGGTGCTGAAGAGCTCGTCTTTGCGCTCTTTAAGGATGGAGTAGACCTTGGGTATCATGCTTTTTTCCATGATCTTTCTGAGGCCCACCGTGGACGCGTTTTTTATCGGCACCATGATGGTGGCGTCCGAGCCGAGTATCCTCATGATGTAATAGGCCTGGTCGTCTTCTCCTGACATGCTGCGGCACTCAATCCCCTCGATTACGCCCACCCCGTGCGACGGATAGACAGCCAGGTCACCTCTTTTGAAATCTGAACTTATAGCTTTCGGCATGAGGTTCCCCTTATTGTACCGTTATTCTGTTTGAAGGTCTTTGGGGTCGTGGGAAGAAATGTAACGCTACTATAGCACAAAGTATGCCGCAGGTCAAGGATTACCCCGGGATTGCGTCAAGCATTCCGTTCAGCCGGCTCGCCTTCCACCGGTGCGTTTTACGAACAGGGCGATTATGGCTCCGGCGATGAACCCGCCGATGTGCGCGTACCATGCTATCCCGCCTCCCGCCCCGCCCATGTACGAACTTATTATCTGGAACAAAAACCAGATCCCCAGGAAAACAATCGCCGGGATCCTTATGACCTGCGCGAAGAAGAGGAAATACGCGAGCGTTAAGACCTTTGCGCGGGGAAACAGCATGAAATATGCCCCCAGCACCCCGGCAATGGCCCCGCTCGCCCCTATAAGCGGCACGGTTGCGCCGGGGTTGGCGATTATGTGGGTCATGCTCGCCGCCGCGCCCGTAAAGAGGTAGAAGAGGATGAACCTGAAATGACCGAGCGTATCCTCGATGTTGTCCCCGAATATCCACAGGTAAAGCATGTTGCCCAGCAGGTGAAAAAGCCCGGCGTGCACGAACATGGCGGTAAGGAGCGTTAAGGGCGGCGGAACGATCCCTTGCGGGTATATGTCGTGGAGCGTGGTTATCTCGTAAGGTATGGCCGCGGTCCTGTAGACAAAGACCTCGGCCCGGGCCGGGCCGAGTATGAGTTGAAGAAGGAATACCGCGGCGTTAAGGGCGATAAAAAAGAGGGTGACAAAGGGGAATCTCCGCGTGGGATTATCGTCTTTAAGCGGGATCATCGTTTCCTGTCCGGTTTCTTACTCACAGCCCTGCCGCATTATAGCATAAATCAGGGGAATCAAAACCCCCGGGCATGTTGACAAGGGGTTTTTATATGCTAACTTTTTATTACCGCATGGTTCTTGAAAAGCGCGGGAAACAGGAGGTGTTATGGAAAGGAAAGGAGTGGTTACCTTTAAAGGCAAGGGGCTTACGCTTTCAGGCGGCGAAATCAAAACCGGAAGCCGGGCGCCGGGGTTTACCTCGCTCGACAGGGACAATAACGAGAAGGGTTTGAAGGATTTCGAAGGCAGGGTAATAATCATAAGCGTAACCCCCTCGCTCGATACCCCTGTCTGCGACATGCAGGCGCGCAGGTTTAACGAAGAGGCGGCCCGGCTTCCCGCGGACGTCGCTGTTATTAACATGAGCATGGACCTGCCGTTTGCCATCTCGCGGTTTTGCGCCTCGGCTGGCATCGAGAGGGTCATAACCCTCTCTGACCACAGGGACGCCTCTTTCGGCACGGCCTACGGGGTTTTGATAAAGGAACTGAGGCTCCTCGCCCGTGCGGTCTTCGTCATAGACGCCGCCGGCATTGTAAGGTATGCGGAGATAGTTCCGGAGCTTACCAACCCCCCGGATTACGTAAAGGCGCTGGGAGAGGCGCGTAACCGTGCCGGGGTCAAAAATCCGCCCATCATTAATCCAGCCAGCCGATAAATAAAAAAAAGCGGCCGGATTGCAATCCGCCGTTTTTCCACTATACTTTTTCATGTCTTCCGACCGAAGGAGGTTATGCGATGAAGGTTTTGGTTGTGTATTATTCGATGTACGGCCACATACACCGGATGGCCGAGGCCGTGGCCGAGGGAGTAAGGGAGGTTAAAGGCTCTTCGGCCGAGCTTCGCCGCGTGCCGGAAACCCTCCCTGAAGAGGCGCTTAAAATGATGGGCGCGATGGAAGCGCAAAAGGCCTTTGCTCACGTGCCGGTATGTACGGTTGATGAACTCGCGGGGGCCGATGCCGTAATCTTCGGCACGCCCACGCGCTTCGGGAACATGTGCGGCCAGATGCGTCAGTTCCTTGACGCTACCGGCCGGCTCTGGATGAAGGGCGCGCTCGTCGGAAAGGCCGGGAGCGTGTTTACGAGTTCCAATACCCAGCACGGCGGACAGGAGTCCACGATATTGAGCTTCCACATCACGCTCCTCCATCACGGGATGGTGATAGTCGGCCTGCCGTATTCTTTCGAGGGGCAGATGCGCATGGATGAGATAACGGGCGGCTCGCCGTACGGCTCATCAACCATTGCCGGCGCAAAGGGCGAGCGCACGCCGAGTGAAAACGAGCTAAGCGCCGCGAGGTTCCAGGGAAGGCACGTCTCAACGATAGCTTTAAAACTCGCGGGATAACCGAAAAGAGGCATCCATGAACGTAACCGAGGTGGGACAGAAGTTCGTATGCAACGTCTGCGGCAACGAGGTCATGGTCACGATCGTGGGCGGAGGGGAGCTTATCTGCTGCGGTGAGCCGATGGAGATGGCCGAGGAGTGAGGAAAGATGCCTCCGGCGCCTTGACAGCCCCCTTTTCCGGGATATACTTACACAGCGGATGTCATGACCGGGGAAGAGGGGCGCGGCGCTCTTTTTTCAGCGTTGTCTTCCCATGAAAAACCGGGCATGGAGCGGTCTCCTGCAGCCTTGAAACATCAACGGGAAAAACCACGGGAGAAGGGAAAATGGCGGGTAAATCAAAGGTCACGCTGAGCGTGATAAAGGCCGATGTCGGCGGTTTTGTCGGACACACAAGCATACATCCGGAAATCCTCGATACGGCAAAGGAGAGGCTCCACAACGCGAAGGAAAAGGGGGCCGTGCTCGATTACCACGTCTTGAGATGCGGGGACGACCTCGAGCTGATAATCACGCATGACAGGGGGTGCGACAATCCGGACATACACGGGCTTGCGTGGAATGTCTTTACCGTCTGCACCGAGGTGGCGAAAGAACTCAAGCTCTACGGCGCGGGCCAGGACCTGTTGAAGGACGCCTTTTCCGGGAACGTAAAGGGCATGGGCCCCGGCGTGGCGGAGATGGAGTTTACGGAAAGGAAGAGCGAGCCAATACTGATCTTCATGGCGGACAAGACCTCGTCCGGCGCGTGGAACCTCCCGCTTTACAAGGTCTTCGCGGACCCGTTCAATACCGCGGGGCTCGTCATAGACCCCAAGATGATGGCGGGGTTTTCGTTCAGGGTGGAAGACGTCAAAGGCGGCGGCGAGATAACCCTTAAATGCCCCTTCGAGACGCACCAGCTTCTCGCGCTTATAGGGACGACCTCCAGGTACATGGTATCAACGGTTTGCAGGAACTCGGACAACGAGATCGCCGCCGCGGTTTCCACCCAGAAATTGTCCCTTATCGCGGGCAGATACGTTGGCAAGGACGACCCGGTTATGATAGTGAGGTGCCAGTCCGGCCTGCCGGCCGTGGGCGAGGTCCTCGAGGCGTTCACGTTCCCGCATCTGGTTTCCGGCTGGATGAGGGGTTCGCACACCGGGCCGCTTATGCCCGTGTCTTTTTACGAGGCGAACCCCACGAGGTTCGACGGCCCTCCGAGGGTGATCGCGGCGGGCTTTCAGGTCGCCGACGGCAAACTCCTGGGGCCGCACGACATGTTCGACGACCCGGCGTTCGATTCCGCAAGGCGCCTTGCCGGCAGGGTTTCCGACTACATGCGCGGGCACGGCCCTTTTGAGCCGCACAGGCTGCCCGAAGACGAGATGGAATACACCACGATGCCGGAGGTCCTTAAACTGCTGGAGGGCCGGTTTAAAAAGGCGTGATGAAATACCGCGGCCGTGGACCGTAAGGCTTGACAGGCGGACACAGACCCGGCCCCGGCCCTGAAAGGGTATCAGCCAGTGACCAGACCCAGCCCGGACCGGAAAAAACTC
>JACRCI010000130.1 GCA_016219105.1 Deltaproteobacteria bacterium | reverse complement strand
CCGCTTCGGGCTGGAGTTTAAAAGCTCCCTTGCAAGCGCTACGGCCAAGCTCGATTTTATAAACGCTAAAAGGGACTCGGCAAAAACCATGACCCTGCCGGCCCCTGAAATCGTCGTTTATTACACGGATACGATATCCTCGCTCATAACGGTCGTCGGCGCCATGTCGGGCGTAAGCACGAATGCCGAGCTTTCCAACATGACTGCCGCTTACTTCAATCTCCTTCAGGCAAAGGAACGGGCCGGAAGGGAGAGGGCCTTTATGAGCGGGGTTTTCGCGGCCGACAGGCTGGATGCCGGAGAAGTTAAGAAACTCAGCTCTTTCATCGCCGAGCAGGATACCTACGCAGTGGTGTTTTTGTCTTTCGCTTCCTCCTCGGAGAAGGAATTCTTCAAGTCGAAGATGCAGGGGCAGGCCGTGGAGGAAGTGGCAAGGTTGAGGGCCATAGCGTTCGAGAAGGCCGCAACCGGTAAATTCGGCGTGGACCCGGTCGAGGTATTCAAGGCCAACACGCAGAAAATCAATATCTACAAGGAAGTCGAGGACAGGCTTTCCTCGGAGTTGAACGCGACGGCCGCCGGGCTCGGAAAGGCGGCAAGGGAGGGATACGCGGTTTTCATCGTGCTGACCGTGGTGTTGATACTGCCGTCGGTGGTAATAGCAGTCGCGATGATACGGAGCGTGGCAGGGAATCTCAATATGATGGCCGAATCCTCAAAAAAGATAGCCTCCGGAGAGCTCGATATCTCGGAGGGCGCGCGTTTTGAGTCGTTTGAATCGAAGGACGAGGTTGGCGTGCTGGCCGCTTCTTTCAGAGAAATGATGGGATACCTTAAATCCATGGCCCATACGGCCGAATCGATTGCCAGGGGGGATTTAAGGCAGGATATTACTCCTAAATCCGAGAAGGACGTCCTCGGCAGTGCCTTTAAGACGATGATTAAGGGGCTGCGCGCAACCGTCGGACAGGTAAGGAGCGGAAGCGAGCAGGTCGCCGCCGCAAGTACCGAGATAGCCGCGACGAGCGAGCAGTCGAGCCGCTCCACGGAAAACGCTTCAAGCGGGGTGGAAGAAATAACCGCCACCATGCACGAGATGGGCGCTAACATACAGAACGTGGCGAAGAGCATACAGAGCCAGTCGGCCTTTGTAACGCAGACGACGGCGTCCATAGAGGAACTCCTCGTATCGATACAGAGGGTGGCGGATAACGCAAAGAGGCTTGTGGACATAGCCCAGCAAAGCACCTCTATAGTCGAAAAAGGCAGGGTTTCGGTCGAAGAGTCTTCGAAGAGCGTTAAGGACATAACGGGCGTCATAAGCGCCTCGGCCGGCACGATAAAAATGCTCGGTAAAAAGACCGAGAACATAGGTAAGATTATCGAGGTCATAGACGACATAGCCGATCAAACCAACCTCCTCGCCCTTAACGCCGCCATAGAGGCCGCGAGGGCCGGAGAGCACGGCATGGGGTTTGCCGTGGTGGCCGAGGAAGTGAGAAAATTAGCCGAGAGGAGTGCCAAGAGCACGCAGGAGATATCCGAGCTTGTTTACGGCATACAGAGGGAAGCCGCAGAGGCGGTTAAAGACGTCGAAAAAAATCTCGGGGCCGTGATGAACGCGTTTAATCTTTCCGGCGAAGTGGAAAACGCTCTTAGAAGGATAGCGGAAAGTGTAGCGGAGGTCGTAAGATATTCCCAGGAGATAGGAGCGGCAACGAGCGAGCAGGCAGGAGGATGCACTGAGATATCGAAGGCGACTAACAAATTAAACGAGATAACCCAGGAGATAAGCTCCTCAGCCGACGAGCAGGCAAGCGGGGTCGAGCAGATGGCAAAGGGGATGGAGCGGTTAAGGGAGATGGTCCAGCAGAACGCGGCGGGCATAGAAGAGCTGGCCGCGTCCGTGGAAGAGCTTTCAAGGCAGGCGGAAGCCCTCAATGATGTTTCTACCCGCTTTCAGCTCGGCGATGAAACGCCCGTAAAGATTGCCGCCACGGCGGAGCGGGCGGGCAGAGGCAGATTCGTTAAAGCCGTGAATTGACGTAAAGGTGAAGGGTTGGTTATATAAGAATGCCTACGGACGCGGAAAAAACCATACAGATTAGCCAATTCCAGCAGGAATTCCACATGAGCGACGACGAGTTCAGGCTCTTGAGGAATCTCGTTTACGAAGAATGCGGGATATGGCTCAAGGACGAAAAGAAGTTTTTTCTGCAGAACAGGGCCTTTCAGCGGATGAAAAAGCTCAATATAAAAAGCTCCTACCGTTATTATAAGCATTTAAGCGGCGAGGAATCCGGCAAGGAAGAGCTATTGGCCTTTCTCGACGCCCTTACGATAAACGAGACGAGCTTTTTCCGCAACCGGCCGCAGCTTGACGTGTTCGCGAGCATCGTCGTGCCGGACTTAATCGAGAGGAAACGGAAAGCCAACGACTTTACCCTCAAGAT
>JACRCI010000129.1 GCA_016219105.1 Deltaproteobacteria bacterium | reverse complement strand
TCTGATTAATTCTCTTTTTGTCATTGCGAGCCGCGTTTTTGCGGCGAAGCAATCTCGTAACTCACTGATTTGCCTATAGGACGAGATTGCTTCGCTACGCTCGCAATGACGGGACTGGGAATTAATCAGACCTTCCTTAGAATTATTAATCAGTCTTCCCCTACGACCTTTATCTCCGGCTCAAGCACGATGCCCCTCGTGCTGTACACCCGGTCCCTTACAAGGGCCATCAACCCGAGCACGTCCCTCGCCCTGGCCCCTCCGGCATTGACTATGTAGTTGGCGTGCGCGTCCGATATCCGCGCGTCCCCGACCGAGCATCCCTTTAACCCGGCCTCCTCTATGAGCCGGCCGGCCGGCTCGAGGCCGTGGTTTTTGAAAACCGACCCGGCGCTCGGGTATTTCACGGCGGCGGTCTCTTCCCTCTTTTTCCTGAACTCCTTTATCTTCGCGGCTATCGCCGCGGGGTCTTTCCTTTCAAACTTGAGATGCGCCCGTATTACGATAGCGTCCTTCGGCAGGCCGGTCGCCCTGTAGGAGAAATCAATCTCGGACGCCGTAAGAAACCCCTTTTTCCCCTTGCGGTTCAACACCTCAACGCCTTCCACAACGTCCTTCATCTCCCCCCCGTAGGCCCCGGCGTTCATGACAACCGCGCCGCCGACCGTGCCGGGTATGGAGCAGGCGAATTCAAGCCCGCCGAGCCCCTTTTCCTCGCACTCCTTCAAGAGCCCCGCGAGCATAACCCCGGCGCCGGATATCGCCTTCTCGCCCTCCACCCAGAGCATGTCCTTGAACCCCTCGTTCATGTTCACGACAATGCCCCTTATGCCGCTGTCCCTCACAAGGAGATTGGTTCCCCTGCCGAGAACAAACAGCGGAAAATTCTTCGAGGCCGCGAAGGTAAGCAGGTCGGCGAGGTCGGCCTCGTCCTGCGGAAACGCCATCACGTCGGCCGGCCCGCCTATCCTTATGGACGTATAATCGCTCATGGGGACGCCGAACAGGACCTTCCCCTTGAACCTCTGCACGAAAAAAAGATCAAACTGTTTTGTCATCCCGGTTACTCCCGTTTCCGCCCGGCCGCAAAGGGCCGGCCGTCGTGGCCGGCGAGCTTGAAGACATCACCCTCGGGGTAGAGCTCCCTTAAGCGGGCCGCTATCTCATCGGCCACCTTCCATACGTCCCCGGCCCCGAGCGTCAAGACCACGTCGCCGGGCTTCAGTATCTTTTCGAGATGGGCCGGTATATCGCTCAAGACCGGTATGTATGAAACGTCTTTGTGCCCGTGTTCCCCTATCGCGAGGGAGAGTTTCCGCGAGTCCGCGCCCGCGATCCTTTCCTCCCCGGCGGCGTAGACGTCAGTCAGGATAACCGCGTCAGCGTCGTTGAACGCCGGGATGAACTCCATGAAAAGGTCCGCCGTCCTCGAATACCTGTGCGGCTGGAACACCGTAATGACCCTCTTCTCCCAGCCGTCCTTTATTGACCTTAAAACCGCCTGTATCTCCACGGGGTGGTGGCCGTAGTCGTCCACGACCATGATGCCGCCGGCAGAGCCCTTTATCTGGAACCTCCTCTCGACCCCCTTGAACTCCTCAAGCCCTTCGCGTATCGCCTCCACCCCTATCTCGAGCTCGCGCCCGACGGCATAAGCGGCAAGGGCGTTCAAGACGTTGTGTCTGCCGGGCAGGTTTATGGTAAGCCGTCCGGGGGATGTCCCGGCCAGGGCGACGTCGAAAGAGGTCCTTACCCCATTCTGAGAGATTGCGGACGCGCGCACGTCCGCCTGAGCGGAAAGGCCGTAGGTTATGTGCCTGCGCGCTATGGAGGGCAGAAGTTCCCGTATCACCGGATGATCGAGGCATACCACGCCGCAGCCGTAAAACGGCACCTTGTTGATGAAGTCGAGGAACGCCTTTTTCACCTCTTCCATGTCCCTGTAATGGTCCATGTGCTCCCTGTCTATGTTCGTTGCGACCGCTATCGTCGGCGAGAGTTTAAGGAAACTCCCGTCGCTTTCATCGGCCTCGGCCACGAGAAAATCCCCGCCTCCGAGGACCGCGTTGGAGCCGATGGAGTTGAGCTTGCCTCCGGTCACGACCGTCGGGTCAAACCCGGCGCGGGCCAATACCGAGGCTATCATCGAGGTGGTGGTGGTCTTGCCGTGCGTGCCGGCCACCGCGATCCCGTACTTCATGCGCATAAGCTCGGCGAGCATCTCGGCCCTCGGTATTATTGGTATCTGTCTTCGCCTTGCCTCTATAATCTCCGGGTTGTCCATCTTCACGGCCGAGGAATAAACCACGCAGTCGGCGTCATTGAGGTTCTCTTTTTTGTGGCCTTCATATATGGCCGCGCCGAGAGAAGCGAGCCTGCGGGTCACATCGTTCGCTTTAAGGTCGGAGCCGGAGACCTTGTAGCCCATGTTCAAAAGGACCTCGGCTATCCCGTTCATGCCGCTTCCGCCGATGCCGACGAAATGAATCTTTTTAATCCTTCCCCTGTACATGCTATGGACGCGCCCCCTGCGCGATGAGTTTCACGTAATCGTCCACTATGGCCTCTGACGCGTCCGGTCTCGCCAGGGACGCGGCGGCGGACATCATCTTTTTAACCTCGTCCGGGTTTTCAAAAAGCCTCCTTATGGCGCCGGCAAGGGCCGCGCCGGTCATCTCATCCTGGTTCAACATGACCGCGGCGCCCTTGCCGGCGAGCGCCATGGCGTTTAACGCCTGGTGTCCGTCCGAGGAGAAGGGATACGGCACGAGTATGGCCGGTATGCCGAGCGCCGTTATCTCGGCGATGCTCGTGGCGCCGGCCCTGCAGACCACAAGGTCGCTCGACGCGTAGGCCTTTGCCATATCGTCTATGAAGCTCGAAAGCTCCACCTTGAGCCCCTTCCTCCTATACGCCTCCTCGACCTGCCGGTATCCCTCTTTCCCCGTCTGATGCGTAACCCTCAGGGAGTTCCATATATCCGTGAGGTGTTCGGCGGCGTCGAGAAAGGCCGCGTTAACCGCCGCCGCCCCCTGGCTTCCGCCGAATACCAGTATGGAAAATTTCCTGTCGCCGTTAACCCGTCTTATGCCTTTCACCCGGAGGATGTCGCTGCGGACCGGGTTGCCGGCGAGCACCGTGCGTCCCCTCGGAAAATATCCGGCGGCCTCTTTAAACGCTATATAGACCCTGTCCGCGAACCAGCCGAGCATCCTGTTGGTAAGCCCTGGAAGCGCGTTCTGCTCCATTATGGCCGTCTTTATCCTCAATATCCCGGCCGCGAGCACCACCGGCCCCGAGCAATAGCTGCCGCTCCCTATGACCCCGTCGGGCCGTATCTTGCGCAACAACATTATCGCCCTTAAGGTGGCGCCCGCCGCCTTGAAAACGGCCCTGATCCTCGCCATCCCCTTTCGTTTCTTGATGCCCTCGACGTCGAGCGTCTCAAGCCTGTAACCGTAAGAAGGGACGACCGCGACCTCAAGACCGCTGCGGCTTCCGACGAATATGACCTCGGTCCCGGCGTTCCTCCTCTTGAACTCCTCGGCCACGGCAATGGCCGGGAAAAGATGCCCGCCCGTGCCGCCTCCCGCGATAACCACCCTCAAGCCTTATTCCCCTTCATATAAACGTTTAAAATAATCCCGACCGCTATCATGCTCATAACGAGCGAAGAGCCCCCGTAACTTATGAACGGAAGCGGCAGGCCCTTTGGCGGAAGCGCCCCCATCACCACGGCCATGTTGACGGCGGCCTGCAGAGACAGCATGAGCGTAAGCCCCAGCGCGAGATACGTGCCGAAAAGGTCCTTTGCGCGGCGGGCCACCCTCACGCCTCCGAAAAGAAGGGCGCAATAGAGCAGTATGATCAGGGCAACCCCTACAAGGCCGAGTTCCTCCCCTATTACCGAAAATATGAAATCCGTGTGGGCCTCCGGCAGGTAAAAGAGCTTCTGCTTGCCCTCGCCAAGACCCGCCCCCCATACCCCGCCCGAACCGAAGGCCAAGAAAGACTGTACCATCTGCCAGCCCGAGCCCGAGGGGTCCTTCCACGGGTCCGCGAACACGGCAAGCCTTTTCATCATGTAATCGAAGCTGGTCACGACGACGTAAAAAACCGGCGCCAGCACGGCCGCGGCGGAGAGAAGGTGCTTAAGCCTCACCCCGCCGATAAAACTCATTACGCCGGTCAGGATGGACAGGGTCGCCGCGGTGCCGAGGTCCGGCTCGGCCAGTATGAGCGCTATGATAAAACCGGGTATAACCATATTCGGCAAAAACCCCACGGAAAAACTGCGTATCCTGTCCTTTTTCACATCGAGCGAGTACGCGAGAAAGATTACGACCGCGAGCTTGGCGAACTCCGACGGCTGGAACGTTACGGGGCCCAACCTCAACCATCTGCGCGCCCCGCCGGCGTGCCTTCCTATTCCGGGGACAAGGACGAGTATAAGGAGCACTATTGCGAGAACGAGTATCGGATAGGCAAGGTTTTTGTAAAGCCGGTAGGGTATCCTCGAAGATATCATAAGCAGCGCAAGGCCCGCGGCCGAAAATACCAGATGCTTCCTGATGAAGAAATACTCGTCCCCGAACTTCTTCATAGCCATGACGGAGCTGGTGGAATAGACCATCGCCGCGCCGGAGGCCAGCAAGACAAGCGTTATTATTATAAGGAACCTGTCCATGCGCGATGAATTCACTTGAGCCCCTCCACAAGCCTTCTGAACGTCATGCCTCGTTCCTCGAAATCGCGGAACATGTCAAAACTCGAACACGCGGGCGAAAAGAGCACCGTATCGCCCGGCCGGGCGGAAAGCGCGGAGAGCCTTACGGCCTCCTCCATCCCCGCGGCCTCGACCGTCTCGGTTGAGCCGGAGAGCGCCTCTTTAAGCCTCTCCTTAGCCTCTCCCATGAGTATGAGGAGTTTTACCTTCTCCCTTACGGCTTCTTTCAACACCCCGTAATCGCCGCCCTTGTCCTTGCCTCCGGCAATGAGTATCACCGTCTTTTTATCCTTCACGCCCTCGCGCATTCCGATAAGGGCCTTGCAGAGCGAGCCGACGTTCGTTGATTTCGAGTCGTTTATATACCTCACCCCGCCCTTTTCCCTGACAAACTCCATGCGGTGGGGAAGCCCCCTGAAATTCCTAACCGTATCGCAAACCACTTCCCTCTTAACCCCCGCAACGCGGGATGCGGCTATAACCGCCATTATGTTCTCTGTATTGTGAACCCCGGCAAGATGCATACCCTCTGCCGGATAAACCTCCTCTTTGCCGGCCGATGCCCACATAATCGAGCCTCCGTCAAGGTAAAGACCTTCCTTCAGCCAACCGCCCTCGCCGGTCATCCTGCCGGCCGTGCTAAACGGGATAATGTTGCACTTTATGAGGCCCCCTTTATCAATCATCCCCTTTATGACCGGGTCTCCCACGTTCACAACCGCGTAATCGCCCGGGGTCTGGTTTGCGAATATCCTGAATTTCACCTCCGCGTACTCATTGATGCCCCCGTGTCTGTAGAGGTGGTCTTCGGTTATGTTTAGCAATACCGCGACGCGGGGCCTGAACGACTTTATCCTCTCGAGGTGAAAACTGCTTATCTCGAGGACGCAGGCGTCATAATCCTCCCCGCCTTCGAAATACTCGGTCGCCGGCACTCCGATGTTGCCGCCGGTAAAGGCCTTTTTCCCGGCGTTCTTAAGGACCTCGGAAAGGAGCGCGGTCACGGTTGATTTGCCGTTTGTCCCGGTTACGGCGAAGACCGGGGCATCGAGAAATCTATAGACCAGCTCTATGTCGCTTATTACCTCTATGCCTCTGGTTTCCGCGTCTTTTAAAAGCGGCATGCCGCCTTCAACACCCGGGCTTACGACAATCATGTCCGCGCCGAGGAAGCTTTCTTTGCGGTGTCCCCCTGCCTCGACAATAACGCCCATGGCCTCAAGCTCACTAATCCCCCTGAGGGCGGACGCCGGCTGGACGTCTGTTGCCGCGACCAGGGCGCCGTTTTTACGGAGGAACCGGGCCGCGGAAAGCCCCGTGCGCCCAAGTCCCACGACAAGGACTTTCTTCCCGGCGAGCGCGGCGAATATCTTTTCAGACCCCTTCAGTATCATCTTATCTTGAGCGTGCTGATGGCAACGAGCGAAAGTATTATGGCTATTATCCAGAACCTGACTATTATCTTCGGCTCCGCCCACCCCTTGAGCTCGAAATGATGATGTATCGGCGCCATGGCGAAGACCCTCTTGCCCCGGAGTTTGAAGGACGCGACCTGGAATATCACGGAGAGCGCCTCCACGACAAATATCCCGCCCACGACAAGCAGGATTATCTCGTTTTTCGTGATGACCGCGAGGGTGCCGAGCGCCCCGCCGAGCGAGAGTGCGCCTATGTCTCCCATGAAGACCTGCGCCGGGTACGCGTTAAACCACAGAAACCCGAGGCTCGCCCCGACCATCGCGCCGGCGAATACCGCCAGTTCCCCGGCCCCGGGGACGTAGATTATCTGGAGGTAGTTCGCTATCTTCGAATGTCCGGTGAGATAGGCGAAAAGTAGATACGTCGCCGCGGCTATCGTAATCGGGCCTATGGCGAGGCCGTCGAGCCCGTCGGTCAGGTTCACGGCGTTGGAGGCCCCGGTAATCACGAGCGCGGCAAAGGGTATGTAAAAAACGCCGAGGTCAAGCCTGACCCCCTTGAAAAAAGGCATGGTAATCACCGTGTCGAAGTCGCTTAAGTAGAGAAACGCCGCGGCGGCGAGGGAGATTATTATCTGCGAGGTAAACTTCGAGGCGGCGCTGAGCCCCCCCGGGTTCTTCAGTATCACCTTGCGGTAGTCGTCCACGAACCCGATAACGCCCATACCCGCGGTGACGAATATCATGACCCACACATACCTGTTCGCGAGATTGCCCCACAGAAGCACCGAGCCCATGATGGCCACGAGTATTATCGCCCCGCCCATCGTGGGCGTGCCGGCCTTCGCATGATGGGTGGCCGGGCCGTCCTCCCTTATGACCTCCCCCACCTGCATCACCCTCAACTTGCCTATGACGTAGCCGCCCATGACGAAACTCATGACCAGGGCCGTGACCGTGCCATAGATGGTCCTGAAGGTTATGTACTGGAATACGTTGAATATCGTATGGTACTTCGCAAACGGATATAATAAATGGAACAGCATGCCTTCCCTCTTTTTTAAACCCCGTTCATACCGTTAAGGCCCTTGAGCGCCTCCACTATCTCTTCCATGCGAGCGGCCCTCGAGCCTTTGACCAGCACTATGTCCCCGTCCTTCAATATCCTCTTGATCTCAGAGGCCGTCTCAGCGTTGTCGTCGAAGCCGAAAACGTTTTTCTCTTTCATGCCGCCTGAGAGCGCGCCGTCCCTTACAGCCTCCCGCCAACGGCCGACCGTCACCAGGACGTCCACGCCGAGGGTCGCCGCGAGCCGGCCCGCCTCGGCGTGGGCCTCCTCCGAGCCGCTTCCGAGCTCGAGCATGCTGCCTATGACCGTGACCTTCCTGCCGTTCATTGACGCAAGCGTCTTCAACGCCGCCAAAGTTGAATCCGGGTTCGCGTTATACGTGTCGTTCAAGACGGTCCACGCGCCTACCTTCAGAATCTCCATGCGGCCGCCGGGCGGGACAAAGGAGTCAAGGCCCTGCCGGATGTCTTCCGCCGCAACCCCCAGCGGAAGCACGGTGGCGATCGCGGCGGCGCCGTTATATATGTTGGAAAGGAGCGGTGAATTTATCCTGGCCCTGAGCTCCGTGCCCCTGACCCCGTATAGGACCGTCACCGCGTTGGCCTCTCCGGCGGCGAAGGAAAATTCCTTTATGCAAACGTCCGCGTCCTTTTTGCGGCTGAACGTGACCTTTTCGGTTTTGTGCCCTTCCGTGAATCTGACGACCAGCGGGTCGTCGAGGTTCACGACCCGCACTCCATTTTCCGCCAGGGAGGCGTAAAGCTCCGTCTTTTCCTCCGCTATCTTCTCCATGGAACCGAGTTTTTCAAGATGCGCCCTGCCGACGTTCGTTATCACGGCAACGTCCGGGGCGCATATCCGCGAGAGTCTCCTCATTTCGCCCGGCTCGCTTATGCCGAGCTCGACCACGGCGGCGTCGTGGACGTTATTAAGGGACACGAGCGTAAGGGGCACCCCCACGAGGTTATTCATATTGCCGGACGTTTTAAGCACCGTCATGGACCGGGCGAGTATGGAGGCTATCATCTCCTTTGTCGTCGTTTTGCCGCTGGTGCCGCCGACGGCAACGAGCGGGATCCTGCGGCGGCGCCTTATGAAAGAGGCAAGGTCTCCGAGAGAGGCACGGGTATCCTTCACGCCTATTATTCTGAAATCCGGGGATACGCTCCCCTCTTTCCAGTATCTCTCCTCGACAACCGCGCATGCGGCGCCCATGCGCTCGACATCGGGTATAAAGGCGTGGCCGTCGAACCGAACCCCCCTGAGCGCGAAAAAAACATGACCGGGCTTGATGGTCCGCGAATCGATCGAAACCCCCTTTACCTCAGAGTCCCCGGCAAGGCCGGCTGGTTGGCCGTCGTGGATGGCTGGTTGGCCGTCGCCGCGGAGCAGCCTTCCATTGGTGGCGCCGACTATGTCGTTTACCGTAAGCTTCACTTCTTTACCCCGTTCGGGCCGCGGCCGTTTACTCCGGCTGGACGGCCGGATGAATGAGACCCGCGCGCCTCTTTAAGAAACCCCCTCAACACCTCCCTGTCGTCAAAGGGGAACCTCCTGTTCTTAATAATCTGATAGTCCTCATGCCCCTTCCCGGCAAGGAGTATGGTGTCAGGCCTGCCGGCTATCTCGACCGCCTTTTTTATGGCCTCGGCCCGGTCGGGTATGACAAAGTACCCTTTATCCGCGACAGGCTCGTTGGGGGCGTATTTTTTGACGCCCTCCATGCCCTTTTCTATTTCCTTTATTATATCGAGAGGGTCTTCGTCCCTCGGGTTGTCCGAGGTAAGGACCGTCACGTCCGACAGCTTCGCGGAAATACCGCCCATAAGCGGCCTTTTAAGCCTGTCCCTGTTGCCGCCGCATCCGAAGACCGTTATCAGCCTGCCCACCCTGCCTCCATTCGATATGTCCGTTGCGGCGGTCATAACCTTCAGCGTCCTCTCCAGCGCGTCCGGAGTGTGGGCGTAATCCACATAGGCCCTCGGGGTCCCCGACCCGACCCTCTCAAGCCTTCCGGGCACGCCTTTGAACGCGGCCACTCCCCTTTCTATGCAATCGAGCCCTATCCCCAGCACGCATGCCGCCCCGACGGCCGCGAGGATATTGTAAAGGTTATGCTCACCCGTAAGAGGGCTTTTCACCGAAACCTCGCCCCTGGGCGTGTGCACCGCGGCCTCTATGCCGTCGCCCGTTATGGAATAAGCGGTCGGGTATATGTCGGCGTTTTTCCCCATGGAATACCGAAGCGACGGCTTTACCTCTTTTTGCAGGACCGCGCCCCAGCCGTCGTCAACGTTTATTATGGATATCCCCCTTGAGGAATCTGACGCGCACTCGGTAAAAAATCTCGCCTTGGCGTTGAAGTAGGCCTCCATCGTGCGGTGGTAATCAAGGTGCTCTGGCGTCAGATTGGTAAACACCTTCACGTCGAACCTCGTTCCGTCAACCCTCTTCTGTTCGAGCGAATGTGACGACACCTCCACCGCGCAGTGCGTAACGCCGGAGGCTACCATATCCCTGAGGAGCCTCTGTAGAGCCGGGGCCTCCGGCGTCGTATGCGGCGCGGCAGAGACCTTGCCGGCGTAGCGGTAATTCACGGTGCCGATGACCCCGCCCGAAAGACCCGCCTCGGCGAATATCGCCTCGACGAGATACGTCACGGTGGTCTTGCCGTTCGTCCCCGTAACGCCGACGAGCTTAAGCTTCTTTGAAGGCTCGCCGTAAAACCTGTCGGAAAGCCTGCCTATGACACCCCTTGCGTCCTTGACTATAATCCGGGGGACGTCATCCATGCCGCCGGCCGCTTCCTTTTCCGTAACCACGCATACGGCCCCCTTCTCAATGGCGTCTTTTATAAATTCCCCGCCGTCTCTTTTTACCCCTTTCATGGCCACAAAGAGAAAGCCCGGAGAAACCTCTTTCGAATCCGAGCTTATGCCGGTAATCTCAACCTCGGCGTCCTTCAGCCCGGCCGCGGCACAGTCGAGGGAATGTATCAGCTCTTTCAGCCTCATCTCCGGAAGGGGCCACACCCCATGCTCAGCCTCACTCGAACACCACCCTTATGCCGCCGTCTTTCGGAACCGCGCCGCCCGGCAAAGGAGTCTGCTCTACGGCCCTGCCGCTTCCCTCCACGTCCACGTCAAGCGCCCTCTCCTTCGCTATCCTCATCACCGTCCGCACGGTCTTCCCGGTAAAATCCGGCACGGCCGGCTGGATGGCCGTCAAGGACGGAGTGCCGGCCGTGGAGACCACCTCATTGGTTTCACCGTCATCCCCGCCGCCGTCAAGGACGGAGTGCCGGCGGTTCGCCTCGATTGTCCTTATGCCTGTTTTAACGTCAGGAGGGTTTTCAGGAAGGGCGCCTCTCGGAAACACCCCCAGATAAGCCAGCCCCTCGGCGGCTATCTCTCGGAACACAGGCGCCGCGACCGACCCGCCGTAGTATTCCTTCCTCGGCTCATCCAGAGCAACCATGATGGCGAATTTCGGGTTTTGCGCCGGGACAAACCCCAAAAAGGAGGATACATACTTATCCGCGGTATATCCCCCGTTTTGATGGTCCGGCTTCTGCGCGGTCCCGGTCTTCCCGGCCACCTCAAAGCCGTTGCCGAGGGCGGCCTTCTCTCCGGTGCCGCCCGGTTTGGTGACCTCCGTAAGCACCTTCGTGACGCTTCGCGCCGTGTCCTCGGATACGACCCTCCTCTCAATTGCCGGATAGAATTCCTCCGCCATGGAGCCGGCTGGCTGGCCGGAGGGGTTTCTTATACCCTTCACGACGTGCGGCTGCATGAGGAACCCGCCGTTCGCTATCGCCGAAATGGCGGATACGAGCTGCAGTGAGGTGGCGGACATGCCCTGTCCAAACGCTATGGTGTCCACGGACACGCCTGACCACTTCCTCGGGTGCGCGAGCATGCCCTGGGCTTCGCCCGGCAGGTCAACGCCGGTTAAGTCGCCGAAGCCGAAAGATTTAAGGTACCTGTAAAGGCCGCGTTTGCCGAGCCTCTCCCCGATCTTGGCGGCCCCGATGTTGCTCGAATATTTGATTATGTCTCCTGCCGAAAGCCACCCGTATTTTTTGCCATCGTGGTCATGGAAGGTGGCGCCTTTGACCCGGTAGACGCCGTTTTCGCAATAAAAGGTGTCGTTGGGAGAGGCAATGCCCTCTTCGATTGCCGCGGCCAGAAGGAACACCTTGAGCGTGGAGCCCGGCTCGAACATGTCCGTTACGGCGCGGTTCCGCCATTCATCCTCGCGATGGCCGCGGGGGTCGTTCGGGTCGAACGTCGGGAAATTCGCCATGGCCAGTATCTCTCCGGTGTGAGGGTCCATAACCACGGCAACCCCGGCCTTTGCCCCGTATTTGTCAACCGCCTTTTTTAACGCCTTCTCGGTCATGTACTGTATGGCCTTGTCTATCGTGAGCACGACGTCCATGCCCCGGACCGGCCCCCTTATGTCCTCGAACAAAAGCAACCTGCCGGTGGCGTCCCTCTCCGCCTTGACGGTGATGGGCTCGCCCTTTAAATATCGGTCGTAATGCAGCTCAACCCCCTCAAGGCCGTTTGAGTCCACGCCGGTAAAACCTATGAGGTTCGCGGCGAGCGGATGCCCCGGATAGAACCTGCGGTTCTCCTTGACCGTGCCTATTCCCTCAATCCCTTTTATGGCGTCCCGCTGCTCTCCGCTTAAATCAACCTGCCTCTTGATCCACACGAACTTACTTTCCCCGGCAAACCTTCTTTCGACCTCACGCCTGTTCACGGAAAGCATTGGCGCGAGCGCATGAGAAACCCTGTAGGGGTCCTCAACCATAGATGGATGGGCGAAGACGGAATCCACCTCGAGGGTCACGGCGAGCTCTTCGAGGTTCCTGTCGAATATGCCGCCCCTTTTTGACGGCACCTTTACCGTCCGTTCGTGCTGGAGCTTCGCCTTCGCCTCAAGGGCCTCGCCCCTTACAACCTGCAACTGGAAGGCCCTGAGGAATATCATCCCGAAGGAAAAAATAAAGACGGCGAAGACGAACCTTATCCTCGATTTAAGCCGGTCGCGGGGCTCTTTCGTCAAGCCCGCCCTATCCGAGCCGTTGCGTCTTTTCTTCATAATCCCCTGAATGGAAACCCTTACTTGATATGCACTATCTGCTCGGGCGAGGGGTAACGGAGCCCGAACTCCTCGGCCGCTATCTTTTCCAGCCTGCCGGGGGATTTAAGCCCCATAAGCTCAAGCCGGAAGCGCTTGTTCGTCTCGAGCGCCTGCGCCCTCGTTTCGTTAAGCCGCGATATCTCGTAGCCGAGGTTCACCACGGTGAGCCTGCTCCAGAGGCAGACGAAAACTACCGCGCCCATAACTATCACCGAGGCGAACGCGAGATACAGAAACCCCGCGTCCCCTGGATCTCTGCGGGCCCTCACGTCCTGCCCCCTCAGGATGCCTCCTCTCGTAACGGCGTGCGCCATGCGTCTTACCTCCCCGGTTAAATTAAGGAAACTCTGATTAATTCTCTTTTTGTCATTGCGAGCCGCGTTTTTGCGGCGAAGCAATCTCGTAACTTACTGATTTGCCTATAGGACGAGATTGCTTCGCTACGCTCGCAATGACGGGACTGGGAATTAATCAGACCTTCCTTAAATGGTTAAATCTTCTCTACCGCCCTGAGCCGTGCGCTCCTGGCCCGGGGGTTTGCCTCTATCTCCCCTGGCGAGGGGAAAACAGCCCTTTTCGTAATGAGCCTCGCCCTGGGGGTCTCGCCGCAAACGCAGCGCGGGACGTCCCTGGGGCATACGCACCCGGAGGTCATCCGCCGAAAGGCGGTCTTGACAAGCCTGTCTTCGAGTGAATGAAAAGATACGACGACCATCCGCCCTCCCGGACGGAGGGAAAGAACCCCCCCTTCAAGGCCGGCCTTGAGGTTTTCAAGCTCGTTATTTACCGCTATCCTCAGCGCCTGAAAAACCCTGGTGGCCGGATGTATGCGGCCGTGTCTGAGACGCGGCGAAAAACACCTCTCCACTATGGAGGCGAGTTCGCCGGTTGTGGCGACCGGTTTTATCTTCCTTTCCCTGACTATCGCCCTTGCGATTGCCCTTGCCTTCCTCTCCTCCCCGTAGGCGCGCAATATCCCCGCGAGTTCCCCTTCGGCAAGAGAGTTGACAAGCTCATAGGCCGACACCTTGATCCGCCTGTCCATCCTCATATCGAGCCGCGCGTCATGCGTGAAACTGAAACCCCTTTCAGGACTACCGAGCTGATATGAAGAAACCCCCGCGTCAATGACCATCCCGTCTATCCCCTCTATCCCCTCTCGCGTTAAAACCGTTTTTACGTTTTTATAGTTCTCCCTCAGTATGACGGCGCGCTCCCCATACGGTCTTAAAACAACGCGCGCCTGTTCCACGGCGTCCTCATCCACGTCCAGCCCTATGACCCTGCCGTCCGGAGATGTCTTTTCGAGTATGAAACGGGCATGCCCCGCGCCGCCGAGAGTGCCGTCAACGTATATCCCGCCGGGCCGGCAGTTGAGATAACTTACGACCTCATCCGCCATGACCGGTATATGCCCGGCCGGAGGGCCGTCGGGGACGGCTGGATGGCCGTCGGCCACGGTCAAAGCCCCAGGCTTTCGAGCATGCCGCTTATCTCGTCTTTCGACGCCGCGGCCTCGGAGGCATCCCACATGGGTTTGCTCCATATCTCGAACTGCTTGAACGCGCCGACCATGACGACGTCCTTTTCGAGTTTCGCGTAGTCCCTCAAGGCCTGCGGTATGAGAATCCTGCCGAGCCTGTCTATCGGGCAGTCGGCGGCGCTCGAATAAAAAAAGCGCAGAAACATCCTCGTGTCTTTCTTGAACTCGGGCAGGCCCGCGATCCTCTCCTCGAGCACCACCCACTCCCTGTGCGGATAGGCTATGAGACAACCGTCATAGGTGGTGACGACCAGACGCGAGTCGTACCTTTCCGTGAGCACGTCCCTGAATCTGACCGGTATGCTGAGCCTTCCCTTGCCGTCTACCGTATGTTCAAACCTGCCCCTGAACATCCTGAATACTCCTTAATTCATACCACCGGGACGCACCTTAATAACACTTTATCCCACTTTATCCCACTTACCGGCTAACTATATTCCCGATAAGCGTTTTTGTCAAGAAAATTTTGCGTTTTTTTTACGCTTTTAGCTTGGATCGAAGGGTTGTGTATAAGTCGGGGAAAATTGTGGATACGTGTGCCTGTGCGGATTTTTTATCGGGAGGGCAAAAGAAAGATGTGGGACTGATTGCGGATAAATGCCGGCGCGTAAGATGCCGGCCTCAACGAAATGCCCGCCGCAATCCCTCCCCTTAATGGGAGGGTCAAGGCGGGCTATACAAACGACAACTTCCTTAACCGTCGAAGAATCTCCGCCATTTATGCCTGCCCCGTACTTGATACGGGGGCGGGGTTCTTCAATGCCATTCTGTAAAAATAAAAACGGAGGCTACGATAAGCCGGATCCTGTAGCCCAGCACCACTTCCGGCACGAACGCCTGTCATTCTCAAGATGCGCTCGTAACGGAAGTGGTGCTGGGCGGTGACCATTCATCTGGGACCGGTGTTGCCACCGGCCTCAAGCAGCCAACCCGTTCCGCCCACCCTTTCGGATAAAAAGACGGGCAATCTTTAATGCGGAACCTATTTGGCCTTGCACCGGGAGGGGGTTACCAAGCCCTGACGGTCACCCGTCAGGCGGTGGGCTCTTACCCCGCCGTTTCACCCTTACCCAGCACCACTTCCGGCACGAACGCCTGTCATCCTCAAGATGCGCTCGTAACGGAAGTGGTGCTGGGCGGTTTGTTTTCTGTGGCCCTGTCCCTGGGGTCGCCCCCGGTCGCCGTTAACGACCTCCCTGCCCTGCGGTGTCCGGACTTTCCTCCCGGCACCACTTTCCCGCACGAAGTCTTTTAACTATTGCAGACCTTCGTGATGGAAAGTGGTGCCGGACGGCCACCCCGCATCCTCCGTTTCGTCTATTATACCCCGTCTATCGCCTCGTTTGCAAGCCTGTCGGCGTCCGTGTTTTTTTCCCTGTCTATATGCGTAATGCTGAACTCCGCAAAACCATCTATCAGGCCGCGGGCCTCCGCGTAAAGGGGCTTAAGCCCCTCGCTTTTCACCCTGTAGGCTCCGTTTATCTGCCTGACCATGAGTTCCGAATCGGCAAAGACGCTGACCCTTCTTGCGCCGAGTTTTTTAGCCTCCGAAAGCGCCATCACAAGGGCCGAGTACTCGGCCGTGTTGTTCGTGGCCACGCCGAGCTTTTTTTTGAGCCTCCTGATGACCTTTCCGTCCCCGTCTTTTACGACCGCGCCAGAGCCGGCCTGGCCCGGGTTTCCACGCGAGGCGCCGTCAACATATATGAGGAGCGACGACGCTTCCGGGAAAAGCTCCGAGATAAGGGACGAAAAAATCCTCCTCGCGTCGGCTTCTTTCATGCCGAGCCTCAGGACGGTATTTCTCACGTCGAGCGAATCCTTGAGCCCTTCGAGAAACTTTTTTACCGGTAGGGTGTCTTTTCCGGAAGGCATGGCCTTTTCACGCCTTCATGGATGGTACCGCGGACGGATGGGCCGGCGAATTGTCGCAGTAGAGGATGCGGTGGCAGTGCGGACAGGTTATAATCTCTTCCAAACCCTTCTTCAGCTGTATATACACCTGCGGGGGTATCTGGATGTAGCAGCCGAGGCAGGTCTCGTTTTTGACGTTCACTATGCCGACGCCGGCGCGTCTGGATTTTATCGTTTCGTACCTTTTTAAAAGCGACTGGTTAAGGCTCGATGAGACGGCCGAGCGCCTTGTTTCTTTCTCCCTTCTGGCGTCCTCCCAGCCGGGTCCTTTGCCCTTCAGCTCTTCGTCGAGGGCCTTCCTCCTCGCCATTTTTTCCTCAAGCGCCTTTTCTTTTTCCGCAAGACCGAGGGCCATGTCTCCGGCCTTTCCGACGAGCGCCGATATCTCTATCTCGATGAGCTTGTTGGCCTTCTGCGCGGCCGTTATCTCCTTATTAACCGCCGCGAGCTGCTTTTCGTTTTTTACCTCGTTCAGCCTCTTCTGGTCTTTTTCTATCTTTTCGCCGTTCTGTCTCGACCTGTCCTCTCTGTCTCTTACCTCGGCCTTAATCCCTTCCAACTCCTTTTTAAGCGCCTCGATCTCTTCCTCAAGGCCTTTGACCTCGACCCCGGCGCTCTCAATGTCTTTCAGGTAGAGACCCCTCTCTTTCTCGATATTCTCCATCTCAATGTCAATCGTCTGTATCTCGCAGAGAAGTTTGATAGGGCCTGACAAATCCACCTCCGGAAAAATTAGTTTCAAAT
The DNA here is from genome assembly GCA_016219105.1 of Deltaproteobacteria bacterium. Classification (GTDB taxonomy): domain Bacteria; phylum Desulfobacterota; class GWC2-55-46; order GWC2-55-46; family DRQE01; genus JACRCI01. The sequence goes on along the minus strand of JACRCI010000129.1, from coordinate 493 downwards.
GACGGCCTTTTTGGTGGGCCCACCTGGACTCGAACCAGGGACCGACCGTTTATGAGCCGGTGGCTCTTCCAACTGAGCTATGGGCCCGCGTTAATGAACCTCCCCGGAGCCAGGGCTCCGGGGTATCATGAAATATCGTTCCAACCAATCCGAAGCTTGGCTTCGAGGAATCAAACCCGCATCGCGGGATTGATTCCAACATGACCTTATCCCAATATTCTATAAAAAGAAGGGCTTCTTTGTCAAGGATTCTCTCTCAAAAGATTTTCTGTGATACCGGAAAATTGCCGGCCGTCATGGACGGATGATTGGCCGGCGCATCGCTTGACGCCCGCCGAAGCCTCGTGTAACCTTTAAGGAAGGTCTGATTAATTCTCTTTTTGTCATTGCGAGCCGCGTTTTTGCGGCGAAGCAATCTCGTAACTCACTGATTTGCCTATAGGACGAGATTGCTTCGCTACGCTCGCAATGACGGGACTGGGAATTAATCAGA
>JACRCI010000128.1 GCA_016219105.1 Deltaproteobacteria bacterium | reverse complement strand
ATGGCCTTCTCTTAATCTGTTCGAGCCTGCTTACCAGATCTTCTCAAGGTCTCCGGTAAGGGCCACAACCGCGTTGTCGAGATTCTCGGGGTTGTCGTCCGGGTGGAGCGCCACCTGCAGGTAGTCATAACCCATGTAATCGTATGAATTGAGCGTAGTCACAAAACGCCCCTTGCCCTCGCCGTCGGTCTTGAAGGCGTGGTCGCCTATCCCGAGGCCTCTGAAGTCCCCGGCGGGCCTTTCCTTCGCGAGCCAAACCGTATAAACCGAGTAGGGCTCAAGCCCGCTCGCCTCGACGGAGATCTCTTTTATCTCGTAACCGCCCTCGAACACATCCGTGACCACCACCTCGCCCGCGGCCTTTTCACCCCCGGCCGCCGGCCTGAGATCGAAGTTCCCGACGGACGCCCCGGCCGGGAGCGCCGATAACGCGACGATGGCGATGGCCAGGAGGGCTCCTCTGATCTTTGACATTGTACGCACCTCCTTGTCACTTCAATCGGTGTTCGGCAGGCCTTGTTAAATGGCCTGCCAAAGCTTCCATATATTAATTCTAATACCGGAGCGGCGGTTGTCAAATCACCATGCCGGTGATAGAATCGGTTTAGCCTTATCTTGCGAGGTCTCCCGGATGCCTTACAGCTATCACGAGCACATATCCGACATTGGGATCAGGGCCGAGGCGCCGGACCTGAAGTCCGCCTTCGACGAGGGGGTCTCGGCGATGCTTAACGTCATGTTCGATCTTACGACGATAGATGAAAACGAGGCGCACGAGATCCGCGCCGAGGCCCCGGAGATAGAGACCCTGTTCGTGGAGGTCCTGAACGAGGTGCTCTCGATTCAGGGGCTCCGCGAGCTCGCGTTTAAAAGGGTCGAGACAACGGCAATCGAGGAGACCTACGAAGGCTTCAGGTACTCAGGCAGGGCCTTCGGCGAGAAGTTCGATAGAACACGGCACGAGGCGAGGACAGAGGTCAAGGGCGCGACGTACTCGGGCCTCCGATACAACGGCGGGGCCGGCGGAACGCATGTGCTTGAATGCATACTGGATGTGTAAGGGAATGAAATGAAGATTGAGGTCAAAAAAATCTCCGACTTCATCTGGGAGATCCCCAAAACAGGCGACATGCTCGTGCACGGGCTAATCTACGCCGACGAGGAGACCATCTCCCCCCTCGTCAAGGAAGCCGCCGCCGGTAAGCCCGGCGGGCTTACGCCGGCGCTCGTGCAGGTGGCTAACGTCGCCACACTCCCCGGCATACAGAAGGCGTCTCTCGCCATGGCCGACATACACCCCGGCTACGGATTCGCCATAGGCGGGGTCGCGGCATTCGACGTCGAGAAAGGCGTGGTGAGCGTCGCGGGCGTAGGCTTCGACATAAACTGCGGGGTGCGGGTGCTTAAAACGCCCCTTACGAGGAACGATATCGAACCGATAAAGAAGGAGCTTGCCAACCAGATCTTCAGGGACGTGCCGTCCGGCGTCGGCTCAACAGGGGAGATAAGGCTCAAGGAGTCCGAGATAGACGAGCTCCTCGTCAAAGGCTCCCCGTTTATCGTTGAGCGCGGGTACGGGTTGCCGGAGGACCTCGAATACACCGAAGAAGGCGGATGCATAAAAGGCGCGGACCCTCACAACGTAAGCTCGAGGGCCAAGGAGAGGCAGTTCAAGCAGGTCGGCACGCTCGGGTCAGGCAACCACTACCTCGAGGTCCAGTACATTGAGGAGATATACGATTCAGAGGCCGCGGAAGCTTACGGGCTCTCAAAGGACCAGGTCGTCATCTCCATCCACTGCGGCAGCCGCGCTCTCGGCCACCAGATTGGGACCGACTATCTGAAGACCCTGGAGGCCGCGAGCCGCAAGTACGGGATACCCATACGGGACAGGGAGCTCGTCTGCGCGCCCATTACGAGCCCGGAGGGAAAAAAATACATAAGCGCGGTGAACGCCGGGATGAACTGCGCCTTCGCGAACAGGCAGGCGATCGCGCATCTGGCGCGGGGGGCGTTCGCGAGGATTACGGGCATAAAGGCGGAGTCCATACAAATGCTCTACGACGTCGCGCACAATACGTGCAAGTTCGAGACGCACACCGTAAACGGGGTCGAGAAAAGTCTCCTCATCCACAGGAAAGGGGCTACCCGCGCATTCGGCCCCGGCAGGGAGGAGGTCCCGGAGGCGTACCGGTCCGTTGGACACCCGCTCCTTGTAGGCGGCACCATGGGCACGGCGTCATACATACTCCGTGGCACGGAAAAGGGGAGGGCCGAGTGCTTCGGCTCGACGGTCCACGGCGCCGGGAGGTCGCTCTCTCGCGTGCAATCGAAGAGGCAGTGGCGCGGCGCCGAGCTCCTGAAAGACCTTGCGGCAAAAGGGATAATAATAAGGTCAGGGTCGATGTCGGGCGTCGCCGAAGAGGCCCCGGGCGCGTACAAGGACATAGACAGGGTCGTGGAGATCATGCACAGGGCCGGGGTATACAGGAAGGTCGCTCGCATGAGGCCGATGGTCTGCGTGAAGGGGTAATTATTTACCCGACAAAAAAAGAGGAGGCCTTCCGGCTCCTCTTTTTTTATTTTAGAGCATGTGTGCGAGCCCGGCATTATTGCCGATGATTACAGCCCATTTTAGCAATCAGGGCTGTAAAATCGCGTAGGTTGGGCTAACGAAGCGTAACCAAATAAATCCGATTCTATCCCAACCCACGCCCTTATCAAATACCATCTCGAACTCCTCTCACCAGTCGCTCGGCATAGACGGTCTTTGTGCCGCTGCCGTCGGAGAGCGTCCAGGCCTTTGTGGTTGAGTAGGTCTCCCAGGGATACCGTGCCGCTATTTATCCGAAGCGGAGAGGGTGAGCGTAACGGAGGTGGTGCTTGTGCTCGCGGCGCCGTTGTTGATGGTAATGGAACTGGTCGGCGCAACGGTATCGTTCACGCTCATGGAGGTCATGTTGCCGTTTGCGTCATAGGTGTAGGTTATGGTGGTCCCGTCGCCGTAGTCGATGGAGGTCAGGCGGTTTGCGTTGTCGTGGGTATAGGTCGCCGCAAAGCCCGGGACGCAGGCAAGCAGGGTTATAAGGACGACCAAGAAGGATATATGTTTTTTGGGGTTCATGAAAAGCGCCTTTGAGACAGAATCCTCAGAAATCATTTTAAATGGTGCGCACGGCGCACCCGCTAACTCAACCTACGTAGCTTATCCCGTTTTCTGCCGAGCGATGCGCCCAAGTAGCCAAACAAATAACAAATCGCAAATTGAGCTATAACAATAAGAACCTTTTGCTGTATGCCTAAAGCCCTAGCATGAGGGAACCTTACAACAGGATTATTTACAAGAAAACTTAAAACCACTAGAATCCCAAGAGGGATAAAAGCCCGATTGAGAAAGCCGCCTAGCAAGCCAACAACAGCAAAGACAAGAGCGCTAACAGCAAGGGTAACAGCGAACCAGTTAATAGCCGTCAGTTTTTTCTTAACCGCATTTTGAATCACCCTTTTAACATCAGGAGGTAATTTTTCATACCAATCAGTATCAGGTGGTTTAGAGGCATCAGGCTCTTTGATACCCTTTTCTTTTATAATACGCGATATATCCTCCTGAGTGGCCTCATCTGTTCCCATGCTGGCTCCAATGAGGACACCTCCTGTAAGCCCCCACGTTGCTTCTATAAGCACCACCAGGAGAATGAAGCATATTGCGTAAGATAATGAAAGCTTCCTAATCGATATGATTTTCATGGTGTTTATTTATTCACATTTCTTAGGGCAAGCAAACTCAGCGGCAGCTGTGCAACTTACTTGGCAAATTACCAAGTCACCACCAAGACGTCTACACACAAGATTACAGCCTGTTTTGATACCCATCTTGCATACCCATTCTAAAGGCAGAGTCTTTCCTAACTCTTTTGGGAATCTGACCGTTATATCTGTAACACCATATCCGAAATGATTAAGATCATTATGCATCCGTTGTTTCAAGTCTCGTAGGTCGGGTTAGCGGAGCGTAACCCGACAAATCCGTATTATTCCCGTCCCACGCATTCATCGAATGCCATCTCTCGCCCAGAGCCCCATTCCCTGTCGTATACGCCCATATCCACATATCTATGAAAGCTTGTATGCGGCCAATCCTTCGGCGACTCTGCAAGACCGTGCTTCACAGGATTGTAATGGATATAATCCGTGTGTCTTATGAAATCATCCTCGTCCCTGATCGTGTGCTCCCAAAATCTGCGTTGCCAGACCGCCTGCTCGCCTTTTTTCAACATCGAATCCGTTTGCGGACCTTTGAGCTCATCCCGGCACCCTTTTGTGAAAAAACTCTTGAACAGCCTCCAACGGGTCGAAAAATCGTTGTCGTTTTCAGGCAGAGTCCAGATGCAGTGGATGTGGTCCGGCAACAGGACAAAGGCGTCGATTGTAAACGGACGCTCGGCGATTACGCGCTTAAAGGCCTCT
>JACRCI010000127.1 GCA_016219105.1 Deltaproteobacteria bacterium | reverse complement strand
TCGATTAGCAATGGCAATATGCCTTTTTCCTTTGATGTTGTTGGTGAGGGGAGATTTGTTTTCAAAACGATTCCTGACGAACAAACCTTGACGCGCGTAGCAGTAATAAACGGGCCAGCAATTATATACCCATATGTTAGGGAGACAATAGCGGATATGTCAAGGAGAGCAGGATTCCCGCCGCTCCATTTACCTCCAGTTAATTTTGTCAGGTTGGCGACAAATAAGCAAACCTTGCAAAAAAAAGAGGGTAAGTAACAAAAAGTGTAGTAGCCGAAGATTTTAGCGGCTGGCCCCGGAAGGGATCAGCCGCTTTTTTTTGCACAGGCCGTAAGCAATGATTTCTTTTTTTTGAAATCAATCGTCGATTGATTTAGCCCGATTGCAATGAGGCGTACTGCCGCATTATTATTCACAAAACCCCCATTTTAGCCTCAAGCCCGCCATCTATCCGCCGATATGCAACTATATTCATAAAACCGGACCTAAAAACTCAAATCGTGCGGGTGACCCTATGAACACTGCTACAGCTGAAGACCTCGGTAAAGGACCCTTGTCCAGGAAAGATGCATTTAGGGAGACCGTGAACGGGATGATGAACGTCTCGACCGTCCCTACAGTCCTTAAGAAGATAATGGACCTGACCGGCAACCCGAACACCGTCATACACGACCTCGTAAAGGTGATAGAGCGCGACCAGGCCATAGCCATGAGGGTGGTGGCCGCATCCAACGCCGCCTATTACGGGTTCTCGAGAAAGATAAGGACCATCTCCCAGGCCATCCTCATCCTCGGCTACGACATGGTCAAGGGCCTTGCCATAACCACGACGGTCTTCAACTCCATGCCGTCGAAGGACAGGGAGCGCCTGATGGAATTATGGGCCCATTCGTTCGAGACCGCCCAGGCCGCGGCGCTCATTGCCCAGAAGACCGGCGCGATAGAGAAGGAGTCGGCGTTCCTCGCCGGGCTCTTCCACGACATCGGGAGACCCATCCTCTGCCAGGCGTGCGGGGACGACGCGGCTTTAAGCCCGTTTGACCGGAGCTCGATCGAGAAAGAAGAGGAGGCCTTCGGGGCCGGCCACGCCGAGGCTGGCTCATGGTTCGCCGCGCGGTTCAACATCCCCGAGGACTCGACACTCGCCATACGCTACCACCATAACCCGGAGGCCTGCGCAAAAGCGCCGAAGCTCCCACCCATGGTCGCCATAATCTATCTCGCGAACTTTATCGTCTCGGGAAAGGACGCCGTCGCATCCCCTGAACACGACGCCATACTCGCCTCCCTAAAGCTCGCAAAGGAAGACCTCGCGTCCGTTGGGGACGAGGTGGAGGCCTTCAAGGAGACGGTGAGGTCGTTCTATATTTAGGCTTTGCTTTGGGCTGAGCCTGCGGTGACCCAGACCCTTATCGTTTGGGGTCGCGTCAGTTTTGTCAGGAGCAGGGACTCCGTCCATTTTTCTTTTATCTTGCAATCAAGGGCCCCTTCTTTATAAACTCATGCGATGGGGAGTAGTTGGAAAAAAGGGGGGGTAGTCATCGCCGGGCTTCTGCCCGTAGCCGCCTTTTTCGCGGTTTTTTTCCTCTACTCCGTCGATGTGCCTTTTAACGACGACTTTGACGCGGTCCTCGCCTTTCTTCTCAAGTACCTCTCTTACGACAACCTCTCCGACAAGCTCTCGCTTATTTTAAGCCAGCACAACGAGCACAGGATAGCCTTTGTGAGGCTCTCTGCCCTCGCGCTATACAAGGCAACGGGCGCGGTGGACTTCCGCGTCCTCATGCTCGCAGGGACCCTCGCCATACCGGCTACGGCGGCCTTCCTTTACAGTGCCTCTAAGCGTGAATTCAAAGGCGCGGTCTTCCTCCCCGCCATATTCATCATCTTCCAGCCGCAGTATTACGAATCTATCTTCTGCGCAATGGCGGCGCTCTCGAACTTCCATGTCATCCTCTTCGCTCTCGCGTCTTTTTATTTCCTCTCCAGGGAAGGCGCGCCGTCTTTCGCGCTCGCCGTCGCGTGCGCGGCCGTCGCCTCGTACACGCAGGGGAACGGCATATTCCTTTTTCCGGTAGGGGCGGCCATGCTCTTGCTATCAAGGCGTTACAGGCCGTCCCTTATCTGGGCGGCCATCGGCGCGGCTGTGATCGCATTGTACTTCCACGGATACTCGAAGCCCGTTGGGCACCCAGAGGTCGCCTCGACCCTTTTGCACGACCCGCGTGCCGTAATTAAATATTTTCTCGCCTTTCTCGGCGCGCCCGTCTACTTCTATTACGCGGCAGGCGGAGCGTCGTTGCTCGTCTTTATCTTGCTCGTCATCAAGGGTTATTATCGCAAGAACCCGGTAGTCTTCTTCTTTCTCGTTTTTCTTTTTTTGACGGCCCTTGCGGCGTCTGTCGCGCGCGCCGGGTTCGGCGTCGAGCAGTCCTTTGCGCTCCGCTACAGGATAGTGTCGGTCCTTATATTCGCGTCGCTCTACATAGGAGGCATGGAAATGCTCGGCCAGGAGAGGGCGCGGAAACTCCTCCCGGCTTTTCTCGTCCTGACCGCGGCCTTTAATATTTTTTCATATCTCGACATGATGAACGGCATAAGGATGGAGGCGCGGGAGCTGTCTTTGAGCGTCGTTAAATGGAAGGCTTCGGGCGCGGGGCTCTTCTACAGGGACGGGGAGGCGGCAGGCGCGATGGTGGACGAAACGATGAAAAAAGGCATCTATTCGCCTGACCTCCTGCCGAGGCACATCGTCTCTTCGCCGGTTGAGGCAGGACTTCCGAAAGAGTCCGGCGAGATAAAGGGCTCTATAGACCTCGCCGAAGACGACCTCCCCGGCTATCTCTTCACCGGATGGGCGGCGGCAGACACCGCCGGGAAAGGCGGGAGGGCGCTCTACCTCGTCCTGAAATCGGATAGTAAGACCCTCGTCTTCGACTCCATCCGGAGGACCGGCCCGGCAAAGGAGGGTATACTCTCAGAGACGGGCTTCCTCTCCTATATACCTAAACACGAAGTCCCCGAAGGCGAGTACTCGGTCTGGCTCTATATCAGGGAGGGCGGCGACAGCGCGTTCAAACCCAC
>JACRCI010000126.1 GCA_016219105.1 Deltaproteobacteria bacterium | reverse complement strand
TTACGCTATAACCTTGGTCACGACCCCGGCGCCCACGGTCCTTCCGCCTTCCCTCACCGCGAACCTCAGACCCTCTTCCATGGCTATCGGCGTTATGAGCTCGGCCTCGAAGTTGATGTTGTCCCCGGGCATGACCATCTCGGTCCCCTCGGGCAGCTCGACGACGCCCGTGACGTCCGTGGTCCTGAAATAAAACTGCGGCCGGTACCCGTTGAAAAACGGGGTGTGCCGTCCGCCCTCTTCCTTCGTAAGAACGTAAACCTCGCACTTAAACTTCGTATGAGGGGTGATGCTGCCGGGTTTGGAAAGAACCTGCCCCCTCTCAACGTCTTCTTTCTTCGTCCCCCTCAGCAGGCACCCGACGTTGTCCCCGGCGCGACCCTCGTCTAAAAGCTTCCTGAACATCTCCACCCCGGTAACTATCGTCCGCGTGGTGTCCCTCAACCCCACTATCTCAATCTCATCGCCAACCTTTACTATACCCCTCTCTATCCTGCCGGTTACGACGGTGCCCCTGCCGGATATCGAAAACACGTCCTCAACGGGCATCAAAAACGGCTTGTCTATGTCCCTCTTGGGCTCGGTGATGTAGGAGTCCATCGTGTCCACGAGCTTCAATATCGCCCCGCACCACTGGCACTCGGCCTTGCCGCACCCGCACTCAAGGGCCTTGAGCGCGCTCCCCTTTATGAACGGGACGTCGTCGCCGGGAAACTTGTACTTGGTGAGCAGCTCCCTCACCTCGAGCTCGACCAGGTCCAGAAGCTCCTTGTCGTCCACCATGTCCACCTTGTTCAGGAACACCACTATGCTCGGAACCCCGACCTGGCGGGCCAAAAGTATGTGCTCCCTCGTCTGGGGCATCGGGCCGTCGGCCGCGCTGACGACCAGCACCGCCCCGTCCATCTGCGCCGCGCCGGTTATCATGTTCTTTACGTAGTCGGCGTGCCCGGGACAGTCTATGTGCGCGTAATGGCGCTTATCGGTCTGATACTCAACGTGGGAAATGGATATCGTAAGCCCTCTTTCCTTTTCCTCCGGGGCCTTGTCTATCTGATCATACGCCAGAAAATCCGCGTAACCCTTGGTGCTCAATACCTTCGTCAACGCCGCCGTAAGGCTCGTCTTCCCGTGGTCGACGTGCCCTATCGTGCCGACGTTCACGTGCGGCTTCGTCCTCTCAAATTTGGCCTTGCTCATGACTTACCTCCGCTTGATATCTTTGGCTAATCCTTTTATCTGGTTATCTGGCCTGGGCCTTCGCCGTAATGGTCTCCATCACGGAACCGGGCACCTGCTCGTAATGTGAAAACTGCATTGTAAACGAAGCCCTGCCCTGAGTCAAGCTCCTCAGGTCGGTGGAATAACCGAACATGTTCGCAAGCGGCGCCTTGGCGCTTACCACCTGAAAGCCGCCCCTGGTGTCCATGCCGTGTATCCTGCCCCTCCTTGAATTCAGGTCCCCTATGGCTTCTCCCATGAACTGCTCCGGCACAACGACCTCAACGTCCATTATCGGCTCAAGCAGTATCTGGCCGGCCTTCCTGACGGCCTCTTTAAACCCTATGGACCCGGCTATCTTAAACGCCATTTCCGAGGAGTCAACGTCGTGGTAAGAGCCGTCGTAGAGGGTAACCTTCACGTCAACCACCGGGTAGCCGGCGAGCGTGCCGGACTCTATGGACTCTTTTATGCCGTTTTCAACGGGGGATATGTATTCCTTGGGTATGGAGCCTCCGACTATGTCGTTTATAAACTCGAATCCGGCGCCTCTTTCGTTGGGCTCGACCTCGAGATACACATGACCGTACTGGCCCCTCCCGCCCGTCTGTCTGATGTATTTGCCTTCGGCCTTCGCGCCGCCGAGTATGGTTTCCTTGTAGGCGACCTGCGGCTTGCCGACCGAGGCCTCGACTTTGAACTCCCTCAAGAGCCTGTCAACTATTATCTCCAGGTGCAGCTCGCCCATACCCGATATTATGGTCTGCCCGGTCTCCTCGTCCGTCTTTATGCGGAACGAGGGGTCCTCCAGCGCGAGTTTCTGCAGCGACACCCCGAGCCTTTCCTGGTCGGCCTTGGTCTTCGGCTCTATCGCGATGCTTATGACCGGCTCCGGGATGTCGAGGGATTCAAGCAGTATCGGGTTGTCAATATCGCAGATGGTATCGCCGGTGATAGTGTGCTTGAGCCCCACCGCCGCGGCTATGTCTCCGGCCAGGACTTCTTTAATCTCCTCCCTCTTGTTGGCGTGCATCCTTACCAGCCGTCCGATCCTCTCCTTCTGGCCCTTGGTGGAATTATAGACATAGGAGCCGGCGCTGATGGAGCCGGAATACACCCTGAAAAACGTCAGCTGCCCGACGAACGGGTCGCTCATTATCTTGAAGGCGAGCGCGGAATAAGGGGCGTCGTCCTTTGTCTCTCTTTTCTCCTCCGCGTCCGTATCCGGGTTTATGCCGGCAATGGGCGGAATGTCCGCCGGCGAAGGCAGATAGTCTATAACGGCGTCCAGCAGAGGCTGTATGCCTTTGTTCTTGAACGCCGAGCCGCAGAAAACCGGGGTTATGCCCATCTTCAGAGAGCCTTTCCTTACGGCCCTCTTAAGCTCCTCGGGCGTTACGGCCCGGCCTTCGAGGTACTTCTGCATGAGCTCTTCGTCAAAATCGCTCGCCGCCTCTATGAGCTTATCCCTGTATTCCGAGACCTTATCCTTCATGTCCGCCGGCACTTCCTCCAGCCTGAAGGTGGCGCCGAGGCTGGAGTCGTCCCATATAATCGCCTTTTCGGCCACGAGGTCCACGACCCCGCTGAACGAATCCTCAAACCCCACGGGCAGCTGCATGACCGCCGGCCGGGTCTTGAGCCTGTCAACCATCATGTCCACGACCCTGAAAAAATCGGCGCCCACGCGGTCCATCTTGTTTATGAACGCTACCCTGGGCACCCTGTATTTGTTCGCCTGGCGCCATACGGTTTCGCTCTGAGGCTCAACCCCTCCGACCGAGCAGAAAACCGCCACCGCGCCGTCGAGTACCCTCAAAGACCTTTCCACCTCGATAGTAAAATCCACGTGCCCGGGGGTGTCTATTATGTTCACCTTGTAATCGTGCCATGAGCAGGTGGTTGCCGCGGATGTTATGGTTATTCCCCTCTCCCTTTCCTGCACCATCCAGTCCATGACCGTGGTGCCGTCATGGACCTCTCCGATCTTATAGGTCTCCCCGGTGTAGAACAGCACCCTCTCCGTCGTGGTGGTCTTGCCCGCGTCTATGTGGGCCATTATCCCTATATTCCTGTGCTTCTCTATCGGTATGGATCTTGCCACGTTATCCCGTTATCGGTTGTCGGTTGTCGGTAAAATACGGCGTCCTTTACGCCCGCGCCTTTTAAGCCTACCACCGGTAGTGCGCGAAGGCCTTATTGGCCTCGGCCATCTTGTGAACGTCCTCTTTTTTCTTCACCGCCCCGCCCTTGCCGGATGAGGCGTCAATAACCTCGGCGGCCAATTTCTCGACCATCCCTCTTTCGCCCCTCGCCCTGGCGTAAGTCACTATCCATCTAAGGGCCAGCGACAGTTTCCTCTCCGGCGAAACCTCGACCGGCACCTGATACGTCGCCCCGCCGACCCTGCGGGACTTTACCTCGAGCGACGGCCTTACGTTGTCTATCCCCTTCTTAAAGACCTTCAGCGGGTCTGACTTCGTCTTCTCTTTTATCAAATCCAGGGCCGAGTAGAGCACCCCTTCGGCAACGCTCTTCTTGCCTTCGCTCATCATCGTATTTATGAGTTTTGCGACGGTCGCGTCGTTGTATTTAGGATCCAGAGGATTAGTCCTCTTTGAAACCCTTCCCCTGCGGGCCATTCATACCTCCTTGCCTCAAATGCCGTTACGGGCCCCGCGGGTTCGAACCCCGCGGATCTATTCTATTCCTATGGCTCGTTTCGCCGAGAAAAAATCAGGAACCATAAACCGGCTGTCTTTTACCCGCCACCCCTGCCGGTCAGTGGTTCCCGATTATTTAGGCCTTTTTGCGCCGTACTTGCTTCTGCCCTGTTTCCTGTCCTCGACACCCACGGTGTCGAGAGAACCCCTTACGATGTGGTATCTCACGCCGGGCAGATCCTTCACCTTGCCGCCCCTTATGAGAACGACCGAGTGCTCCTGAAGGTTGTGCCCTACCCCCGGTATGTAGGCGGTTACCTCCATGCTGTTCGTAAGCCTCACCCTGGCGACCTTCCTCAAGGCCGAGTTCGGCTTCTTGGGGGTCGTGGTGTAGACCCTCACGCACACCCCCCTTTTTTGTGGGCAACACTGAAGCGCCGGCGAGGCGGTCTTTATCCTGGGCTTCCTTCTTCCCTTGCGTACAAGCTGATTTACGGTCGGCATAATCGTCCTTGATTTAATCCCAAAAACTACAACCTAACTAATTTATCAACAAGAAGCATGCTTGTCAAGGGGTTATTTGCATCTCCTCGGTACTTTTTTCCTCTCCCTCGGCTTTTTCAGGGGTCGAGCCGGCCGGCGCCTCGGTCTTTATCACGCAGGCCCTGAGGCCCGCATACACTGAAAAGCCGGTTCCCGCCGGGACAAGCCTTCCCATTATGACGTTTTCCTTAAGCCCCCTCAGGTAATCCACCTTTCCGTCAACGGCCGCTCCGGTCAAGACCTTGGTCGTCTCCTGGAAGCTCGCGGCGGATATGAAACTCTCGGTGGAGAGAGAGGCCTTGGTTATCCCCTGCAGAAGCGGCTCGGCGACGGCCGGGCGCTTGCCCCTGGAAAGGACCTTATCGTTTTCCTCCTCGAAGATGTGCCTTTCCACCTGCTCTCCCACGAGGAAACCGGTGTCTCCAGGGTCGGTTATCCTGACCCTCTTGAGCATCTGCCGCACCATGACCTCGATGTGCTTGTCATTTATCTTGACGCCCTGGAGCCTGTAGACCTCCTGCACCTCGTCAACGAGATATTTCGCGAGCTCCTTTACCCCAAGTATCCTCAGTTTGTCGTGCGGGTTGGCCGAGCCGTCCATAAGCGGCTCTCCGGCCCGCACCCTATCGCCCTCCCTCACGCTTATGTGCTTGCCCTTTGGTATGAGGTACTCCTTGGGGTCTCCGGTCTCGGGAGTTATGACGACCTTCCTTTTTCCCTTGGTGTCCTTGCCGAAAGAAACCACTCCGTCTATCTCGCTTATAACGGCGCACTCCTTGGGTTTACGCGCCTCGAAAAGTTCGGCCACCCTCGGCAGCCCGCCCGTAATGTCCTTTGTCTTGGTCGTCTCCCTCGGTATCTTGGCTATGATATCGCCGGCCTTTACCACGTCCCCTTCGCTCGCCGTTATTATAGCGCCGATCGGCAGCATGTATCTGGCCTGCATCGCGGTGCCGGCTATCTTCCGTGTCTTGCCGGATGCGTCCTTTATGGATATCCTGGGGCGCATGTCCGCTTCCCTGTAAGCGACGACGACCTTGCTGGAGAGGCCGGTTACCTCGTCAACCTGCTCGCGCATGGTCCTGCCTTCCTCGACGTCCCCGAACTTGACCACGCCGCCCATCTCGGTGAGTATCGGTATGGTATACGGGTCCCACTCGGCGATGACGGCGCCCTGCCTGACGCCGTCGCCGTCTTTAACCCTGAGTCTCGCGCCGTATATGACCGGGTTCCTTTCACGTTCCCTGCCCTGGGAATCCTGGACCGCTATCTCGCCGTTACGGTTCATAATGATGACCTCGCCGCGGGAGTTCTCCGCGGTGGTCAAGTTTACGAACCTTGCGCTTCCGTCGTGCCGGGCCTCGATTGTGGTCTGTTCGGCCCTGCGGCTTGCGGTTCCTCCTATATGGAACGTCCTCATCGTAAGCTGCGTGCCCGGCTCGCCTATGGATTGGGCCGCGATAACGCCGACGGCCTCTCCCGTATCCACTATCTTGCCCCTGGCAAGGTCCCTTCCGTAGCACTTCGCGCAGATGCCGCGGACGCTCCTGCACGTAAGGACGCTCCTTATCTTCACCCGGTCTATGCCGGCCTCTTCTATCTTCCTTACCTCGTCCTCGTCTATCTCATCGTTGGCGCGTATCAGCGCCTCCTCGGTGAACGGGTCGAGCACGTCCTCCAGGGTGACCCTTCCCAGCACCCTCTCGCCTATGTTCTCGATTATCTCGCCGCCTTCGACCAGGGAGGATATATATATGCCGTCGAGCGTGCCGCAGTCGTCCTCTATGATGATGGCGTCCTGCGCCACGTCCACGAGCCTCCTCGTCAGATACCCGGAGTTCGCCGTCTTAAGCGCGGTGTCGGCAAGGCCCTTCCTTGCGCCGTGGGTCGAGATGAAGTACTGCAGAACCGTAAGCCCCTCCCTGAAGTTGGCGGTAATCGGCGTCTCGATAATCTCGCCGGAGGGCTTCGCCATGAGTCCCCTCATACCGGCGAGCTGGCGTATCTGCTGGGCCGAACCCCTCGCGCCGGAGTCCGCCATCATGAATATGGGGTTAAAGCTCGGCACCTTCCGCGTAACCCCGTCCTCGCCCCTGACGGTTTCGACGCCGAGGTCCTTTATCATCTCGTCGGCCACCTCCTCGGTCGCCTGCGCCCAGATGTCTATCACCTTATTGTAGCGCTCGCCGTCGGTGATGAGACCCTCGTTGTACTGCTTCTGTATCTCCTTGACCTCTTTATACGCCCTGTCGAGGAGTTCCTTTTTCCTCGCGGGTATCTTCATGTCGTCTATGCTTATCGAGATGCCCGCCTTTGTGGCGTACCTGTAGCCCATGTCCTTGAGCCTGTCCGCCACTATGACGCTCTCTTTATTGCCGGCCCGCCTGTAGCAGACGTCTATTATCTCGGCGAGCTGCTTTTTGTCCATCACCCTGTTTATCTCTTCGAACTTTACCGCGTCGGGAACGACCTCCCTCAGTATCACCCTTCCGGGGGTCGTGTCCACGAGCGCGCCGTCTACCTTCACCTTTATGCGGGCCTGGAGGTGCAGCACGCCCGCTTCAAACGCGGCCCTCACCTCGTCGAAGTTGGAGAGCACCGTGCCCTCGCCCTTTACGCCGAACCTCTCGCGCGTCAGGTAATAAAGCCCCAGCACTATGTCCTGCGTCGGGACTATGATGGGTTTACCGTGGGCCGGGGAGAGGATGTTGTTCGTTGACATCATAAGTATCCGGGCCTCGGCCTGCGCCTCCACGGAAAGCGGCACGTGCACGGCCATCTGGTCTCCGTCAAAATCCGCGTTGAAGGCGGTGCACACGAGCGGATGCAGCTGAATGGCCTTGCCCTCGATGAGGACCGGCTCGAACGCCTGTATGCCGAGCCGGTGGAGCGTGGGCGCGCGGTTCAAGAGCACCGGGTGCTCCTTTATCACCTCGTCGAGCACGTCCCAGACCTCGGATTTCTCCTTCTCCAGCATCTTCTTCGCGCTCTTTATGGTCGTTGCGTGCCCCCTCTCCTCAAGCTTCTGGTAGATGAAGGGCTTGAAGAGCTCGATGGCCATCTTCTTGGGCAGGCCGCACTGGTGGAGCCTTAAGTCCGGCCCTATGACTATGACCGAACGGCCGGAGTAGTCCACGCGCTTGCCGAGGAGGTTCTGGCGGAAACGTCCGCTCTTGCCCTTTATTATGTCGCTCAGGGACTTCAGCGGGCGCTTGTTCTGGCCTGTTATTATGCGGCCGCGTCTTCCGTTGTCGAAAAGCGCGTCCACCGCCTCCTGGAGCATCCTCTTTTCGTTCCTTATTATGATGTCCGGGGCGTTGAGCTCCATGAGTTTTTTAAGCCGGTTATTCCTGTTGATGACCCTGCGGTAGAGGTCGTTCAAATCGCTTGTGGCGAACCTCCCTCCGTCGAGCGGCACCAGGGGCCTTAAATCCGGCGGCAGCACCGGGACGGCCTCCATTATCATCCATTCGGGCCTGTTGCCGGATCCGAGGAACGATTCGACGACCTTGAGCCTTTTGGCTATCCTTTTCCTCTTGGCGTCCGAGGTCGTAAGCTTCGTTTCGTCCCTCAGGCCCTTCGAGAGCTTTTCAAGGTCGCACTTCTTCATCATGTCCCTTATGGCCTCCGCTCCCATGCCGGACCTGAAGGACTCTGGACCGAATTTTTCAACGGCCTGCTGGTATTTTTCGTCCGTGAGAAGTTCCCCGGCCTTCAGATCGGTCGAGCCGGGGTCCGTGACTATGAAGTTTTCATAATAAAGGACCCTCTCCACCTCTTTAAGCGTCATGTCCAGTATCGCGCCTATCCTCGAGGGGAGGCTCCTTAAAAACCATATGTGCGCAACCGGCGTGGCCAGGTCTATATGGCCGAGCCTTTCTCTCCTTACCTTGGAGGGGATAACGTCTACGCCGCATTTTTCGCACACCACGCCCCTGTGCTTCATCCTCTTGTATTTACCGCAATTGCACTCGAAGTCCTTTACAGGACCGAATATCTTGGCGCAGAAAAGCCCGTCCCTTTCCGGCTTGAACGTCCGGTAGTTGATGGTCTCGGGCTTTTTCACCTCGCCCTTGCTCCACTCCCGTATCTTATCGGGAGAAGCGATGGTAATCCTTATGGCGTTAAAATCCATCGGCCTCTTCTGTTTGTCAAACAAGGCCATAAGGCTCTCCACTGCGTACCTCCTTTTTTACGGAAACCATAAGCCTAAGGGGTATTCCCCGACCTCTTGCCTTTAATATCCCTATCCTTATCCTCAACCTTCACGAGATTGACGTCGAGCCCGAGGCTCTGGAGTTCCTTTATAAGGACACTGAACGATTCCGGCATCGTGGGCTCAAGCGAATACTCGCCGCCCACTATGCTCTCGTACATCTTCGTCCTTCCGGGCACGTCATCGGATTTAACGGTCAGAAACTCCTGCAGGGTGAAGGCCGCGCCGTATGCCTCGAGCGCCCAGACCTCCATCTCCCCGAGCCTCTGTCCCCCGAACTGCGCCTTCCCTCCCAGCGGCTGCTGGGTCACGAGCGAGTACGGCCCGGTGGAGCGGGCGTGGATCTTGTCGTCAACGAGGTGGTGGAGCTTGAGCATGTAGACCTGCCCCACGGTGACCTCCTGATCGAACGACTCGCCGGTCCTTCCGTCGAAGAGCGCGGTCTTGCCGTGCACCGGAAGCGAGGCTGACTCAAGGGCCTTCTTGACGTCGGCCTCGGTGGCGCCGTCGAAGACCGGGCTCGCCATGGTTATGCCCTTCCTGAGCCTCAATGCCACGGCGACGACCTCTTCGTCCGACAGCGTATTTATGAATTTACTGAACTCCGGCGATGAATAAAATTTCTTTATCCTGTCCCTTATCGCGCCTGGCGAGTAACCGCCCTCCACAAGCGCGTTTATCTCCGCCCCCATCGTCCGTGCCGCCCATCCGAGATGGGCCTCGAGTATCTGGCCGATGTTCATCCTTGAGGGCACCCCCAGCGGGTTAAGCACTATGTCAACGGACGTGCCGTCCTTCATGAAAGGCATGTCCTCCTCAGGGAGTATCCTCGATATGACGCCCTTGTTGCCGTGGCGCCCCGCCATCTTGTCCCCGACCGCCACCTTGCGCTTCATGGCTATGTAGACCTTGACCATCTTTATCACGCCTGGCGGCAGTTCATCCCCCCTCTTCAGGCGGTTTATCCTCTCGTCGAAGATATACTTTATGGCGTCTATCTGTTCGTTCAGCCTCGACACCGCGTTCTCTATCTCCGTCTCGGCCTTCTCGTCCCCGGCCGGTATAACCTCAGGCCACCTCGAACGCGGGATGGAGTGGAGGATATCTTTTGTGATGGCCTTGCCCTTCGCCAAAAGGACGTTGCCCTTCTTGTCGGTCATGCGCACCCCGGATTTCTTCCCGATGAGTATCTTCTCTATCCGGTTGTAGGCCGTGGTCTTGACGATAGTTATCTCATCGTCCCTGTCCTTCAGGAGCCTGCCCATCTCTTTATCCTCTATGGATTTGGCCCTCTCGTCCTTCTCTATACCCTTGCGGGAGAAAACCCTCGCGTCTATCACGACGCCTTCTATCCCCGGAGGCACCCTGAGGGAGGTATCCTTCACGTCCTCGGCCTTCTCGCCGAATATGGCCCTCAGGAGTTTTTCTTCCGGGGAGAGCTGGGTTTCGCCCTTGGGCGTAATCTTGCCGACCAGTATGTCCCCCGGCCTTACCTCGGCCCCGATCCTCACTATGCCGCTGTCGTCGAGATTTTTAAGGGCCTCGTCCCCGACGTTCGGGATGTCGCGGGTAATCTCCTCCTTACCCATCTTTATGTCCCTGGCGACGGTCTCGAACTCCTCTATGTGGACAGATGTGAACACGTCCTCGCCGAGAAGCCTTTCGCTTATGAGTATGGAATCCTCGAAGTTGTACCCTCCCCACGGCATGAAAGCCACAAGGACGTTCCTTCCGAGGGCGAGTTCCCCGTTGGAGGTGCTCGGCCCGTCCGCTATGACGTCGCCTTCCTTTATGACGTCGCCTTCGCTCACCAGCGGTTTCTGGTTGAAGCATGTATTCTGGTTGGACCTCCTGAACTTCGTCAGGTTGTATATGTCCACCTCGCCGCGTTCGTTCTTTACCACTATGCGCGTGGAGTCCACGCCCTCCACGGTCCCCGGGTGTTTCGCAATCACCGTGACCCCTGAATCCCTCGCCACGATGCTCTCCATGCCGGTGCCGACGAGCGGGGACTCGGTCTTTATCAGGGGCACCGCCTGGCGCTGCATGTTGCTGCCCATAAGCGCCCTGTTGGCGTCGTCGTTTTCGAGGAACGGCACCAGGGACGCGGCCACGCTGACGAGCTGGTTCGGGGAGACGTCCATGAGCGTTACCTCCTCGGGCCGGGACATCACGAACTCGCCGCCCTTGCGTGCCGATACGAACTCGCTCGTAAACCGGCCGTCTTTGTCTATCGGGGCGTTGGCCTGCGCTATGACGTGGTTTTCCTCGTCCAGCGCGGAGTAGTAGCCGATGTGGTTGGTGACCTTGCCGTCAACGACCTTCCTGTAAGGGGTCTCGATGAAGCCGAAATCGTTTATCCTCGCGTATGTGCTCAAAGAGACGATAAGTCCGATGTTCGGGCCTTCGGGAGTCTCTATGGGGCAGATCCTTCCGTAATGCGTCGCGTGGACGTCTCTGACCTCGAACCCGGCCCTCTCTCGGGTAAGCCCGCCGGCGCCGAGCGCCGAAAGCCTCCTTTTGTGCGTAATCTCGGAGAGCGGGTTGGTCTGGTCCATGAACTGGCTCAACTGGCTCGAGCCGAAAAACTCCTTTATCACGGCCGAGACCGGCTTGGGGTTTATGAGGTCGTTCGGCATCATCGTCTCTATCTCGCCAAGGCTCATCTTCTCCTTAACGGCCCTCTCCATCCTCAAAAGCCCTATCCTGTACTGGTTCTCCAGCAGTTCCCCGACGCACCTCACCCTGCGGTTTCCGAGGTGGTCTATGTCATCTATGGAACCCTGCCCGTTTTTAAGGCCCAGCAGGTACTTGACGACCGCCATTATGTCGTCGTTGCGCAGGGTCGCGTGGTCGCCGGGGGCGTCGAGCCCGAGTTTCCTGTTGAGTTTGAGCCTGCCCACCTTCGACAGGTCGTATCGTTCGGGCACGAAAAAGAGGTTCCGGAAGAACTCGCTCGATGTCTTGACCGTCGGGGGTTCGCCCGGCTTCAGCCTCTTGTATATCTCCACCCTCGCGTTAAGCGTCATGTTCGTGGTGGGATCGTCCGGATGGGCGCCCCTGTAATCGCGGACCGTCCTGGTCTCCTCGTTCCCGGTCCTGTCGTTTACGAGGGTATCCCTGAAAGACCCTCCCATGGCCTCTATGAAGAGGAGTTTGAAACGGCCTATCTTCCTCCTCGATATCTCGTCGAGCGTTTCACGCTTCAGGGCCTGATTGCATTCGAGCACGACCTCTCCGGTGGAGGAATCCACGATATCCTGCGAGGCGACCCTGCCCACTATGTCCTCGACCTCGACCGGGATATACTTTATCCCGGCCTGAACAAGCCGTTTGGTGATGAGCCTTGTAATCTTCCTGTCCTTTTTGACAATAATCTCGCCGGTCTTGGGGTCGGTTATGTCGCGGCTCGCCTTCTGCCCGACGATGTAGTCCGGCTCGATGGACTTCGTGATCTTTTTTCCGTCGAGGATTATCTCCTCGCTGGGATAAAAATAATTCAGGAGTTCTTCGACCGAATAACCCAGCGCCTTCAAGAGTATCGTCGCCAGCATCTTTCTCCTCTTGTCTATGCGCACGTAGAGCCAGTCTTTCTGGTCGAACTCGAAATCCAGCCAGCTCCCGTGGTAGGGGATGACCCTGGCGGTGAACTGGGCCTTGCCGGTGTAGCCCTTGCCCTTCTCATACTCGAAGAAGACCCCGGGCGAGCGGTGGAGCTGGCTCACGACGACCCTCTCCGTGCCGTTTATGACGAACGAGCCGGTCTCCGTCATCAGCGGTATCTCTCCGAAATACACCTCCTGTTCCTTTATGTCGCGCACGCTCTGCGCCCCGCTCGAGGCATCCTTCTCGAGCACCGTCAGCCTTACCTGTATCTTCATGGGCGCGGCAAAGGTGAGCCCCTTCTCCAGGCACTCCTCAACGGTGTATTTGGACGGAAGCAGGGCGTATTTCACGAAATCGAGCTCGGACGTGGAACTGAAGTCCTTTATGGGAAAGACACCCTTCAGTATCCCCTGAAGCCCGACGTCCTTCCTGTTCTCGGGCTTCAGGTCGAACTGCAAAAACTCAAAGAAGGATTTTTTCTGCACCTCTATCAGGTTGGGGAAATCTATGACCCTGCCTATGCGGGAATAATCCTTCCTCAACAAATGGCCGTTTATCAGGGTTCCTGGCATGTGGTCTTGCTCCTTATTTTCAAATAAGAGGGGGCGCTCGCCGGCTGGAATCACCCGGCGGACAGACACCTCCCGTTAATACGAGCCCCGTTGAGCTACTCCCCCCACAAAAACCTTCGATGACCCCGCCCGTTGACCGGCGCGCCGCGTTACTTTATCTCGACCTGCGCACCGGCGCTCTCGACCTGCTTCTTTATATTCGCGGCCTCTTCCTTGGACACGCCTTCCTTGATGGTCTTTGGCGCGCCTTCAACGAGGTCCTTGGCCTCCTTAAGGCCCAATCCCGTCACCGCCCTCACCTCTTTTATGACCTTGATCTTCTCGGCCCCCGTGGACTGCAATATGACCGTGAACTCGGTCTTCTCCTCGACGGCCGGAGCCCCGGCCGCGCCTGAGGCTGGCGCGGCGGCCATGGGCGCCGCCGCGGTGACGCCGAATCTACCTTCGAGTTCCTTCACCATCTCGGCAAGCTCCAAGACGGTGATGCCTTCGATGAATTTTATGACGTCCTCTTTAGTTATCTGTGCCATCTTGTCTCTCCTCCTCGTATTATGCTGTTATCGTTTTTTTGTTTTTAACCCGCGGCGCCCTCTTTCGCGTTCTTTATGCCGTTTAGCGCGTAGACCAACTTCCTCGGAACCCCGCTTAAAACACACACAAGGGAAGCGGGGACATTCTTCATGGCCCCGAGAAGCATGCCCACGAGCACTTCCCTTCCGGGAAGCGCGGCAAGCCCTTTTATGTCATGCATCCCGAGGACCTTTCCGCCCAGAACCCCGGCCCGTATCTTGAACGCCGGCACGTTGTCCGAAAGCTGCATGAGCTTTTTCGCGGCGAGCGCGGCGTCCCCGTAGCCCAGCGCGACGGCGACCGGGCCGGTCATCTGCCCGGAGAGTGTTTCCACCTGCGTGTCCTTCGCCGCTATGGCGGCGAGCGTGTTCTTCATGACGCGCAGCTCCACGCCCGCGTCCCTGAGCGAGCGCCTGAGTTCCGTCATGTCCGGCACCTTGATGCCCTTGTAGTCGGCCAAAAAAGCGGCCTGGGCCCGGTTGAACTTGTCGTGGTAGGCTTTAACCAGCGCCTTTTTTTCTTCCTTCTTAAGCACGTGACCTCCTTTCCGTCTATTTTGCCGGAGACAGAAAGCACAACCCCTTGAACGCAACAGCCGAGAGCCGCCGGAAAACGAAGGAACAAAACCCTCCCCGCCCCCGCCATATTACAGCGGGTCTTGATTTTCCAGACCGCGCGGAAAAAAGCCATGGGGCGGGGATGAATCCCCGCGGGCGTCTCGGCAGGGGGTTTTTTAAGCGGCTGCGCCCAACGCCGCTTTACGCCGCGGACACCGGTAAGGAATCGGTATGTGCGCCGTAAAGCGGTGCTGGACCGCACGCCCCTGCTGTCTCTGACATTTTCAAAATTATGTAAAAAAACCTTACACGGTCGAAGAACTTCGCAGGCTATTTAGAACTGCCTCTTAAATCCGCGATATCCACCTTTACCGAAGGCCCCATGGTCGTTGATACGTAGAGGCTCCTCAGGTACGTGCCCTT
Organism: Deltaproteobacteria bacterium; assembly: GCA_016219105.1. Classification (GTDB taxonomy): domain Bacteria; phylum Desulfobacterota; class GWC2-55-46; order GWC2-55-46; family DRQE01; genus JACRCI01. Next base: position 2,527 of record JACRCI010000126.1, on the reverse strand, counting down.
GCTCGAAGACGGCTTTGCCTTTACCACCGCGTCCATAAGGGCGGTGAAATTCTGTTTGAGCTTTTCGCCGCCGAAAGAGGCCCTGCCGATCGGGACGTGGATAATGCCGGCCTTGTCAACCCTGAACTCTATCTTTCCGGCTCTCAACTCCTCGACCGCCTTTTTAACGTCGAACGTGACGGTCCCGAGCTTGGGGTTGGGCATAAGCCCCCTGGGGCCCAGCACCTTGCCGAGCTTTCCCACCATGCCCATGATGTCAGGAGTGGCCACGGCCATGTCGAAATCAAGCCACCCTTTCTGTATCTTCTCCATGAGGTCTTCGGCCCCGACGTAATCGGCCCCCGCCGCCCTGGCCTCGGCCTCCTTCTCGCCCTTTGCGAATACGAGCACCCTTATCTTCTTCCCTGTCCCGTTGGGGAGAACGACCGAGCCCCTTACCATCTGATCGGACTGCTTCGGGTCAACGCCGAGCCTCGCGGCCACGTCAACGGTTTCGTCGAACTTGGCCGTGGCGGTCTGGCAGATGACCTTGAACGTCTCCTCTATGCCGTAGGCCCTTTCCTCGACCTTTGCCTTTGCCTGAGAGTATCTTTTCCGTGCCATGTCGTTATCAGCCCTCCACCTTGATTCCCATGCTTCTCGCGGTGCCTTCTACCGTCCTTATGGCCGCCTCCAGGCTGGCCGCCGTAACGTCCGGCATCTTAAGGCGCGCTATCTCCTCCACCTGCTTCTTGGTGACCGTGCCCACCTTCTCCTTATTAGGAGAGCCGGAGCCTTTCTCAACCCCCGCGGCCTTGAGAAGGAGGGTGCTTGCCGGAGGGGTCTTGGTTATAAAGCTGAACGACCTGTCGGCATACACGGTTATGACGACCGGGGTTGTCATCCCCTCCTCTTTCTGCGTTTTGGCGTTGAACTGCTTGCAGAACTCCATTATGTTCACACCGTGCTGGCCCAGCGCCGGACCCACCGGGGGGGAAGGATTGGCCTTGCCCGCCGGAATCTGCAGTTTAATCTGTGCTACCGCCTTCTTTGCCATGTCATCACCCTCTTGAGAATAATCTCCGCCATTTATGCGTGTCCCTGTGAAAACAGGGGGAGGAGTTCCTTAATAAAAATTGCCCGTTGCAAAACTACGACTTTTCGACCTGAACGAAATCCAGCTCAACCGGGGTCTGCCTTCCGAATATGCTCACCAGAACCCTGAGTTTTCCCTTCTCCGGTTTTACCTCCTCCACAATGCCCACGAAGTTGGTGAACGGCCCGTCAACCACCCTTATGTTCTCTCCCCTCTCGAAAAGGACCTTCGGCTTCGGCCTTATCGCCCCCTCTTCCATCTGGCGGGTTATCTTCGTCACGTCCTCCTCGCTTATGGTGGGAGGCTGGTTGGTCCCGCCGACGAACCCGGTGACCTTGGGTATGTCCTTCACTATGTGCCACGTCTCGTCGGAGAGGTCCATGTTGACGAGTATGTACCCTGGAAAAAATCTCCTCAAGGCCGTCCTCTTGACGCCCTTGACCATGTCAACCACCTTTTCCGAAGGGACGAGTATCCCGCCGAAATCCTCTTCCTTGCCGAGGGTCTTTACCTTCTCCTCAAGCGCGGCCTTTACCTTATCCTCGTATCCGGAATAAGTGTGAACCACGTACCATTTCTTGGACATACCACCCCTTCTTAATTCTTACGGCTTCCGCCTTGCCGAATCTCAGCGCAAGATATACTTGACCATGCCTGAGAGCGCGAAATCCACCACGCCGAGAAAAACGCCTATCACCACGCTTATAAGGATAACCACCCACGTCGCGTTCAACGTCTGCTGTCTGGTGGGCCATGTGACCTTCTTCAGTTCGTTCCTTGCCTCGGAATAATACTCTTTAACCCTGTCTATTTTTTCCATCTTCTCCATAAAAAACCCTTTTACGCGCTTATCTCCGGGTGTCTGCCGTGGATATCCACGACCGGATGCCCGCAAAAAAATACCGGCAACAAAAAATGGCAGGCCAGGAGGGACTCGAACCCCCAACCCGCGGTTTTGGAGACCGCTGCTCTTCCGTTGGAGCTACTGGCCTAAATACCGCCGTCGGCCGGGACCACGGGCAAAAAAAACCGCCGATCGTCCGCCTTTGCGCCTTTGCCGGCAGAGGCTACTTTGTCTCCTTGTGAGGAGTATGGCGCCTGCAGAATTTGCAGTACTTCGTAATCTCCAGCCTCTCGGTGGTCGTCTTCTTGTTCTTCGTGGAACTGTAATTCCTGCGCTTGCATTCGGTGCAGGCGAGCGTGATTATCTCTCTCATGGAACCCCTCAATATCAGGCCGAGGGCTTAAGGCTGAAGATGAAAACCGTTCTTTCTCCAGCCTGTCTCTCTTGAGCCTGTCTCTATTCAATCTTTACGCTATAACCTTGGTCACGACCCCGGCGCCCACGGTCCTTCCGCCTTCCCTCACCGCGAACCTCAGACCCTCTTCCATGGCTATCGGCGTTATGAGCTCGGCCTCGAAGTTGATGTTGTCCCCGGGCATGACCATCTC
>JACRCI010000125.1 GCA_016219105.1 Deltaproteobacteria bacterium | reverse complement strand
TTTTCAAAATCAGGCGAAACCAACAACCCGGCCGTCCGCGTTGAGGTATACGAGGGTGAGAAGCTCGTGTTCATACCGTGGCTGTTTTTCAATTACCCGGGACTGGTTCAGGCCATACCCAATTCCGGATACGACCTCGTTCTGACCGGTTTCCGCACGATCCCGTACTCCGGGATATCCATAGGAAAAGACCCCGGGACCAACGTCGTGTGGGCCGGGACTATCGTGATGGGCCTGGGTTTCATCCTCGCGTTTTTTGTATACCACCGCAGGATTTGGGTGGCTGTTTACCCCGTCTCCGGCGAGGACGGCTCGATGACCGGCGGGTCTTTGGTAAAGATAGGCGGGATGATAAACAAAAACCCTCTCGGATTTGAAAGGGAGTTCAAGGACATTATAGAGGCCCTCGGCGGCCGCAGCCGGTAAAACTTCCGGCCATTGTGCCGGCCCGCCAGGGGCCACGCCGGGGATGGAGGATTATGAAAGAGGCAAACGTGATTATGTCGCTTATGTTTTTCACCATGGCAACCGCCTTCTACCTTCTGACGGCGCTCGCCTATATAGGGTACTGGCTGTCGCGAAAATCCTGGATCGGGCACATAGCCACCGCCTTTGCCTACATAGCCGCGCTTTCGATGACCATGGTGCTCGTGGCGAGGGCCGCGGAATCCGGACACGCGCCTTTCTCCAACCTTTACGAGTCAATGGTGCTTTTTGTGTGGGCCATGACCGTGGGATATATTTGGATGGAGAGAAGGTACAGGTTCAAGGTGATGGGCGCGTTCGTGATGACGGTCGCGTTTTTTTCGGTGATAGCCGCCTCTATACTCCCGTACAGGTTTAAAAGCGTGGAGCCGCTGAACCCGGCGCTCCAGAACAAGTGGCACTGGCTGGTGGACCTCCTCGCCAGGATCGGTCTTGAAAAGTACGCGATAGGGTGGCTGGATTTCCACGTGTTCACGACGTTCATCGGGTATGCGGCTTTCGCCATATCCTTCGGAGTGAGCATCATGTTCCTCTGGAAGGAGATAGTCGAGCTGAGAGGGAGAAAGAATTTCCTGGCCGACGTGTTCCCGGAATCGAGGGTCCTCGACGAGTTGAGCTACAGGGCTATCGCGTGGGGTTTCCCGTTCCTCTCAATCGGGATAGTGTCGGGCGCCGTATGGGCCAACTATGCATGGGGAAGCTACTGGAGCTGGGACCCGAAGGAGACGTGGTCCATAATAACGTGGTTTGTATACGCGGCCTATCTCCACGCGAGGGTCACAAGGGGATGGAGAGGCAGGCGCGCGGCCTACATTTCCATACTCGGGTTTCTGGCCGTGGTATTCCTTTACTGGGGCGTGAGCTTCATCCTCCCCGGTCTGCACGCATACGCGTAGCTGGGAGCGCGATGAGTAGACTGCCGTTACAGGAGATTTTCTGATGGAAGGGAATAAGTCGTTCCAGACGGCCAACCAGCCGGCCACGCCGGCCAACCAGCCGTCCTCGACGGGCGGGAAAGAGGGCTCTAACATCATCGCGGTTATTGTGGTGGCAATCGCGGTTGTCGCTGTCGCGGCCTTTGTCCTGTCGCAAAGGCAGCAGTTCGAGCCTGTCCTGCCCGGAGCAAAGGCAGTGGATTTCACCCTCCCTGACTTAAGCGGCAAAGAGAGGAGCCTCAAGGATTTCAAGGGCAAGGTCGTTTTCCTTAATTTCTGGGCGACGTGGTGTAAACCATGCGGCGAGGAGATGCCCTCGATGCAGGCCCTTTACGATTCCATGAGGGGGCGGCCTTTTGAGATAGTGGCCGTAAGCGTTGATACGGAGGGCAGTGAAGTGGTGGCGGATTTCGTGAAAAAGAATAACCTCACGTTCTCCGTGCTCCACGACCGCAAGGGCAGGACCAAGGAAACATACAAAACGACCGGGGTGCCTGAAACCTTTATCATAGACCAGAACGGGGTGATAGCGGAAAAGGTCTGGGGACCGAGGGACTGGAGGAGAGAGGAAAACCTGACAATGATATCGGAACTCCTCCAAAACGGCCCTCGTCCGCCTGAATCATACCGCACGGGTAAATGACCGGGAAGCAGAGGCAGGGGGGTATAAACTTAAAGTCAACAATCAGTAAACATTGATAAGTCCAATATATCGCAGGTTTTTTTAATGGAGCCTTTGTAAAGAATGGACCAGCAGTCTTTCCTTCAGCTTGCGTTCCTTGGCAAGGTTATGATGGCGTTTGGGGGTGGCATGCTGTCGTTTGTCTCTCCGTGCGTCCTTCCCCTTGTCCCTTCCTATATATCGTTTGTAACCGGCATATCGTTAGAGGAGTTGACCGACGAGAACGGGGTAAAGAGGCTCAGGAACGTAATACTGCTTAACTCCCTGATGTTCGTCCTCGGTTTTTCGTCCGTATTCGTGCTGATACTGGGGCTTTCGGCCCAGATATTCGGGCATCTGTTCATAGAATACAGGGACCTTGTCCGCCAGATAGCCGGAGTCACGATAGTGCTCCTGGGCATACACGTGATAGGCATCATAAACATAGGGTGGCTCCAGAGGGATAAGCGCCTGCATTTTTTCAGGGATAAGCCGCAGGGTTTTTTTGGTTCGTTCCTCGTCGGGGTCGGTTTCGCGGCTGGATGGACCCCGTGCATAGGGCCGATACTTTCCGCGATATTTACCGTTGCCGCCACGTCAAAGGGGCCGGGGGTGGGGGTGATACTTTTTATCGCCTATTCGCTCGGGCTCGCGATACCGTTTTTGTTGACCTCGCTCGGCATAAATACCTCCCTCAGGCACTTCAAGCGGCTTAAAAAGCACATGCGTCTTATCTCGGTTTTAAGCGGAATATTCCTCATCATAACAGGGGTCTTGATTTTCCTTAATTCCTTTGCTATAATCACATCCTATTTCAACGCCATACTTCCGAGCATCGGCTGATAGCCATATTATAAAGGGGGCGCATCATGAGCAGACCGGTAGTAGAGGTTTTTTCGAAAAGGGGTTGCTGTCTATGCAAAGAGGCCAAAGATATTATCGGCAGGGTGAAGGACGAAATACCATTCCACTTCAAGGAAGTGGACATATCCATGAACGACGACCTCTTCCGCAGGTTCAACGACCACGTGCCGACCATCTACATCAACGGCAAGAAGGTCTTCAAGTTCAAGGTGGACGAAGGCGAGTTCCGTAAAAAAGTAAGGAAAGAGATTATAAGGTCAGGCCTCTCCCGCATATGGAGTAAGAACCATCCGCAATCGAGGTAGGCGCACCTACCTCGCCGCGTCTTAAAGCGCGCTTACGCAACCTTTTCATATCCGCTGTTTTAACCCCGGTGTATTTGATCTCCCATCCCAACCAGCCGGCCTCGCCGGCCAACCAGCCCGGCACCACTTCCGGCACGAACGCCTACCATCCTCAAAATGCGCTCGTAACGGAAGTGGTGCTGGATGTGGAAAACTTGCTTTTTTCTTTAAGATTCGCTATATTATCGCTTTAAACGGCAGTCGGCCAAAATCAGGAAACAGCGTGAAAAAACTCCTCTTAACGGTTTTAATGCTTTCAGTGATTGCGCCTCCCGCCTTTGCCGGGGATGCGAGAATAGAAGCTGTAAAGGCGGAATATCTGTCCCAGCTCAAGGTGTCATTTGTCGTCATGGACGCCTTCAAGAAGGACATAGAGGAGGCCATACATAGCGGCATCCCGACTTCGTTCACCTTTATCGTAAGGCTCTATCATAAAAAAGACCTGTGGTTCGCCGAAGAGCTCGGCACGTGGAGGTTCAATCACACCGTCAAGTACGACTCGCTCAAAGAGGAGTACGAGGTTCTCATAGAGGAGAAAAACTCCAGGGAAAAGACAAAGGATTTCGGCGAGGTTAAAAGACTCATGACTACAGGTACGGACGTTATCGTATCGCCCCTGCCGGCGCTTAAGCCCGGCGAGACCTACGAACTCATGCTCAAGGCGAAGCTCGATACCGTTACGCTTCCGTCCATACTCAACTACATGCTCTTTTTCGTCAAGCTGTGGGATTTCGAGACAAGCTGGTACCATTACTGGTTCACCATTTAACTCTTTCAGGGGTATGTGCGCCCCGGCCGGGCCAACCCCCGTCCGGATGGACCAAACCCCGAAGGCAAAGCGCCGCCGTATGTCCCATTCCAACACTCCGTCCTCGACGGCCAACCAGCCGGCCATGCCTGATATGCCGCAGGGCCAGAACGAAACGCAGGGCGTGGAGCACAAAAGACGCCAGCGCGAGTTTTTCATAATAGCCGCCATACTGCCGGTCATAATACTGCTTACCTATATCGAATCGCATATCTCGATTATAAGCGGCGACCTGCCCGTTGCCACGAACATATTCGTCCTCGGCCTCATCAACATAAACATAATCCTGCTGGTTTTGCTGATATTCCTCGTGTTCCGCAACGCCGTGAAGATATTCCTGGAGAGCCGCAGGCGTCTTCTGGGATCGCGGTTGAGGACCAAGATCATCTCCGCGTTCGTGGCCCTCACGATAATACCGACGTTCCTCCTCTTTTTCATAGTCATAGGCCTCGTCAATAAGAGCATAGACAGCTGGTTCAATATAAAGATAGAGGACTCCCTCAAGGGCTCCCTCGAACTCGCGCAGAACTATTACCGCGATACGTCAAACAAGATACTCAACGGGGCGTGGCGCATATCCAGGGAGATTGCCGGGGACATGCCCGTTGCCGCCGCCGGGGGGCTTAGAAAACTCGTCGAGGCCAGGGTACAGGAGAACGATTTTTCGACGATCGAGGTTTATTCCACCGGCGGCAGGAGGCTCGCCTACGCGATATCGTCAGACGTAACCCAGAGCATGGTCCCGGACGTGGCGGGTACGGACCTTGAGAGGGTTTTCCGGGAAGGGGCCGCGAGTTTTGTCCAGACGCTTGCGGTCGGGGACGTCGTCAGGGGGATGGCGCCGGTATTTTCCAGCCCGGGGGGGGGAGATGTCGTAGGCGCGGTCGTTGTGAGCTATTACGTGCCCAAGAGTCTCGTCACCAAGATGAACGAGATATCCGCCGCGTTCGAGGGGTACAGGCAGCTCAAGATCCTCAAAAACCCCGTGAAGGCGAGCTATTTCATCATACTCCTTACGATAACCCTCCTTATAGTGTTCCTCTCGATATGGATAGGCCAGTACATGGCCAGGGCCATAACCGTTCCGATATTCGAACTGGCGGAAGGCACCCATGCCGTCGCCAGCGGCAACCTCGATTACAGGATTAACGCGAGGAGCGACGACGAGATAGGTCTTCTCGTTAAATCCTTCAACAGGATGACCGAGGACCTGAAGGTCGGCAAGACCATGCTCGAGGAGGCGAACCGCACCTTGAGGGGGACGAACGCGGAGCTTGAAACGCGAAGGCGCTACATAGAGATAGTGCTGTCGAACATCCCGGCCGGGGTCATCTCCATAGACAGGGCCGGCAGGATTACCGCCCTTAACAGGGTCGGCGCCGAGATCTTGAGCATCGAGGAGTCAAACGCCGTAGGCAGGAGCTACAAGGAGGTCCTGCGCCCCGAGGACATGGAGCTCTTCAGGGACATGATAAAGGAGATGAACGAGCACGAGAGCGAATATATAGAGAGACAGGCAAAGGTGCGCCTGAGGGACAGGGTGATAACGGTGCTCGTGAACCTTAACGCCCTGAAGGATTTTAACGGCGAATATATCGGCATGGTCGCGGTGCTGGACGACCTCACGCACCTTTTGAAAACTCAGAGGATGCTTGCGTGGAAGGAGGTGGCCAAGAGGATCGCCCACGAGATTAAAAACCCGCTCACCCCGATACAGCTTTCCGCGCAAAGACTCAGAAAAAAATACCTGGACAGGTTCGAGGGCGACGGGGCGGTGTTCGACGAGTGCACCAGGACCATCGTCAGGGAGGTGGACGAGTTAAAAACGCTGGTGAACGAATTTTCGAGCTTCGCGAGGATGCCGGCGGCCAACCCCAGCCCCAACGACCTGAACCTGATAGTGGAGGAGACCATGGCCCTGTATAAGACGGGACAGCGCGCGATTGTTTTCCATGTCGAGACCGATCCCGGGCTGCCCACCATCGAGATAGACAGGGACCAGATAAAGAGGGCGCTCATAAACCTCATAGACAACTCCATAGCCGCGATAGAGGGGCCGGGGGAGATAAAGGTCGAAACCCGTTACGACCATGAGATGAAGCTCGTGCGCCTCGAGGTCGCCGATACCGGACGCGGCATACCGCCGGAGGATAAATCGAGGCTGTTCGAGCCCTATTTTTCGACCAAAAAGTCAGGGACGGGCCTGGGGCTCGCCATAGTGAACAACATAATCTCGGACCATAACGGCTACATAAGGGTGAAGGACAATTATCCCGGCGGGACAAGGTTCGTGATAGAACTTCCGGTGAAGGCGGGTATGGCATGAAGACCATAATGGTCGTGGACGACGAGAAAAATATCAGGGATTCGCTTGAGGGGGTTTTAAGGGACGAAGGCTTTGAGGTCGTCTCCTCGGAGAACGCCGAGGAGGCGATATCAAGGATAAAGTCGGCCCCGCCGGATCTGGTCCTCCTGGACATATGGCTTGCGGGGATGGACGGGGTTACGGCATTGAGTGAAATAAAGACGGCCCATCCCGGCCTTCCGGTCGTCATGATATCCGGGCACGGCACCGTCGAGACCGCGGTCAGGGCCACCAAGCTCGGCGCCTACGATTTTCTCGAAAAGCCGTTGTCGCTTGAGAAGGTCGTCCTTACGGTCTCGCACGCCCTCGAGGAGAAAAGGCTCATGGAGGAGAATACGGCCCTCCTCGACCGGGCGAAGAAAAAATACGGGATAATAGGCCAAACGGCGGCAATCGTTGGACTTAAAAACGACATACGGCGGGTAGCCCCGACCAATTCCTGGGTGCTCATAACCGGCGAGAACGGGACCGGCAAGGAACTCGTCGCGTGGAACATCCACCTCTATTCAAACCGTTCCGGCAAGCCTTTCGTCGAGGTGAACTGCGCTGCCATCCCCGAGGAATTGATAGAGAGCGAACTCTTCGGCCATGAAAAGGGCGCTTTCACGAGCGCCGTCTCCTCGAAGAAGGGAAAGTTCGACATGGCGGACGGCGGCACCATCTTCCTGGACGAGATAGGGGATATGAGTCTTAAGACCCAGGCCAAGGTCCTGAGGATACTCGAAGACCAGAGCTTCGAAAGGGTGGGAGGGACGAAGAAGATAACGGTGGACGTGAGGGTCGTGGCCGCGACCAACAAGAACCTGCCGGAGGAGATTAAAAAGGGGAATTTCCGGGAGGACCTCTATTACAGGCTCAACGTCATACCGTTTCATGTGCCGCCGTTGAGGGAGAGGACCGGCGACATACCGCTTTTTGTAAGGCATTTCCTCGAGGAGTTCTCGCGTGAAACGTCGAAAGATGTCCCGACGGTAGAGGACCCGGCGGCAGGGATGCTTTTGAGATACGCCTGGCCCGGCAACGTCCGGGAGCTCAAAAACCTCATGGAGAGGTTCGTCATAATGTCGCCGTCCGGCGTTATAACCACTGACGACGTCCCGTCATATATAAAAGGCGACGTCCGGTCAGGGCAAGAAAGCCCGCTCGGGCGGGAGACGCTCAGGCAGGCGCGGGTTGATTTCGAAAGGGAGTTCATCATGAAAAAGCTCAATGAGTTCGGCGGTAACGTAGCCAGGACAGCCGAGGCCATAGGCATAGAGCGGAGCCATCTCCACAGGAAGATAAAGGCCTACGGCATAGACGCGTGAGGATGCCGCGGACGACTTGCGGGCCGTCGAGGACGGCTGGTTGGCCGTCGAGGACGGTTTGCGCGGGAAAAGGGTAAAACTGGAAGCGCGCTGTGTTTACGCCCGTATCCGTAAACCATGAAATTGACAAACCGTATTCCGTATGGTAATTTTGCGGTAGGAACCCATCCCGGCTTCAGCAGTGTCTCTTAAGTGTCAGGGGGCCAGTGAGAAAGACCATCATCCTCATCGTTGACGACGAACAGGGCGTAAGGGATACGATAGAGATAATCTTGAGGGACGACTACGAGACCGTTTCCGTAGGCAACGGCCTCGAGGCCCTCGAGGTCGTGAAATCCATGCCCGTAGACCTTGTCCTCATGGACATAAACCTCCCGCACATGGACGGGTTCGAAACCCTCAGGATGATACGGGAGGTGGACGGCGATATGGGCGTCATCGTCATATCGGCCACCGACAGCGCGCAGAAGGCCGTCCATGCCCTGAGGCTTGGCGCTTACGATTATATAGCCAAACCGTTCGAGACCGACGACCTCCTTTCGACCATCAAACGGTATACCGACAGGCTCCGCCTTAAAAGGGAGGTCCAGTTCCTGAAGGAGGAACTGCAGAGCCAGTTCGGCGACGTTGACATCATCAGCAAGACCCCGGGCATGAAAAGGGTCTTTGAGCTCGTAAGGAAGGTAAGCCTCACCTCATCGAGCGTCCTCATAACTGGTGAGAGCGGCACCGGCAAGGAACTCATCGCAAGGGCCATACAGAGGCTCGGAGACAGGAAGGACAAGCCGTTTGTCGCCGTAAACTGCGCGTCCGTGCCGTCCGAGCTCATGGAGAGCGAGCTCTTCGGCTACGAGAGGGGCGCCTTCACCGGCGCCCATACCACGAGGATAGGCAAGTTCGAATACGCCGACGGCGGCACGGTCTTCTTCGACGAGGTCGCCACGCTCCCGATGCACCTGCAGGCAAAACTGCTGAGGGTGCTGCAGGAAAAATCCTTTGAAAGGGTCGGCGGCAACAAGCTCATAAACGTGGATATAAGGGTAGTAGCCGCCACCAACGTGAACCTCGAAGAGGCCGTCAAAAAAGGCCGTTTCCGCGAGGACCTCTACTACAGGCTCAGGGTCGTGCCGGTGGAACTGCCGCCTCTGAGGGAAAGGAAAGACGACATACCGGTATTGGCCGAGTATTTTCTCGAAAGGCACTGCAAGAAATGCAAGAAGAACGTAAGGGGCATAACCCATCCGGCGCTCGCCGCGCTCACGGAATACCCGTGGCCGGGCAACGTCAGGGAACTCGAAAACCTCATCGAGAGGCTCGTGGTGCTGGCAAAGGGCGGGGGAGAGATAACCTATGAGGACATACCGGTCGAGATAGTGTGCTCGGACGGCGAAAACCTGCGCTCGGCCTACGAGATAGAGGACTTCCGCAGGGCGTGCCGGGTGTTTGAAAGGCATTTCATAATAGGGATCCTCAATAAGACCAACTGGAACCGCGCCGCGGCGGCCGGCATCATGAAGATACACCGTAATACCCTGCTTAACAAAATGAAGGAGCTCGGCCTCGACGTCCTCGACGGCCAACACTCCGCCCACGACGGTGGAGAGGACCGGGAACATGTTCCCGTTAAAATAGGGAAGAGGTGAGCTTGCCGCGTCCGGCAAGATAGTCTTACGGAGGGAAGGCTTAAGATGTCAGGACATTCGAGATGGGCCAATATCAAGCACAGGAAGGCAAAGAGCGACGCCAAAAGGGGCAGGCTCTTTACCAAGCTCGTAAGAGAGATAATGGTCGCCGCTAAACTCGGCGGAGGGGACGTTTCCTCGAACCCCAGGCTGAGGACCGCGGTCGAGAAGGCGAAGGCCGAGAACCTCCCGGCCGACAACATCGAGAAGGCCGTTAAAAAAGGCGCGGGTGAGCTCGATGGAGTGCACTACGAGGAGGGCGTCTACGAGGGCTACGGCCCGGGCGGGGTCGCGGTGCTCGTCAACTACCTGACCGACAACAAAAACCGCACGGTGCCGGAGATCCGGCGCGTGTTCACCAAATTCGGCGGCCGTCCGAGCGAGAGCGGCTCGGTCATCTGGATATTCGATAAAAAAGGCATCTTCACCTTTGATATCAATTCGGCCGGCGAGGAACGGCTGATGGAGGCGGCGCTTGCCGCCGGGGCCGAGGACGTCCGCCAGAATAAAGAGGACGGGGTGTTTGAGGTCTACTCGGACCCGGCCGATTTCCACAGGGTAAAAACGCATTTCGATTCGGCCGGGATGAAATACGCGCACGCGGCTATAGGCATGATGCCTAAATCCACGGTCCGCGTCACCGGCGGCGAGGCGCAGAAGCTCCTTAAATTCATGGAGGAGCTTGAAGACCTCGACGACGTGCAGGACGTCCATTCCAATTTCGACATACCCGCGGAAGAAATGGAAAAGGTCGCCTGATAAACAAACCGTCAAGGACGGCTGGTTGGCCGGCGAGGCCGGCAGGCAGGCTGGTTGGCCGGCGAGGCCGGAGTGCAGACCGTCAGGGACGGCTGGTTGGCCGCAGACGCGGCAGGGACGGTAACAGGGACGGTAAAACGATATCTCACATACAAAGGGGCGGTAAAGGCGTGAGAGTGTTGGGGATAGACCCGGGGACTCTGGTCATGGGCTGGGGCATTGTCGAAAAAGGTCCGTCCGGCAGGCTCATACGGGTCGGCGACGGCGAGATACGGGCTAATCCGAAGGACCCGCTCGCCGAAAGACTTCTGAAGATGTCGAACTCCCTGAAAAAGGTCATCTCGGAGTTCAGGCCCTCCTCGGCCGCGGTGGAGTCGGTGTTCTTCGCCAGAAACGTGAAAAGCGCCATCACCCTCGGCCACGCAAGGGGTGTGGCGATGCTATCGGCCGTGGAATCCGGAATGACCGTCTCGGAGTACAGCCCGAGTTCCATTAAGCAGGCCGTAACGGGTTACGGCGGGGCAACGAAGGATCAGGTGCAGAAGATGGTCATGGCCATCCTCAAGACCGCCGTTTTAGCAAGGCCTGACGCCGCGGACGCCCTTGCAATAGCGATATGCCATATAAACACCGCGTCATTTTCCGCTTCAGCGTCAGCGCCGCGAGGGCCCTTAAGCCGTCCTCGACGGATTAAGGGGGTTGCCTTTTGACCTTGACCTTGACAATGACCGATGACCCCGTATGATAGCCAACATAAGCGGTAGACTCCTTCATAAATCCCCGGAATCGGCCGTCGTTGACGTAGGCGGCGTGGGTTACGAGGTTTTTATCCCGCTGTCCACGTACTACAAACTGCCCGGCGTAGGCGAGCAGGTGGCCATTAAGACGCTGACGTTCATAAAGGACGATTCAATCCATCTCTACGGTTTTCTCACAGCGGAGGAAAAAAGCCTTTTTACCCTGCTCATCTCGGTGGCCGGCGTTGGGCCGAGGCTCGCGCGCAACATACTCTCAGGCACAGGCGTGGCGCAGTTCATAGCGGCGATAGAAAAAGGTGATATCGCGGCCCTCAAATCCCTGCCCGGCATAGGCAAGAAAATCGCCGAAAGGGTCATGTTGGAGTTGAAGGACAGTATCGGCTCCGTGATGAAAGAGGAAAGAGGCGAGAGGGAAATCCCGGGCGGCGAGGCCGGCTGGTCGGCCGTTGAGCCTCAGGTGGCGGACGTCATATCCGCGCTTAAAAACCTCGGTTATAGGGCCTCCGAGGCCATCGAGGCCGCGGCTATGGCAAGGAAGAAAAGCCCCGAAGGCGCCGGGGTCGAGGAGATGCTCAGAAACGCGCTCAGGATGCTTTCGCTTAAATAGCCCGCGGGGATATCCATGGATGAAAAATGCACCGCTCCTGTAAGGCTTGAGGAGGACGAGGGCTTTGAACTGAGCCTCAGGCCCAGGACCATCGCCGAATACATAGGTCAGGAAAAGGTGAAGGAGAACCTCAATATATTCATAGAGGCCGCGAAGGGAAGGAACGAACCGCTGGACCACGTGCTCTTTTACGGCCCTCCGGGGCTCGGCAAGACAACCCTCGCGCACATAATCGCCAATGAGCTTAAGACCAACATCCGCGTGACCTCCGGCCCGGCCGTGGAAAAGACAGGCGATATAGCGGCGATACTGACGAACCTCGAGGACAGGGACGTGCTGTTCATAGACGAGGTGCACAGGCTGCCGAGCATCGTGGAGGAACTCCTTTACCCGGCCATGGAGGATTACACCATGAACGTCATAATCGGGCAGGGGCCGTCGGCCAGGAGCATCAAACTCGACCTCCCGCGGTTTACCCTCATCGGCGCCACCACGAGGGCCGGGCTATTGACCTCTCCCATGAGGGACCGCTTCGGCGTGATAGTGCGGCTGGAGTTCTATTCGCCCGAGGAGCTCAAAAGCATAGTCCTGCGTTCCAGTGCCATCCTCGGCATAGAGACAACGCCTGACGGCGCCTTCGAGATAGCGCGCAGATCAAGGGGCACTCCAAGGATAGCTAACAGGATACTTAAGAGGGTGAGGGACTACGCCGAGGTGAAGCGCGACGGGATGGTAACCGAAGAAGTCGCCAGGGAAGCCCTCGTGATGCTCGAGATAGACTCCCGCGGGTTCGACAAGATGGATAGAAGGATACTCCTCGCCATAATAGACAAGTTCGCCTGCGGTCCCGTCGGCATTGAATCTCTCGCGGCCGCCATAAACGAGGACAGGGATGCGATAGAAGACCTTTATGAACCATACCTCATACAGGAAGGCTTCATAAAAAGGACCCCGCGCGGGAGGGTCGTAACCCGGCTTGCGTGCGAGCACGTCGGCAGGGAGTTTGAAGAGTCCGCCATGAAGGACCGGCAGGGCAGGCTTATTTAGCCGTTTGTAAGTAAAAAAAAGGGTTATGTGAGGCGGATACTCGTCCATATGTGCTGCGGCCCGTGTTCCATATACCCGCTGAAAAAGATGCTCGGAGCGAAGGACTTGAGCGTTACGGGCTTTTTCTATAACCCCAACATCCACCCATTTGAGGAGTTCCGCAAAAGACTCGACGCGGTTAAAACGCTTGCAACGTTCATGGCAATTGACGTAGTCCTCAACGAGGACTACGAGCCGGGAGATTATTTCCGTATGCTTCCGAAAACCGGCGAGGCCGGCTGGTTGGCCGTCAGGGACGGCTGGTTGGCCGGCGAGGCCGGCTGGTTGGCCGGCGAGGCCGGCGGGACGGCTGACGCGATGTCGCTCTCCAGGACGGAGCGGTGCAGGCGCTGCTACGCGGTGAGGCTTGAAAAAACAGCCTCGGAGGCAAAGAAAACCGGGTACGATTTCTTTTCATCGTCTCTCCTTTACAGCAAATACCAGATGCACGAGAGTATAATTTCGCTCGGCGCGGATATCGGACGCAGATACGGAGTGCCTTTCTGGTACGAAGATTTCAGGACCGGCTGGAAAGAAGGCGTGCGGGCATCCAAGGAAATTGGACTTTACAGGCAGAGCTACTGCGGCTGCATATTCAGCAAGGTCGAGCGCGAGATGGAGGTCCTGGGGAAAAAAATGGAAATGCAGAAAAAGAAGGGGGCAAGAGATGGAAAGGCTGTCGGTTGAGGTGATGAAAAATGTCCCCACTCATTGCCGGCGCGTTGAGATAGTGGAGAGAAAGGGCACCGGCCATCCCGACTACATCTGCGATTCGGTCATGGAGGCGATCTCGGTCGCCCTCAGCAGCGAGTATCTCAAAAGGTTCGGCGACGTGCTCCACCACAATATAGACAAGGGGCTTCTTGTGGCGGGCGGGGTGAAAAAGACCTTCGGCGGCGGCCGCGTTTTAACCCCGATGGAGCTCATCGTCGGGGACAGGGCGACCTTCAGGGCCGGAAGGACGGATATACCGGTGGAGGAGATAGCAAAAGAAAGCGTTGCCCTCTGGTTCAAGAATAACTTGAGGAAGGTTGACCCCCGGCGTCACGTCAGGGTAAGGGTGGTCTTGAAGCCCGGCAGCGCCGAGCTTGCCGGGATATTCAGGGAAAAGGGCAGGATAAAGGGCGCAAACGACACATCGGCGGCCGTGGGATACGCCCCTTTCACGCCGACCGAAAGGGCTGTTTACGACTCGGAGAGGTTTCTTAACTCTCCCGCGTTCAAGACCGCGTTCCCCGAGACCGGGGAGGACGTAAAGGTCATGGGGTTTCGGTGCGCCGGCTCGCTCGACCTGACCGTGGCCATGCCGCTTATGTCCGGGATGGTAAAGAGCGAAAAGGACTACTTCGAGAAAAAAGCGAGGGTCGCGGGGGCGATCAAGGATTTTACGGACAGCCTTCCGTTCAAGAAGGTCACGGTGAATTACAACACGCTCGATGGGCCGGGCAGGGGCCTCGGCGGTGTTTATATGACGCTTCTGGGCACCTCGGCCGAGGATGCGGACTCCGGGCAGGTCGGCAGGGGCAACCGCACCAACGGAGTCATCTCGCTTATGAGGCCCATGGGCACGGAGGCCGCGGCCGGTAAAAACCCCACGAGCCACGTCGGCAAGATATACAACATCCTGTCCCACCGCATGGCAGAAACGGTTTACGAGAGGATAGAGGGGCTTGAGGAGGTCTACGTGTGGCTCCTCAGCCAGATAGGCTCTCCGATAAACGCCCCAAAGAAGGTCTCGGTCGAGATTACGCCGAAAGGGAGGCTGAATCAACCGGCTGTTAAAAAGGCGGTCTCGAGGATAGTCGAGGAGTTTCTCTTAAGCATAGAGCACTTTACCAGTGAGCTCGCCAGGGGCGAGCATCCGGTCTGTTAACTGAAAAATACGGAGGCTTCGATGGCGGAAGAATCGCGCAAAAGGCAGCAGAGAATCAAAAAAGAACTGCTCGAAAAAAAGCGGAAGAAGTGGGTCGACCTGAGGGAAGAATACTTTAAAAAGCTGGGCAGGGACTACAGCGAGCAGTTCGACATCCCGCAGGACATGGAAGACCTTTCTCTCGTTGACCTGATCGAGGATACCGGGATCAGGATAGCTGATATACACAAGGAGGAACTCATACGGATTGACGAGGCGCTCAAGAAACTCGACGACGGCACATATGGGATATGCGACGGCTGCGGCGAGGATATAGAGAGCGCGAGGCTGAGCGTCATGCCGATTACCTCGCTCTGCGTAAAGTGTCAGGCCAAAAAGGAATCGACGCGGGCCTGAACGCCGCAAAATCACCCCGGAGATGCCATCTCCCCGGACGACCTACATAAGGCTTTACGATATTCCTCGTTTACCGCAACCCGCGATGCGTTTTCTGCCGGAACTTCGACATAAGCAACATGGAAAAATCATGGATGAAACCCATGCCGTCAAAAGCGCGGAATAACAGCCGGGGGAAACCCCTGAAGACCGAAAAGCAGGTCTCCTCGGGCGGGGTTATCTTCAGGAGAAGCAATGGCTCCATCGAGGTCGCCCTCATCGAGGTCCAGGCCAGCAAGGGCATGGTATGGTGCCTTCCCAAGGGCCTTAAAGAGGAGGGGGAGAACCTTGCCCGCACCGCGCACCGCGAGGTCAAGGAAGAAACGGGTCTTGACGGAAAGATACTGAAGAAGATAGGCGACATACATTATTTTTACGCGCACAGGGAAAAAGAAGGGACAAAGAGGTTTTTTAAGATCGTGTATTTCTTCCTCATGGAATATACCTCCGGGGACACCGTCTACCACGATGAAGAGGTTTTGGACTGCCGGTGGTTCCCGATAGATGAGGCGATAAATGCCGCCTCCTATAAAGACGAAAAGGAGATACTAAAAAAGGCGGTGGAACTGCTTGAGAAAGAGGAGGGTGATTAAGCATGTCAAAGAACAGAAGACTTTATTTCCGCTGTCCTCAATAACAGCTTGTCATTTTCGATTTTTTGGGTTATTTTAGGCTTGCGTAAAACGCGAGAAGAAGAGCGTTGACCCCATGGAAATAACCCCCTCGGTCATAGAAGAGCACGGTCTCACCGTGGAGGAATACCGGAGGATTGAATCCGTCCTCGGCAGGGAGCCCAACATCGTCGAGCTCGGCATCTTCTCGGTCATGTGGAGCGAGCACTGCTCCTACAAATCCTCCAAGGTCCATCTGAGGAATTTCCCCACAAAGGGCCCCTACGTCCTTCAGGGTCCGGGAGAGAACGCCGGGATAGTGGACATAGGCGACGGGTTGGCCGTGTGTTTCAAGATGGAAAGCCACAATCACCCCTCTTTCATAGAGCCTTATCAGGGCGCGGCGACCGGCGTCGGCGGCATACTGCGGGATATATTCACCATGGGCGCGAGGCCCGTCGCAACGCTCAACTCCCTCAGGTTCGGCTCTAAAGACAACCCCAAAACCCGCTACCTCCTCGGGGGTGTCGTCGCCGGGATCGCCGGGTACGGCAACTGCATAGGCGTGCCCACGGTGGGCGGCGAGGTCTATTTCCACGAGTCCTACGATAACAACTGCCTCGTTAACGCCATGACCGTCGGCATAGTAAGGAAAGACAGGATATTCAGGGGCACGGCGGCCGGGGTGGGCAATCCCGTCATATATGTTGGAAGCCGCACCGGAAGGGACGGCATACACGGGGCGACCATGGCGAGCGACTCCTTCGGCACGGGCGGGGAGGAAAGACGCCCCACGGTGCAGGTCGGAGACCCCTTCACCGAAAAACTGCTGCTTGAGGCCTGCCTTGAGGCGTTTAAAACGGATTATATAGCGGGCATACAGGACATGGGGGCCGCCGGGCTTACCTCATCGAGCGCCGAGATGGCCGCAAGGGCGGCTACCGGCATGGAGATAGACGTGGGCCTTGTCCCGAGACGGGAGGAAGGCATGACGCCGTACGAGGTCATGCTTTCGGAGTCACAGGAGAGGATGCTCCTCGTGGTTAAAAAAGGCTCGGAAGAGGGCGTCCTTGAAATATTCAGAAAATGGGACCTCGAGGCTTGCATAATCGGGCGCGTTACCGACACCAGACGCCTGAGGGTTTTGGACAACCGTATACCCGTCGCCGACATACCGGTGGACGCGCTGACGGAGGACGTGCCGGTCTACAGGAGGCCGTCGCAGAGACCAAAATGGCAGGACGAGGCGATATCCCTCGACGTTAAAAGCATCCCGGAGCCGTCGGATTTCAACGCGGTTATGCTCAGGCTTCTTTCCTCGCTCAATATTTCGAGCAGGAAGTGGATATACAGGCAGTACGACCACATGGTGAGGACCGATACGGTGGTGCTGCCCGGGTCCGACGCCGCGGTTTTGAGGATAAAGGGGACGGACAAGGGGCTCGCCGTTACGGTTGACTGCAACTCGCGCTATGTGTATCTCGACCCGTTTACGGGCGGGGCCATAGCAGTCAGCGAGGCCGCCCGCAACATAAGCGCAAGCGGAGCCGAGCCTGTGGCGTTGACGGACTGCCTCAACTTTGGCAATCCCGAAAGGCCGGAGGTCATGTGGCAGTTTGAAAACGCGATTATGGGCATGAAAGAGGCGTGCGTCAAGCTCGGCATACCCGTTATAAGCGGCAACGTGAGTTTCTATAACGAGACGTCCGGGCATTCCATCTATCCCACCCCGACCGTCGGGATGGTGGGCGTTCTAAAGGATTTAAAGAGGCATACGACCGTCTGGTTCAAGGAGGAGGGGGACGCTATCGCCCTTTTAGGCGAGACGCTCGATGAGATAGGCGGAAGCGAGTACCTCAAGGTGATTTACTCCCGCGACGCGGGCCTTCCCCCGCGCCTTGACCTAAGCGTCGAAAAAAACCTACAGGACGCTTGCAGGGAGGCGATAAGGGCTGGTATAATCAGATCAGCCCACGACCTCTCCGATGGGGGGCTTTCGGTGGCCATGGTCGAGTCATGTCTTTCCCCTCAGGGGCCGATCGGGGCCGTGGTGGATGTTCCGTCCGGCAACATACGGAAAGACGCCCTGCTTTTCGGCGAGAGCCAGTCGAGGATAATGGTAAGCCTCATGGAAAAGGACGTTAAGAAACTCGGCGACATCGCGCGCTCAAGGGGGGTGCCTTTCAGGGTCATAGGCAGGGTGGGCGGAAGCTCTTTAAATATAAACGGCCTTGTCGTCCTTCCGCTTGAAACCATCGCGGATGCCTGGGGCAACGCGCTTGCGAGGTTCGCGGGTTAGGTCTGCGCCGGGAACGGCGGTAAAAGGGGTTCCATGTTCGACAAATACGACAAATACGACAAATACAAAGACGAATGCGGCGTGGTGGGCGTATACAACCACACGGAGGCCTCCAACATGGCCTACCTCGGTCTCTACGCCCTCCAGCACAGGGGACAGGAAAGCGCCGGCATCGTATCGTCGGACTCCCGTCAGATCCACTCCCATAAGGGCATGGGCCTTGTGGCGGACGTGTTCAGCAAGAAGGTCCTCGATGGCCTGCCCGGGACCTCAGCCATGGGGCACGTCAGGTATTCCACCACGGGCGATTCCCACATCAAAAACGCGCAGCCCTTTGTGGTCGAATACGCCCGGGGCGCCATAGCGATAGCGCATAACGGCAACCTCGTCAACGCCCGGATACTCAGGGACGAGCTTGAGGCCTACGGGAGCATATTCCAGTCGAGCATGGACACCGAGGTGATAGTCCACCTCATAGCCTCGTCCAAGGAGAGCCGCCTCGAGGACAGGCTGGTCTACGCCCTCGGAAGGGTAAGGGGGTCGTATTCCCTCCTTATCCTCACCAAGAAGAGGCTCATCGCCGCGAGGGACCCCAACGGGTTCCGGCCCCTTTTGCTCGGACGCCTCAGGGAGGGCTGGGTCGTGGCCTCGGAGACGTGCGCCTTTGACCTCATAGAGGCCGAATTCGTAAGGGAGATAGAACCCGGAGAGATACTCGTGATAGACGAGAAGGGGACGACCTCCCACAGGCCCTTTGCCCCGGCCCCTTACACCCCGTGCATATTCGAGTTCATATACTTCGCGCGGCCCGACAGCTTCATATTCGGCGCGAACGTCTATAAGGTGAGAAAGAACCTCGGGATGGTGCTCGCAAGGGAGCACCCGGTCGAGGCCGACATGGTCATCCCCGTGCCCGACTCAGGTGTCCCGGCGGCCATACGCTACGCCGAAGAGTCCGGCATACCGTTTGAGATGGGGCTTGTGAGGAACCACTACGTCGGCAGGACGTTCATAGAGCCGAGGGACTCCATAAGGCACTTCGGGGTAAAGATAAAGCTCAACGCGGTAAAGGACATACTCGCCGGCAAGAGGGTCGTCGTAGTGGACGACTCCATCGTCAGGGGCACCACCAGCCGCAAGATAATAAAGATGATAAGGAACGCCGGGGCGAGGGAGGTGCATCTGAGGATCAGCTCGCCCCCTACGGTCGCGCCGTGCTTTTACGGCATAGACACGCCGACGAGGGAGGAGCTTATAGCGTCTTCCCTGAGCGTGGGCGAGATAACGCGGTTCGTCACGTCCGACAGCCTCGGGTATCTCTCGACGGAGGGCCTTTACCAGGCCGTTAAAGACGCCGGCGGGAACTTCTGCGACGCGTGCTTTACCGGCAGATATCCGGTCGAGACCTCGGGGGAGGCCCGTGCGCCGCAGTTAGTGCTCTTCAAGTAAGGTCTTTAACCGCGTTACGGAGAAACCCTCGGATGAAAAAGATTTTGCACATTGCGTATAAACCTCCCGGCAGCTTGCTGCGGGGTATCATGGAACATTGCTCCAAACAACCCAACCAGCCGTCCTCGACGGTTAAAGCTTGCTTCGAGGCTTTAAACCCGCCTTGCGGGCATAAGACCGGAATTTTAAACCTCGGATTCGGGGTTTGTATCCTGTTTTTCCCCGTAATCATGCCGTTTTTTCTTTTTGGCTGCGCCCAGAAGTCCGCCCAACTCTCCCCTGCCCCGTACTCCAATGAGCGCCCCATGGTCCAGACGTCGTCCGTTGAGGGTAATCTTGGTAAGTGGACTGCCCGGCCCTATTACGACATCATGAACCAATGGACAAGGAATACAAAGGTTTTTGACGGCCTCGAATCAAGGCTCTACATCCACGCCACGTTCAGGAGCCTCCCTTACAGAAAGGCCTACGTGGAGGAATACTCAAGGAGATACGAACTCGGCGCTGACATGGAAAAGACGCTCTTGGTGCGCGAGATAGAGGCGCAGGAGGCGTATAACGAATTTTTCATTGCCGCGTATACGCCGAGCGCGGAGTGGAACGATTTTGAAAAGGCCGGCTCGATATGGAAGCTCTACCTTTCCGACAGGTCCGGGGCGAGGCTTGAGCCCCTTGAGATTAAAAAGGTGGATTCCAAGGACCCGCTTTACCGGGAGTTTTTCCCTTACCTCGACCCGTGGAGCTACGGTTATATCGTGAGGTTCCCGCGATACGATTCCGAGGGCAGGGGGCCTGTGGGGGACAGGGACAGCGGGTTTTTGAGGCTCGTTGTGACCGGGCTTAAAGGCAGAGGCGAGCTTGTGTGGCGGCTTGACGATGAGGCGCCACATGGAACGGTCGTCGAGGGGACAAACCCCTGATCGGGTCTGCCCCTGAACGTAATGCTTATCCGGCATATAATCAATCATGGCCAAATTCAATCCTCCGCACGAGGGGACCTGCCCCCATCGGTAGTGCCACTCTAAATTGCGGTTTATCTGTCAGCCTGCCCTTTATCAGGCCCAACGACCGAGATGACGTATCTGTCGAGGGTTATGTATTTTTTAGCCGCGTTGAGGACGTCCTTTGCCGTAACCTGATTCAGCCTGTCCGCGTATTTCTTGTAGTGGTCGTACCCCAGCCCGAGCAGTTCGTTGGTGGCCATGTCCGAGGCCTGCGAGCCGACGTCCTGCAACCCCATCTCGTAGCCGCCTATGAGCGCGCCCTTTGCCCTCTGAAGCTCCTCCCCGGTTATCTTTTCCGTCGTGACCTTTTCGAGTTCTTTTATAATCCCCTCTATCGCCTTATCTTTCTTGTCCGGCGCCGACCCTATGTATACGGCGAACAGCCCGGGGTCCACCCCAGGCCTGGTAAAGGCCGTCACCGCGTAGGCAAGGCTCTGCTTTTCCCGCAACTCGATGAAAAGACGGCCTCCCTGCGCGCTCAGGACCTCGCTTAAAACGGCCATGGGGTAGACGTCCTCGTCCGTTATGCGCGGGCCCAGGAACCCCATCCCGATGTTGGTCTGCTCTTTCTGCTTTGTCTCGCCGGTTGAGATTATCCCCTGCGACGGCATATCCGGAGCCGGCGCGGGCAGGGGAGGGGGACCTCCGGCGCGTTTAAACTCTTTGAACGCCTCTTTGACCTTTTCTATAACGTAGCCGCTCTTTACGTCGCCCACGACCGAAAGGACCATATTAGGCGGCACGAACACCCTGTCATAGAAGGCACGGAGGTCCTCTTTTTTCAAGCCCTCCACGCTCTCCTTCGTGCCGTGCGCGGGCATGCCGTAAGGGTGGCGCTTATAAAGCCCCCTGTAAAGCAATTTAAACGTGTAGCCGGGCAGGTAGTCCTCCTCCCTCTTTATGGCCGCGAGCACGTCCTTCCTGAGCTTTTCCATCTCGTCCTCGGGAAAGGAGGGGTTTTCCACCACGTCGGCGAACACCGCAATCCCCCTGTCGAAGAACTTCGAGAGGAATTTCGCGGATACGCCGGTTGAATTCCATCCCGAAAAGCCGCCGACGGAGCCGGCCATATCCTCGACCTCCCTTGCCAGCGCCTCCCTCGAGCGTGTGGCGGTCCCGCGGTCGAGCATCCCGGCGGTGAAATTGCCGACCCCGTTTGTGGCCGGGACCTCGGCCCTCAGCCCGCCGGAGAAGGTCGCGTACATGGCCACGGTCTCGTTTGAGTGGTCTTCCTTCACGATGAGGGTCATACCGTTTTCGAGCTTCACGACCGTTACGTCGCGCGCCTCGATAATTTTAGAAAAAGCCGCCTCGGCGCTTTCCGTTGCCTTGGTCACCATGGAGGCGAGGGTATTATCGCCGATTGCCGACTTTTCCCCGTCGGACAGGAGGACGGAGACCGTGGATGTCCGCGGGTTAAGGTATTTCCTTATAACGAGCCTGACGTCCTCCGGGGTAACGCCGCGTATCCCGTCGAGGTATTTTTCCTCGAACGAGATGTCCCCCGATGCCGTCTCATAATAGCCGAGCTGGTCCGCCTTGCCCTGCATGGTCTCCCTGTCGTAGACAAAGCCGCTTTCGAGCGAAAGCTTCGCCCTGTCGAGTTCCGCCTGAAGCGGGCCTTCATATCCGAGTCTTTCGACCTCGGATATTATCTCCTTGACGGCCCTGTCCACGTTGTCCGCGTTCAAGGTCGCGAATACGAGGAAGACACCCGGCTCTTTCGGTGTCATGGCATACGCGCTTATCGTGTAGACGAGTTCGGCGTCGGTTTTAAGCCGTTTGTATAGCCTTGAGGTGACCCCGTTGCTTAAGATGTCAGCCGTGACGTCTATGGCGTAGACGTCGTTGTGTTTCAGCCCGGGTATGTGGAAGGCCATCGCAATCCGGGTCTGGTTTACGGATTGGCTGCTTACCACGGTCCTTAAATCCTTCTGCAGCGGCTCGACGGACCTCGGCCTGTGCGGGTCCGGCCTTTTCTTGAAATCCTTGAAGGATTTTTTTATCTCGGAGAGGGCCGTATCCTTGTCGAAGTCGCCCACCACGACGAGCGTCATGTTGTTCGGGATATACCATTTTTTAAAGAACCCGAGTATACTGTCCCTCGTTATAGCCTTTACGGTCTTTTCATAGCCTATGACCGGCCTGCCGTATGGATGGACGGTGTATGCGGCCCTGAGCGTCTGCTGGTGGAGTTTCCTGTCGGGCTCGTCCTCGTCCTTTCGGAGTTCCTCCATCACGACCTCGAGCTCCTTTTTAAGCTCCGAGGGGTCGAACGAGGAGTTCTGCACCGAGTCGCTTATGATGTCGAGGCCGGTTGAAAAAAACCTGCTCGCCACGGCAAGATGGTAGACCGTGGTGTCGAAGGAGGTGTAGGCGTTTATGTAGCCGCCGGCGGCCTCGACCTCTTTCGCTATTCTCCCGACCCCTCTTTTTTTGGTGCCCTTGAAGAGCATGTGCTCGAAGACGTGGGCCACCCCGGCATCTCCGGGGGATTCGTCCGCGCTCCCGGCCCTCACCCACATCTGGAAGGCCACGACCGGCGCGCTTGTGTCGCGCTCGAGTATGACGGTCATGCCGTTGGGAAGGGTTGTTTTGGCGATATCCCTTTTTCCCGCCACGGCCTCGCCGGCCGGCACTCCGGCCTCGACGGCGACAAAAAATAAAAACGCGGCCAGAAACAACGCGATACGGCTGCTGCGTTTGATCATCTCTATTGTGTCCTCCTTAACAAGTGTACCGGACGAAAGGTTTTCAGGCAATCAGGATACACCATGCGCGTGTTTTTTTCAACACATCCTGACGAGACTCATCCGGCGTCCAGGTCAGATAGTCGGCCTCGCCGGCAAAGTATGCTTGACACGGCCTTTCCAACTGATAATATGGATTGGATAAAAATATCGCAAGGAGGCATCAATGAAAGGTAAATCGGCCCTTTTGGTCATAGACATTCAAAACGATTTCTGCCCCGGAGGGGCGCTGCCGGTGCCGGGCGGCGATAAGATAGTGGACGCGATCAATGAATACATGGAGAGGTTCAGCGAGGCCGGGGTGCAGATATTCGCCACAAAGGACTATCACCCGGTCGAGACCAAGCATTTCAAGGAGTTCGGCGGCATCTGGCCCCGCCACTGCGTCAAGGGCACTCCGGGCGCGGAGTTCTACCCGAAGCTCGTATTCAAGTATGGCACCGTCGTCCTCACCAAGGGGGACAGGTCGAACGTGGAGGGCTCGTCCGTGTTTGAGGCGCGCGACCCGGTCGGGAACTTTTTCAACATGGTGCTTGAGGCGGGATATATAAAGCACATCTACGTGTGCGGGTTAGCGACCGACTGGTGCGTAAAGGCCACCGTCATGGACGCGCTCAAGAAGGGTTACAAAGTGACGGTCCTCCTCGACGCCATAAAGGGCGTTGACGTAACCCCCGGTGATTCGGAAAAGGCCATAGAGGAGATGAAGAAGAACGGGGCGAACATGATAACCCTGGACGAGCTTAAACTCCCGTGAGGACTTTAAAGTGAGGGAGATATGGCCGGCAGGGTCCTACTTCCCGCCCTTTCCCCCGATGTCCTTTAAAACGTCATCAATCCACGAAAGGGCGCGTATGGCCGCGGGCCAGCCCACCGTGGTTATGGCCAAAAGCGCCGCGTGGTATATCTCGGCGTCGCTCGCGCCAGCCTCTTTGCTCCTGCGGACGTGGGAATGGACCGCGCCTTCAAGTCCGGCCCCTATCGAAATGCCGAGTTTCACGAGTTGCTGATTCTTTCCGCCAATCCCTTTCACCCCGCCGACTGTCCGGCCCATATCCTCGTGGCTTTTCCATATCTTCGGGTATTTCTTTATCACCTTCCGTAAAAACTCCGGCAGTTCGCTCTTCATACAGGCACCTCCATTTTTCCGTTTTCCGCTTTCCGTGTTTCTAAAAACACTACTTCCCTTTTTCCCCACGCCGGCCAATCAGCCGTCCCTGACGGCCGCCGGCCTTGCCGGCCAACCAGCCGGTCTTGCCAGTCACCTTCATCGGGTCGAGTATGCCGTCGAGTTTCTTTTTTGAGAGTATCCGCCTTTGAAGTATTACCTCCCTTATAGTAAGCCCCTTTGCAAGCGCCTCCTTCGCGACCAGGGCGGCCTTCTCATAGCCTATATAGGGGTTCAGCACGGCCGCTATTCCAACGGATTTTTCAAAGTAGGCACGGCACTTTTTTCTGTCCGCCTTTATGCCCCGCACGCATCTTCCGGTAAAGGCCTTTACGGCGTTGGTGAGTATCCCGGTTGACTGGAGGATGTTGTAGTTTATGACCGGCGTCATGACGTTGAGTTCCAATTGGCCGGCCTGAGCCGCCATGGTCACGGCCGTGTCGTTGCCTATCACCTGAAAGCACACCATGCCGAGCATCTCGGCCATTACCGGGTTCACCTTGCCCGGCATTATGGAAGAGCCGGGCTGGATCGCGGGCAGGGTTATCTCTGAAAGCCCGGTCCTGGGGCCTGAGCTTAAAAGCCTTATGTCGTTTGAGATGCGTATGAGTTCGATCGCCGAAACCTTAAGCGCCCCTGAAAACTCCGTAAACCCCGCCATGCTTGAGGTCGCCTCGACCATGTCCGGGGATGGCCTAAGCCCCCTTATGCCCGTAATCTCAGCGAGGCTTCTTATCATCATCCGGCGATAACGCGGGTGGGCGTTCATGCCCGTGCCCGCGGCCGTCCCGCCGATTGAGAGGGTTTTAAGCCCGCCTGCCGCGTTAAGCAGCCTTTCCCCGCATTTTCCGACGCTTTCGGAGTAAGATGAAAACTCCTGGCCGAGCCTTATGGGGACCGCGTCCTGAAGGTGCGTCCGGGCGGATTTTATCACGGTATCGAAGGAACACGCCTTTTCCATGAAGGCGTTTTCAAGTTTTCGAAGCTCATGCAGAAGCCCGCGGGAGGCGAAAATGGCCGCCAGCCTCATGGCCGTTGGGACAGTGTCGTTCGTTGACTGTCCCATGTTGACGTGGTCATTGGGATGGACGACGGAGTAATCCCCCCTTTTTCCGCCGAGGAGTTCTATTGCCCTGTTGGCTATCACCTCGTTTGAGTTCATGTTGTGGGATGTCCCGGCCCCGGCCTGGTAAACATCGACTATGAACTGGTCGTGAAATTCCCCCCGGATTATTTCGCGGCAGGCCCTTATGATGGCCCGGGCCTTTTTCCGGGGGAGAAGGCCGAGCGTTGAGTTCACTTTGGCCGCGGCCATTTTTATCATGGCCGTCGAGTTAATGAACTCCCTCTTAGGCGCGATAGAGCTTATCCGGAAATTTTCCTGCGCCCTGAGCGTCTGTATACCGTAGTAGACGTCCGCCGGGACGCAACGAGCGCCGAGGGTGTCTTTTTCGGTCCTGCAGCGGATCTTTCTCACAGGCTAATCCTTTATCATTTTCCTGTCGGGCCCGAGCGGTATGCTTATGACGATGTGCCCGGCGAGGGTATCCTGGGTTTCCCCTTCTATGAGGAGCTGGGTTTTCTTGATGTCCGGGAAATTAAGGGTAAGGGTGTTGACCACGGAATATATGGTCTGGAGCTCCCCGGAACTTCCGCCGGGGTGGTTTCTCATGAATTCCTTGCTGAAGTTTACGTAGGCTACGGCGTTTTCGATTTTAAGGGAAAGGAGCCTTGTTCCCTTCGGCATGGTCGCCGCAAAGGCCGGGCCTGAGGCCGGGCCTTTTATAAGCTCCTCGATGGCCGATACGGCCGCATCCTTTATGGTGACAGGCCCTCTCTGTATCTCGCGCCTCTCGGCCTTGAGCCGCGTGCCCTCTTCGTCACTGAAATAGAGATTAATCGTCAGGGCGGGCGGTCTTTCCTTCGGCAACGGGGCCGGCGGGAAAAACCGTCCGCCGTAAACGACGAGGAGCGCTACCGCGGCGCCGAAGGTTATGAGTGCGGCTATAACTATCGCCCAGGGGAACCTTCTCCCGTGTTTTTTCCCTCCCTGCGTCTGTCCTTTCCCTTTCTTGGCCATTTTCAGTTCCCCAGGCTCACCAGTTCAGCCCCTTTAAGGTTTCCGCCTAAAAAACGTCTGCCGACGTTCAAAAACCTTTCCGGGGAATCGGTAACGAAGATCTTTTTCATTGCCTCGCCTTTTTTATCCGAAAGAAGCCCTTTTTCCGCAAGCACCTTTTCCACCTCAACGGCCGTGGCCGATGCCGAGTCTATGAGGGTCGTGGCCTTGCCCATAAACCGGCCGATGGCATCCTCAAGCAGTGGATAATGAGTGCATCCGAGGAGGAGCACGTCAACCCCCTCGTCTTTTATGCCCCTGAGATACGTTTCTACCGTAAGGCGCGTGACCTCGTTGTCCGTCCAGCCTTCCTCGGCCATCGGCACGAAGAGCGGGCACGCCTTGGTAAATATGACAAAGGCGCCCGTCCGTATCTCGAAATACCTGTCGAAGCGCTTTTCGCCGTGCTCGGTGATGGTAATTGCCTCGCGGCCGGCAAGCCGCATTATCTCGTTTACGTAGGAGTTGCTCTTTATCGTGCCCTCGGTCCCTATGATGCCTATCCTCTTCGTTTTAGTGGTCTTGACCGCGTTCTTGGCGCCCGGCTCTATGACGCCTACCACCGGGATGGGGAGGCGTTTTTTGAGCTCCCCGAGGGCGTAACCGGTGGCCGTGTTGCAGGCGACAACGAGGAGCTTGATGCCGTGCTTGACCAGAAAGTTAGCGTCCTCAAAGGAATATCTTATCACGGTTTCCCTTGATTTGCTCCCGTAAGGCACGCGGGCCGTGTCTCCGAGGTATATGATGTCCTCATCGGGCAGGAGTTTCGCCGTCTCCCTCAAGACCGTAAGCCCGCCTATGCCCGAGTCGAATATCCCTATGGGGGCCGAGTTCATCCTTAAAGTCTAAGTTATGGTTTAGGTTGTTGTCAACGAAAAATTATGGTATGTGGTATGCGTCGCGGCAAAAAAACGCGGAAAACGCGGAAAAGGCGGGCACACGATGAACAGGAAAAAATACCTGAAGGGACTGGAGGACGAGCATTACGCTGTAAAAAGGCTTTTCACGGAGCTTGAGGATATAGTCGAGAGGAAGAAGATATCGGACGTGAAGGCGCTCAAGGAAAAATTCGCCAGGCTGAAGGACATGCTCGTCGAGCACGTGCACAGCGAGGACGAGGTCTTTTATAAAGACCTGAGGGCCAAGGCCGTTGACATGGACCAGGATGCCCTTATACCGGCGCTTGATTTTTTCAGAAACTCCATGCATAAAGTCACGGGGGACGTGGACGCGTTTTTCAAGGAATATGCCGACGAGAAGGATATCCTCGAAAATACAGGCAGGTTCGCCGACAGGTTCAAGGCCATACGGGACGAAATACTCCAGAGGATAGCGAGCGAGGAAGGGAGCCTTTTTTACATATACAGGGCGTATTTTTTCGACGAATAGTTCGGCACGCATGGATAACGTAGAAATAGCCAGATTTTTCAATGAGATATCCGATTTACTTGAGATAAAGGGTGAAAATCCTTTCCGCGTCCGTTCTTACCGCAACGCCGCCCTCGTCATAGAGGGGCTTACCCTGAGCCTTGAATCCATCGTTGAAAAGGACGAAAAGAGCCTCGAAGACATCCCCGGCATAGGCAAAAGCATACACGAAAAGATAGTCGAGATAATCAGGACCAACGGGTGCGAGCTGCATGAAGAGCTTTTAAAGGAGGTGCCCCAGGGGGTGCTTGAGCTTCTGAAGGTTTCAGGCATCGGGCCCCGCAAGGCCGGCCTCCTCTATAAAAAACTCGGGATACAGGGCGTCGGCGACCTGGAGGCGGCGGCAAAGGGTCATAAACTGAGGGACCTCCCCGGTATGGGAGAGAGGAGCGAGGAGAAGATACTCAGGGCCATAGAGGACTATAAAACCATCAAGGCCTCCTCGCTGAGGTTCAAGCTGTCGGTCGCGTATCCGCGCGCGCGCGGGTATATCGAATATCTGAAAAAATTCAAGGGGGTGGTTCAAGTCGAGGCGGCCGGGAGTTTGAGGAGGTGGAAGGAAACCGTAGGGGACGTGGACATACTCGTAACGTGCCGGGAAGCCGCGGCCGTCATGGAGCATTTCGTGAAGTACCCGGACGTTAAAGAGGTCGTATCGAAGGGCGAGACGAAGGCGACGGTCGTGCTCAAATCCGGCCTGCAGGTGGACTTGAGGGCGCTTGAGAAGAAAAGCTTCGGCGCCGCGCTTCAGTATTTCACCGGCTCCAAGTCCCACAATATAGCCGTAAGGGACAGGGCGAAGAAGATGGGGCTCAAGATAAGCGAATACGGCGTTTTTTCCGGTAAAACCGGAGAGATGGTGGCCGGAGAAAAGGAAGAGGACGTTTACAGGGCCGTGGGGCTCCCGTGGATAGCGCCTGAGCTGAGGGAGAACATGGGAGAGATAGAGGCCGCTGAAAGGGGGGATCTCCCGGACCTGATAGAGTTAAGCGACATAAAAGGCGACCTCCACGTCCACTCGACGTTCAGCGACGGAGCGTCAACCATGGAGGAACTCGCCGAAGCCGCCATGGGTATGGGCTACGAATACATGGCCGTAACCGACCATTCAAAGGCCGTTGGCATAGCGCACGGCCTCGATGAGAAAAGACTCGAGGAAGTGATATCCGGGGTGGAGGCCGTCAACAGAAGGCTTGAAAAAAAAGGGGTCGGGTTCCGCCTGATAAAGGGCGCGGAGGTTGACATAAGGGCCGACGGGACGCTCGATTTTTCAGAGGGGGCGCTCAAAAAACTCGACTGCGTTGTCGGCGCGGTGCATTCCGGCTTCACCATGACTATGGAGGATATGACCAGAAGGATTATAAAGACGATGGAAACAGGATACCTGAACGTGCTTGCCCACCCGACCGGAAGGCTCATAGGGATGAGGGAGCCTTACGAGGTTGACATGGAGCGGGTGATGGACGCGGCGAAGGAATACGGCGTTGCGCTCGAACTCAACTCATTCCCGGAAAGGCTTGACCTGAACGACGCCCACCTGAGGCTCGCGAAGGACAAGGGGGTCATGGTGGCGATATCAACGGACGCGCACCACGCGGGCCATCTCGACTACGTGATATACGGCGTGCACACGGCCCGGAGGGGATGGATCGAGAAAAAAAACGTGCTGAACGCAAGAGGGCTGAAGGAACTGATGAGACTGCTTAAGCGGGGCTGTTGAAAAATCGCAAAATGACGCAACCCTGAAACAAGTTCAGGGCAGGCTCTGTCATGCTGAACCATGGCCTGAATTTATTTCAGGCTTGTTTCAGCATCCTGATTTATTAGGACAGGTCTGATTAATTCCCGGTCCCGTCATTGCGAGCGCGGCGAAGCAATCTCGTCCTATAGGCAAATCAGTGAGTTACGAGATTGCTTCGCCGCAAAAACGCGGCTCGCAATGACAAAAATAGAATTAATCAGAGTTT
>JACRCI010000124.1 GCA_016219105.1 Deltaproteobacteria bacterium | reverse complement strand
CCCCTCGATCTTTCGATCTTTTGATTGTTCTGACGCGGCGCGGTGGAGCGCCTGAAAAAACTCTAACACAAAAAATATCCGTGTCAACAATTTTCTGCCCGGCCGGGGAGGTCTTGAATCCAAAGACACCCTCGGCGCTTCTTCTCGCCGAACCATGCCCTGACGGAGTGAGATTGTTTTGCGTTTCCAATCCGTCACCATAAATCATCTTGAAATATCCGTTGAAAATGTTATGGTGTTGAATTATTATCTTCCCTGTGCCTTCCCTGAGAAAGGCGGCGCACGGTAAAGGGCATTAAAAAAATCAATCGGGGCGTGGCTCAGCCTGGTAGAGCACCGCGTTCGGGACGCGGGGGTCGGAGGTTCAAATCCTCTCGCCCCGACCATAAAACCAACACCGGCGAGGCCGGCTGGCTGGAAGGGGTTGGCTTTAGCTGATCCCTTTTTCACTTGAGACCTAAATTGCGGCCTGTCTGCGTGCAACGCACAGGCAGGCGAACATCCCGCTGAGGCGGACGCACGTTTATGGGATTTTAGAGGTAATGCCATGCCGAACAATGTTGAAGACCGGCCCGGTCTACCTAAAAAGATACTCCGCACGATATTCGGCGCGCCGAAAGACGTCCACGACACATCCATCTTTCACAAGCTGGCCTTAATCCCCCTTCTCGCGTGGATAGGCCTGGGCGCCGACGGGCTTTCGTCCTCTGCCTACGGCCCGGAGGAGGCGTTCAGGGCGCTGGGTGAGCACAAATACCTTGCGATATTCCTCGGCGTGGCAACGGCGCTGACGGTTTTAATAATCTCGTATGCCTATTCCCGCATCATAGAACATTTTCCGCACGGCGGGGGCGGCTATATGGTGGCAACCCATACGCTCGGTAAAAAGGCCGGGGTGGTCTCGGGAAGCGCCCTGCTGGTTGACTATGTCCTGACAATCACCATCTCGATAGCCGCATGCACGGACGCGCTTTTCAGTTTCCTGCCGATAGAGTTCCACAGGTTCAAGATACTGCTCGGATGCGTCCTCATAATCATGCTGATCGTGCTGAACATAAGAGGCACCAAGGAGTCCATATCCGTGCTCGCGCCGATATTTCTCGTATTCATCGTGACACACATAGCGCTCCTCCTGTCCGGCATATTAGGCAACACCGGCAGGATCGTCCCCGTATCCCATGAGATATACTCGAGCCTCGGCCGCGACCTCTCGACAATCGGCGGCTTCGGCATACTCCTTATCTTCATGCGCGCCTACTCCCTCGGCGGCGGAACGTATACGGGCATAGAGGCCGTGTCCAACGGGATTCAGGTGATGAGGGAGCCCCGCGTTCAGACCGGGAAACGGACGATGGTCTACATGGCGGCCTCGCTCGCCTTCACGGCGCTCGGGCTTTTCGTGTCCTACCTCCTCGTGGGCGTGGCCCCGGCCGAGGGCAAGACCCTGAACGCGGTCCTGGCGGACTCGGTCTTCAGCTCATGGCCCTTCAGCCACCCTATCGCGCTCGTCACGATACTGTCGGAGGGCGCTCTCCTGCTTGTGGCGGCCCAGACCGGCTTCATAGACGGCCCGCGCGTCATGGGGAACATGGCCACCGACTCATGGCTGCCCCACAGGCTCTCGTCTCTCTCCGAGCGCCTTACGACGCACAACGGGATCACGGTGATGGGGCTTTCGGCGCTGATGCTGCTCGTCTATACGAAAGGCTCGGTTTCGGCCCTTGTGGTCATGTACGCCATAAACGTCTTCCTCACCTTTTCCCTGTCCGAGTTCGGCATGTCCCGATTTTTCATAAAGAACCGGCACAAGGAACAAAAGTGGAAGAAACACCTTCCCGTGCACCTCACCGGATTGGTCCTCTGCCTGACCATCCTCACGGTGACGGTATTTGAAAAATTCACCGAGGGCGGATGGGTAACGCTCCTTATAACCTCGGTCGTCATCGTGTTCTGCTATATCATCCGGTCGCACTACGACACGGTAAAGACCGAGATTGACAAGTTCGACATCTACTTCAAGGACATACCCATAACCGGAAAGATGAACACCGAGCCGCTTAACCCTAAGAACGCGACCGCGATACAGCTCGTGAACAACTTCAACGGCTTCGGCGTCCACACGTTCCTTTCGGTCGTGCGCAATTTCCCGCACATGTACAAGAACTTCGTCTTCGTCTCGGCGGCCGTCATAGACTCGGGTTCGTTCAAAGGCGCCGAAGAGGTGCATAGCCTCGAGGCCTCGGTAAAGGACTACCTCGAAAAATACGTGGAGCTGGCGCGCAAGCTCGGTTTCCCGGCGGAATACCGCTACGAGACCGGGACGGACGTGGTTGCCGTGGCCTCGGACCTCTGCGAGACCGTCTCGAAGGAGTTCTCCAAGTCAACGGTCTTTACGGGGCAGCTCACCTTCCGGCTTGAAAAATTCTACCACCGGATACTCCATAACGAGACGGCCTTCGCCATACAGAGGCATCTGCAGTGGAGCGGCATAACGACCGTCATACTGCCCATCCGCGTGGACGTATAATTCAAGCGGCTCCGCCTCCCTCCACGGAACGTAATCTCCTCAAGGCCGCGATGGACCTGAAAAAACTCAAAACCCGCCTCGAAAGGCTCTACAGGACCTACGACAGGACCTTCCTTTCATCGGACCCGCTCTGGTTCGTCCACAGATTCAAAACAGACCGCGACCGCGAGATCGCCGGGCTTATCTCGTCCTCGCTCGCCTACGGCAGGGTCGAGGGCATAAAGAAAAGCGTCGGCAGGGTGCTGGACGTCATGGACTGGCGGCCCCATGCCTTTACCATGGGGTTTGTCCCCCGCAGGCGCAAAAGGGCTTTCCCGGACTTTACGCACCGGTTCAACAGCGGTTCGGACGTGGCCTGCCTCATCTATTTCGCAAGGCAGATGATCGCGGAGTGCGGCTCCATAGGGGGGTTTTTCCTCGAAGGCTACTCGCCGGAGGATAAAAACATAAAAAATTCCCTCTCGTCGTTTTCAAAGAGGGCCCTGGACCTCGACTGCGGGGGCATATACGGCTCCAAAAAACTCCCGGCCAGGGCCGGGGTCAGGTTTTTCTTCCCCTCGCCCGAGGCGGGAAGCCCGTGCAAGAGGCTCAACCTGTATCTGAGGTGGATGGTCAGGAGGGGGGACTCCCTCGACCTCGGCATATGGAAGGAGGTGGCGCCTTCACAGCTCGTAATCCCGCTCGACACCCACGTCGCGCGCATATCGCGGCATATCGGGCTTACCGCGAGAAAATCTCCCGATTGGCTCATGGCCGAGGAGATTACGGATAACCTTAAAAGACTCGACCCCTTTGACCCGGTCAGATACGACTTCGCCATATCGAGGCTCGGGATACTCGAAGAATGCCGGAGGCGGAAGGACGCGGAAAAATGCCGGGCATGCCTCATAAAGGACGTCTGCGTAATCAGATAGACGGGATAAAACCAATCAGCCGGCTATGCTGGCAGCAAAAAAAAATTGACACCACCCGTGGCGTGCGGTAAGATTTGCCTCTCTTTCAAGGCGCGGAAATCCGCATACGCGCTTACCGGGGGGCAACGGTGCACATAGACCAGGCGTTCAACCTCATAAAAGACGACATAAAGAGGATAGAATCCGAGTTCAGGGACAACGTCGTCTCGGACGTCCTCCTCATCGGAAAGATCGGCGAATACATACTTAAAAGCGGCGGCAAGAGACTCCGCCCCCTCGTGCTGCTGCTTTCCGGCAGGCTCTGCGCCTACAAAGGCCCGCACCACATACCCATGGCGGTGGTCGTGGAGTTCATCCACACCGCCACGCTGCTGCACGACGACGTAGTTGACAACTCTCACCTCAGGAGGGGCGCCGAGTCCGCGAACTCCATCTGGGGAAACGACTCGAGCGTGCTCGTGGGCGACTACCTCCTTTCAAAGGCGTTTTCGCTGGCGGTGAACACCCGGAATTTCGGGGTGCTCGACGTGCTCGCCGAAACCACGACGCGCATGGCCGAGGGCGAGGTGCTCCAACTCACCAAACACTCGGACATAACGACCACCGAGGAAGAATACTTAAGCGTCATAACGAATAAAACCGCGGTCCTCTTTTCCGCATCGTGCCGCATACCGGCCATCCTTTCGGCCTCGACGCATGAAAAAGAAAAGGCCCTCTCGGACTACGGCATGGAGGTCGGGGTCGCCTATCAGTTCATAGACGACTGTCTCGACTACACCTCGAAGGACGAGGAACTCGGAAAGGAAACGGGCAACGACCTGAGGGAAGGCAAGGTAACCATGCCCTTCATAAAGGCCTACAGGGACGCCTCGGCCGGAGAAAAAGATGCCATGAAAAAGGCGATGGGATCGGACACAACGGGCAGAGACCAGTTCGCGGAGGTCTTCGGGATAATAAAAAAGCACAGGGGCATAGAATACACCATGGAGGCGGCCCGCGGGCGCATAGAGAAGGCCAAGCGCTCCCTCGACGTGTTCGAGCCGGACGTCGAAAGGGCGGCGTTGACCGCGGTCGCCGACCACGTGATAGAAAGAACGTACTGAGCCCCTCTTTTGACCTTCCCATCTTGCCTCCCCTCCCCCGCGGATTACTGGCGGATTATCGTTATTGACTCACGCATAAATAAAGCCCTATACCATGCCCCCTCACCTCAATCCTCTCCCCCATGGGGAGAGGAGGAAAAACTTCGCAAGGGGATATACCCTCTCCCCGAAGGGGAGAGGGTAGGGTGAGGGGGTAATCACAGAGGGGGTAATCGCAGACATGCAAACAGGACATTTCTT
>JACRCI010000121.1 GCA_016219105.1 Deltaproteobacteria bacterium | reverse complement strand
GCGGTGTCCTTGGCCACTAGACGATGGGGACACATACTGGTGAGCCGCCCGGGGTTCGAACCCGGCACCCTCTGCTTAAAAGGCAGATGCTCTACCAACTGAGCTAGCGGCTCGATGACATGAATCAATTGAAACAAGAAAGACTGGATTACATACCATGATAAACCATTTTTTGTCAAATGTAAAACCCCCTACTCCTCCGTAAACATCCTCACAAAGACGCCTATAACGCTTATGACCGCGGCCCCGCCGAGGGCCGGAAAAAAACCGTTGACCCTGAACCCCTCTATCAGGTAGGCCGCGGCGAGGAGCATGGCCGCGTTTATGACCAGCATGAAAAGGCCGAGCGTTAAGATTGTGAGCGGAAGGGAAAGCAGAAATAAAACAGGCTTTATGGATACGTTTAAAAGGCCGAGCGCCGCCGCGGCCAGAAGGGCCGGCCTGGCGCCGTCCACCTCTATCCCCGGAAAAACATGCGCCACAATCAGTATGCCGGAGGTAAGCGTAAGCAGGCGTATCAATATGGTTCTCATCTCGCCGACGGGTATGAATGCCCCTTACCGCGCCTCGTACGGCCGCCCCCGGATGAAAACCCCTTCCCTATATTCAGAACCTCAATCATCCCGGCGTGTATCGCCCCGTTGGTCGCGAGTATATCGCCGCTTGAGATGGAAGCCGCAAGGCCCTTAAAGTCCGTTACCGTGCCTCCGGCCTCTTTCACCATCAAAGCCGCGGCCGCGACGTCCCAGGGCTTCAATCTTATCTCCCAGAAGCCGTCGAACCTCCCGCAGGCGACATAGCTCAGGTCCAGCGCGGCGCTTCCGGCCCTCCTTATGGCCTGCGCCCTCACGGCAAAATTGGCGAAATGGCCGAGGTTATTGTCGCTGGAGGTCCTCACGTCGTACGGAAAGCCGGTAGCGAGAAGGCTCCTGTCGAGCACAAAGGTCTTTGAAACCCGGATCCGCCTGCCGTTCATTGACGCCCCCCTGCCTTTTTCGGCAACGAAAAGCTCATTTAGCATCGGGCCGTAAACGGCCCCGAATATCACCTCGCCGTCTTCCTCGAACGCTATTGAAACGCAGAATATCGGAAACCCGTGCGCGTAGTTGGTGGTGCCGTCGAGCGGGTCCACTATCCAGCGATAGCGCGAGCCGGTGACCCTCTCCGCGCTCTCTTCGGTGAGGATGCCGTGGTCGGGGAAGTTTTTCCTTATGGTGCTTACGATAAGGGCTTCGGCGCGCCTGTCCATCCGGGTTACGATGTCAACGGCCCCTTTGAACTCGACCCTCCCGAGCGAGGCGGCGCGGCCGAGGTTTTTCCTTAGCAGTTCTCCGGCGCGTTCGGCGGCCATTACGGCCGTATCCCTGATGGACATGGACCCTCTCTTTGAGGAAGTGGAGCAAAAAAAAGACCCTGCCTTTTGCAGGGTCATGGGCGGAAGAGTTCTCGTTTGCCCTTTATGACGCGGACGGCCCTGCCGGCCCGCCAGCCGGTCCTGCCGGGCATCCGGCGCATTCGGGCTTTTTAGCCGGCTTATCGTCCCCTTTGGCGTCCGCGGAGGACTTGCCGGCCTTTCCGCATGTTCCGCCCTTGCCCGCGTAGTCCGTGGCATACCAGCCGCCGCCTTTGAGATGGAAGCTCGAACGCGATATGAGTTTTTCAACCGGGCCAGAACAATGTATACATTTTTTGAGCGGCTTGTCGGAGAACTTCTGTATCACCTCGAACTCCTTGCCGCATTCCGAGCACCTGTATTCATAGATTGGCATTGTATCCCGCACCTCCCTTTTTAAAATCCCATCCACTGATATTTTATGGACTATGCCGCGCGTTGTCAACCTTTTTGGGCCGGCGATGGTCAACCAACCGGCCTCGACGGCCAACCAGCCGGCCACGCCGGGCTTAGCCGTTCTTACGCTTTCCGGCTTTTTTGTCCACGGCCTTTGGTCCGGAGGGGCCTTTCTTCCGGGAATTTTCAACCTCCGCCGTTATGGCGACAAATCCCTTTCCGGCGCTCCTCATCTTTATGACCTCCCCGGGCGGATAACCGTAATGCTCGGAGACGAAACGCAGGTTCACGAGGTTTACGATATCCGCGTCGCCAAGGGCTATGCGCTTCCACACGTTCCTTGGCTTATTGCGGTAAAAGCCGTAGGCATGGCCGTAAGGCGGGCCTTTCACCTCGCCTTTCACCTCGACATGGAATATGTCGGCGCCGAGCTTGAACCCGCGGCATATCTCGAGCCAACTCATCCCGCCCAGCCTCAGCTCGACCACGCTGGAGGATGGAACACCGGCCCTCATGGAGATGAAAAGCACGACCGGGATTTCCTCGTCCTTAACCTTTCTTTTCTTTATCCCGAGTATCTCTTTTTGCGGAACCTTGAAGTATTCTCCGACCGCGAGGTAAAAACCGCTCGCGCCGCGCTCGGAGATTGACGCGGCTTTTTTCCGTCCGGCTATGGCCGTTGAACAGTCCTCAAAATAAAAAAGGACTGTGGAAAATATCAGAAGATAAAGCCATACCTTGCGCACGTGCGACCTCCGCGGTTAAAGAGTCCGTCACCGGCATAGCCGGCTGGTTGGACGGTACTCGACCTCCTTAAGAAACAAACCCCGAGGCGGGGCGGTCACCGATGCTTTTCTTCTGTCCCCCGCCTCCATTATGGCCCGGATGTCGTCGGGCTTGAGCTTTCCCCTGCCGAGCGTTACGAGCGTGCCGACCATTATCCTGACCATGTGCCTTAAAAAAGCCGTGCCCTTGACCTCGAACTCCACGAAGTCCCCGCTCCGTCCGACCGTAAAAGAGAGGATTTCCCTCACCGGGTGACAGGCGTCGCAGTCAGCCGCCCTGAAAGACGAAAAATCCCTTTCCCCGACGAAATACTCGGCGCCGCTACGCATCGCGTCCACGTCAAGGCGGTAAAACACGTCCCACGAATAACGCCTGTGTATGGGAGCCGGATAGTCCCTGTTAAAAACCCTGTAAAGATAGGTCTTGGCAACGGCGTCCCGCCTGGCGTTAAACCCCGCCGGGACTTCCACCGCCTCCTTTACGGCTACATCCGGCGGCAAGGCCGAGTTCAGACCGCGCATCATGCCCTGCGCCGGGATTGAAGAGCCGGTGGTGAAGTTGGCGACCTGCGCCATGGCGTGGACCCCGGCGTCCGTGCGCGATGCCCCGGTTATCTCCGAGGGAGCCCCGGTGAGCTTATGAACCGCCGCGGCGAGCGCCTCCTGCACCGTAGGCCGGCCGAGCTGCATCTGCCAGCCCGAATACGCGGTGCCGTCATACTCTAAAAGAAGCCTTATGTTTCGCGCGGCCATTCAGATACTCCTTCGCAAGCACCTCGGCTATCTCGACGGCGTTCAGGGCCGCCCCCTTCCTGAGGTTGTCGGAAACGACCCACATGTTAATCCCGTTGGGGACGCTGAAGTCCTTACGTATCCTGCCCACGAAGACTTCGTCTCTTCCGGAACATTCAACGGGCATGGGGTAGACGCCTTTTTTGGGGTCATCCATCAGCTTTACCCCCGGGGCTCCCCTTAAGACCTTCTTTACCGCCTCAGGGGTAATTGCCCCTTCGGTCTCCACGTTCACGGACTCCGAATGCCCCACGAAGACCGGCACTCTTACGGTCGTGGCCGTGATATTTATCGAATCGTCGCCCAGTATCTTTTTCGTCTCGTCCACCATCTTCATCTCTTCCCTGGTGTATCCGTTATCGAGGAAGACGTCTATCTGGGGCAGGCAGTTAAAGGCGATCTGGTGCGGGAACACCTTTTTTTCAACCGACCGCATGGTGAATATCTGCCTTACCTGCTCCGATAGCTCATCCATGGCCTCCCTGCCCGCGCCGGAGACCGACTGGTAGGTTGAGACGACTATCCTCTTTATCCTGAAGCGGTCGTGGATGGGTTTCAAGGCCACGACCATCTGTATCGTCGAGCAGTTCGGGTTGGCTATGATGTTTTTTTTCCTGTACCCCGCTATCGCCCCGGGATTGACCTCCGGCACCACAAGGGGCACGTCCGGGTCCATCCTGAAATGGGAGGTGTTGTCTATGACGACGCAACCGGCCTTTGCCGCGATCGGGGCGTAGACCGCCGAGACGCTCGCGCCCGGAGAGAAAAGCCCTATCTGAACGCCTTCGAAGGTCTCTTTTTCAAGCAGGCGCACGACCTCGTCTTTGCCCCTGAACCGGATCTTCTCTCCCGCGCTCCTTTCGGACGCGAGCAGCCGTATCCCGGCTACCGGAAAATCCCTTTCCTCGAGGATATTCAATATCTCTCTGCCGACCACGCCGGTTGCGCCGGCGATTGCGACGCTGTAAGCCTTTTTCTTCAATCAAAACCTCCACGAGCATTCCGTTCATGACAGGAAGAACGAACCTGAAAAAGCCCGATATTATAATAGGATACACCCCAGACGCGCCGGACGCAACTGAATTTTACGGTATTTTCAAGGTTAAGGGAGTACGCGGATTTTAAAAAGCCGTGATGATGCCATTGAGCCGCCCCGCAGCCCACTATGACACGAGGCCCTTTTTAGCCGCCTCCGGCTCGTCATCGAGCGCGCCATCGCCCCGGACGCCGGCTATGCCCGAGAGCCTCTCGCCGAACCTCTCAAGCCTTTTCTGGGCATCCTCGTGCTTTGTCCTGGCCTTCGAGATATGCCCGCCCAGCACGTCGAAATCGTCCGTAAAACGCTGGAAATCGTTTCTGAGCGTTTCAAGATGCGCAAGGATCGTCTCGGCCTTTTTGCTTATCTCAAGGCCCCGAAGGCCCAGAAGGATGGTCTGGAGGTACGCGTAGAAACTGTTCGGGGACACCGGGATGACCCTCTTCGAGAAGGCGTATCCCGCTATGTGCCTTTCGTCGCCGAATGAGTCCTCGTCCCTTATGATGGTTTCGTAGTAGACGTTTTCAGCGGGTATGTACATGAGCGCGAAGTTGAAGGTGCCCTCATCGGGCAGTATGTAAGAGGACGCTATCTCGTCTATGCGGTTTTTCACGTCCTTTACAAAGCCCCTCTTTGCCGCGAGCTTGTCTTTTTCCGTCTGACATTCGATATACCTCCTGAAATTTTCGAGCGGGAACTTGGAATCCACCGGCACGAGGCCCTGGGCGAGCTTTATGACCGCGTCAACGCGGTTGCCGTTTTTGAACGTATACTGGAGCTCGTAATGCGAGGACGGGAGTATCTGGCTCAGGAGGTCTCCGAGGAAGAACTCCCCGAGCCCGCCCCTCAACGTCGGGGCCCTCAATATCTCCTGCAGCCCGGCTATGTCCTTCCCGACGTCGTAGACCTGCTTGGTGGCCTCTCCGAGCTTCCCGAGGGTCTGCCTTACGTCTCCGACGACCCTGGCGGCGTTGTCCATCCTCTCGTTTATCTGGCCGGTGGATGTCTGCAACTGAGAGGTGACGCCGCGCAGCTGCTCGGAGACATGGGATGTGACGCTTGAGAGCTGCTGGCTTACTATCGAGAGGTGGTTGGTTATGGAGTTCTGGAGTTCCTGCCTCAGCGCCTCGGTCTCTTTCTGGAGCATCATTATGGCCTCGCCTTCGGCTCCCCTCTTAAGCCCCAGCCTCATCCACGCAAGGACAAGGACAATGATAACGAGAACGATCAACCCCACCACTACAAATTCCATAAGCCCCTTTTACGGGAAACCCTGTCCGAAGATTAAAGATTTTCACATCTGAAGGTTTTTGGAAGCGCAGGAACCTTTTTGCAAAAAGGTTCCTGCCATTACGCCTTCCCCGCTCCCCTCTCCATGAACTCCCTGGTCTGATACACGAAGGCCTCAAGACGCGTCCGCGCGTTGGTGTCCTCCATCCCCTCGTAGACCATGTTGAGATACGGAATATTGGAGTTATTCTCCCTCACCCTTTTCAGTATCCCGTTGACGACCGTCCCGGGCATGCAGGTAAACGGCATGACGTTCACTATGCCGTGGACGCCGCTCCTTATATAATCCACGACCTTCCCGACGCTCAAGACCGCCTCTCCCTCGAAAGACCTGTCTATATACGGCGACGCGAGCTTCAATATCTCGTTGGTCTCGGGCTCATGGCCGCTCCTTAAGTCTCCGTTGAATATGTCGAGCATCTGCCTCTCGAAACGGCGCTGGAAGAAATCGTTGAAGGACGTCTTGAAGTAATTGCCGTAGCTCCTCCTCTGCCAGTTCTTCTTCTTGGAGACGAAGTTGGTGTAGTATATCCATTCGGCCACGGGCGGGACCCTCACCTCCGCGCCCATGCCCTCGAGCGTTTTAACGATGTCTTCGTTGCTGAAGCGGTTGCACCTGACGTATATCTCTCCCACTATGCCGACGAGCGGCCGGGTGCCGGGGTTTTTGACGGGGATTTTATTGAACGCCTCCTTCGCGAATTTAAGTTCCGCCTCCGGGAACCTCTTCCGCCTTATCGCGCCGCACACCCTGTGGACGCAGTCCCAGTACACCTTTTCGACCTCGGCGGGGTCTTGCGAATACGGCCGCACCTCCCTCAGCCTTTTCTCAAGCAGGTCCACCGCTACTATGCCCCACCAGCCGAGCTTGGGCGCGTCCCCGGCGATCACGCCGAGCTCCTTGTAGAATTTTTCGTCCTGGTCGGGGGCATAGACCGGCACCTGCGAGAAACCGAGTTCATCGAGTATCGTCCTGTGGTAGCGGTTATACTGGCCGAACCTGCACGGGCCGTTTCCCGATGGCATGAAAAACGCGCTGTTTTCCGGATCGAAATCAGGGCCTCTGACCACCTTTATCATATCCCCGGTGGTTATTATCGCCGGGTAGCACTCACGGCCGGATGTATATCTTCTGCCCCACTTCAGGGATTCCTCATCCGGCATGGGCATGACGACGGTGTCTATGCCGCACGCCTGGAACGCGGCCGCTATCCCGTGGGCCCCGTCCGCCATGTTGGGCATGTAGAGCTTTTTCTTTATATTCGTCCTCTTTAAGACGCCTTCCTTTTTCCTCGATATGACGAGCTTATCCCTTACGTTCCTCAGGCTGTCGAGGAACGCCTCGCACCTCGTTATGGCGCCGGCGTCAGCCGAGTGCTCGTCTATCTCGAGCTGCAGGAACGGCTTTCCTCCCGAGGCGCCTTTGAAAAAGTGCGTTATGAACGAATCCGGGCCGCACCCGAAGTTCGTAATGTAAACGGCGAAAAGCCCCGGGTTGTCCCTAACGAGCTTCGCCGCGGCGAGGATCCTCTGGCCGCTCTTCCAGTACATGTCTGCCGCCAGGGCGTCGTCTATCGCGTCCTCGACCGGCAGCATGTCGCAGGGGATGGCGATGATCCCCATGTCCCTCAGCCTCTGCGGCAGTTCAAGGTTTATGCCGTCGTCAACGGTGTTAT
Source organism: Deltaproteobacteria bacterium (assembly GCA_016219105.1). Lineage (GTDB taxonomy): Bacteria > Desulfobacterota > GWC2-55-46 > GWC2-55-46 > DRQE01 > JACRCI01. Next base: position 19,393 of record JACRCI010000121.1, on the reverse strand, counting down.
ACGTCCTTCCGACCATGACCAGGGCCAGGTCCTCGGGTTTCAGCCCTCCGATAACCTCTTTTCCCCTCTCGATCATCCGCCTTCTGAACCCGGCCTGCGCGTTGAAGGCCGAGTCAAGGGCGAAGTCCACCTCTTTTTTGCCCCTCTTAAGCGTATCTCCGAGCTTATGGAATTCCTTCTTGAGCGCGGCCCCGGGCTGATTAAAATGTATGATCGGAGCTATCACCTCCGTACCGGAGGAGCCGAAGTCGAAGGATGCCTTTGAAAGATACGGCATGCTCTGCACGTACGGGCAGAGTACCGTGTGCGCCTGACCTTCCTTCGAGGGAGGCATATTGATGATACTCGGAAGGAATATCCTTTTCACGCCCCTGTCAATCAGGTTCTTTACGTGTCCGTGGGCAACCTTCACCGGGAAGCACGTCTCCGTCACAACCCTCTCAAGGCCGTCTTTTATTATATCCCTGTTCGTCGGCGACGAGAGGACGATCCTGTAGCCCAGCTCGTTAAAGAACGCCTTCCAGAAGGGATAGAGTTCGAACATCATGAGCATGCGGGGCAGACCCACCGTGGGCGAGCCCTCCGGCAGGCTTTTGCCCCTGTACGCGGAGAAAAGGAGCTTCTCTCTTTCCTTGAAAAGGTCCGGGAGGCCCGTGCCCTTTTCCTCCCCGCGTTTTACGTCGTATTTCTCGCACCTCCCGCCGTAATACAGTGGTTTTTCCCCTTCCATGACGACCTTGCGTATATCGCATACGTTCGCGCAGTCGCGGCACTCGAAGGATTCGAGCGAGTAACCGCGGTTCCTGAGGTCGAATCCCTTGAACCGGGTTTGCGCGGACGGGTCTTTTTCCTTCATGGCGAGGATGGCTACCCCTATCGCGCCGGTTACGTCGTGGTGCAGGGGGACGGTAATCTGCTTCCCCGTGACCTTTTCGAAGGCCGCCACCACCGCGAGATTCGCGGCCGTGCCGCCCTGAAAAAATATCCTGTTGCCGATCCTGCGGTCGCCCACGACCCTGTTCAGATAATTATGCACTATCGAATAGGCGAGCCCGGCCGTCAATCCGCCTTTATCAACGCCCCTCTGCTGGTGATGGACCATGTCGGTCTCTATAAAGACCGTGCACCTCTCTCCCATGGGCGCCGGGGCGGCTGAGTCCAGCGCGAGGTTGCTGAACTCGCCTTTTATGCTTATCCCTATCCTCTCGGCCTGCTCTTCGAGGAAGCTCCCGGTGCCGGCGGCGCAGACCTTGTTCATCTCGAAGCCAACGACGACCCCGTCCTTCAACGCGATATACTTGGAGTCCTGCCCTCCTATCTCGAATATCGTGTCAACATCGCGGTCTATGCTTGCCGCGGCCGTGGCCTGCGCGGTTATTTCGTTCCGTATCACGTCGGCGCCCACGAAATCGCCTATGAGGTATCTGCCCGAACCGGTTGAGCCCGCGCCAATCACGTTTACATGCCCGCCGCACTCGTCGTAGACCTCCGTAAGGCCTTTCCTTACGGCCTCGAGCGGCCGGCCGGAGGTGGGGAGATAGCTCTTTGAGATGAGCTTCATATCGGTGTCTATAAGGACGACGTTCGTGCTCGTCGAGCCTATGTCCAGCCCGAGGTAGGCGTCTATCTTCCTGCCCGGCTCGAGCGTGTAGCCCGCGGAACTTTTTCTGAGGGATGGATGGTCCGAAGGCCTTACGAGCCTCTCCCGCGCGCTTTCCTGCTTCCTGCCGTGCTCTATGTAGTCCTTCAGGGCATCCAGACCCCTGAAAGCGCCGGCGCCCTTATTTTTCTCTATCGCCGAAAACACGCTCCCCAGCGCGCCCATGAAGGCGTAATGCTCCGGGACGATGTAGTCGCCGTCGGAAAGCTCGAGCACCTCCTTGAACGCCTTCCTCACGCCCATGTTAGCCGCCACCCCGCCCTGGAACGCGACCGGCCGGGTAAACTCCTTGCCCTTGCCGATGGTGGACTTGAAGTTCCTCGCCACGGCGTAGCAAAGCCCTGCCACGATGTCGTAATCAGGGGTGGCTATCTGCTGGAGGTGTATCATGTCGGTTTTCGCGAACACGCTGCACCTGCCGGCTATCCTCGGCGGGTTATTGCTCTTGAGGGCGAGCATGCCGAACTCCTCTATCGTCAGCGTCATGCGGATGGCCTGCTGGTCAAGGAAGCTCCCTGTTCCGGCGGCGCACACGGAATTCATCTGAAAGTCCTCTATCCTCAGCCTTTTCCCGTCACCCGCCTCAGGGGAGAGGAGAAGGAGTTTGGCGTCCTGACCGCCCATCTCGATAACTGTCCTCACCTCGGGGTGATAGAACTCGATTGCCTTCGCCTGGGCTATGACCTCGTTTGTGAAAACCGCGCCTATATGCGGGGCTATGAGCTTTCCGCCGCTTCCGGTGGCGGCTACCAGCCTTATGGAATCCCTGCCGTAGCGGCGCAGGATGTCCTCAAGGATGGCCAGAGATGTTTCAAGGGGCTCCCCTTTCGTCCGTATGTAGTGCTCCTCGAGGATGTTTCTGTGCTCGTCGACGACGACGGTGTCGGCGCTCACGGAGCCTATGTCAATACCCACATAAACGGGCCTGGTGTTCATTCTACTCCCTCCCCCATGTATCGCTTATTATAGAACGGAATGTAACGGCGGCTTATCTTGATTACCGGATATTATCATTGATTTCCGCCTTTTTGTCAACCTGTCCGCCCGTCGAGGCGGTTGGACGATATTCCGCGCCTTCCTGAAAAAGAAAACCCGGGTCAGGAATCAACCCGGGTCGTTCTTTTCGTTCTTTTTGAAAACGCCAAAAGCTGAGTTATTTAAGGCCCTTAAGATAGGCCACAAGCGCGTCTATCTCCTCGGCCTTGAGCTGCGTGTCCCACTTGGGCATTGCGAGCGGGAAATTCTTGTACTTCTTCTGGTCGCCCGCACGTCCGCCGGCGATTGTCGTCTTTATAGCCGCCGCGTCACCCTTTACGAACTCGCCACCGGCCAGTGCCGGCGCCATCGCGCTGCCCTTTGCGTCCTTGCCGTGGCACGGCGCGCATTTCGCCGCGAAGGTACCGGCGGCATCGGCCGCCAACGCCCCGCCGGCAAAGGCAAGACTGAGAGCAACAACGGCAATTCCTATCAACTTCTTCATACAGTGTAAATCCTCCTTTAAGGTATTTTCTGATTTCAGATTACAACCAATGCCGCCTCTTGTCAAGAACTTTTACGCACCCCGCACACCCGGCGACGGGCGCACGGGTCACGTGGAAACAGGCCGGGAAAAGACGCGGAGGAGGCAATGAACCTCCCCAAGGCCAAGGCTACGGGTTTGCCCCTTCTCCCCAGGGGGAGAAGGCTGGGATGAGGGGGTGCCGTGGTAGCGCTGGCATTTTCCCCCTCACCCTACCCTCTCCCCCTTGGGGAGAGGGAGAAAAAAAGGGGAGAGGAAACGACATACGCGGCAAAAACACCGTTTAGAAGCAAATAGTTACGCCGTTTTCTCCCCTTTATATCTCCGGCGGGATTCTTCTATTACCCTTATCGCCGACTTGACCCCCTTCCACCCCTCGACCCCGGTCTTTTTCTCCTCCAGGTCCTTATATATGGAAAAGAAATGCTCTATCTCCTTCAGCAGATGCGGCGGGGCGTCTTTAAGGCTTTTTATGTGATTCCACAGCGGGTCCATGATAGGCACGCAGAGGATCTTCTCGTCCGGGCCTTTCTCGTCCCACATTTTAAAAAGCCCCACGGGCCGGGCCTCTATTATGCAGCCCGGGAAGGTCGGTTCCCATACCAGAACCAGTGCGTCAAGGGGGTCTCCGTCCCGGGCCAGGGTGTCGAGGATAAACCCGTAATCGCTCGGATAATGCACCGCGGAAAAGAGCATCCTGTCGAACTTGAGCCTCTTTTTTTCCTTGTCGAACTCGTATTTATTGCGGCTTCCCTTGGGTATCTCCACCATGACCGTGACGGTCATTTCGCGCGGGCCGTCTTTAACGCTGAGGCCGGGATGATGACCCGCGGGCCTGCGCGCCCCTGTCAGTGTGGTCTTAAAGGCCCTTGCAAGGCCGGGTTTCGTCCGTTTCGTCTTCATGGCCATTGTTTTTGCCTCTCGCGTCTGGAAGAAATTAACACAAAAAAAATAAATGTCAAAGCATAAAAACCTGACCAATATCATTTATTGTTGTTTGAATTATGATTACAATATGGTTATAATGATATAATATCTTGATAAGACAATAGGAGGTATCGCGGATATGCTCAGAGAAAGAGTGGAGGAAGCGCTGGACGGCATCAGGCCGGCCCTTCAGGCCGACGGCGGGGACATAATGCTCGTTGACGTGGACGAAAAAAACGGTGTCGTGAAGGTTCAGTTGCAGGGCGCGTGTTCCGGATGTCCGAGCGCCCAGATGACGCTGGCCATGGGTGTTGAAAGGGCCATCAGGGAAAAAGTCCCGGAGATAAAAGAGGTCCTCTCGGTATAACGCCCATCCGGCCCGGATGCCCGGATGCAATGGTCGGAGCATGGGAAATGGCTTACCATATCCTCGAAGATTGCATTGAATGCGGGGCGTGTCTGCCTGAGTGCCCGGAGGGGGCCATAAGCGAAGGCGCTCCCTACCGGATAGACGCGCGCCTTTGCACCGAATGCGGGGCGTGCGCGGAGGTGTGTCCGGTGGACGTCTGCAAACCGCCGGTAAAATCCGCCGACAGTCCCGATAAAAAGCAGGCCTCGAACGCATGAGGCCGCCTGATGCGCCCAGGCCGAACCCGGGGGCAAATCCATGGAGGGAGATTAAGGAATGAGCAACATCACGGTATGGTTTATCAAAAGCGCAATGGTCTATTTCGTGCTCGCGATGTTCGTGGGCATCTCCATGACAGTGGCCGGGCCTCTGTATCCTTACAAACCGATACACACCCATCTGAACCTTCTCGGATGGATGAGCATGATGATATACGGCGTGAGCTACCACATACTCCCGCGTTTCAGCGGCGAGCCGCTCTGGAGCGACAGGCTCGCGACAATACACCTGTGGACTGCGAACATAGGGCTTATCGGGATGATAGCGGGCTGGATGGCGGCTGAGTTCGGAGGCGGAATAACGGTGCTCCATATCTTTTCGCTCATAGAAGGCCTTTCTGTAATGTTTTTCGTAACCAACATGTTCATGACCGTGAAGGCGGCTCCGGCCATGAAAAAGCCGATGAGCAAATAAGGAGGTAAGGATGTCCGAGCAGAAGATAACCAAAACCATGAGCATAGGGGAGGTCGTTCAGAAATATCCCGCCACGGAAAAAGTGTTTATGAAGCACTTCGGGAGCGGATGCTTCACCTGCCCCGGGGCAAAAAGCGAGGATATAGCGTTCGGCTCGATGATGCACGGAAAAGACGTGGAGGAGATAGTCAGGGAACTTAACGAGGCGGCGTCTTAAAACCGATAGGGGTATTTTTACGAAATGTCGCAGGTACGGATAATGAAAACAATGACGGTCAACGACGTCATAAGGCAGTGTCCCGTGACCATAGGGGTATTCACGCAATACCATATAGATTCATGCTGCGGGGGGGCCGTATCCATCGAGGAGGCGGCACGGCGCGACGGCGCGGAACTCGAAGGGCTTCTCGACGCGCTGAACGAAGCGACCGCCAAAGGCGGCCGTTAGGCCAGCCGCCTCTTTTCCCCATCCGCCGGGCACGTTGTTGGACGGCACGACACCCTGGAGGATATCATCGGTGAGCACTCTTGTGGGCACCATCCACTACTGGCTCTTCAACAAGATAAAGATAGTCGAGGACAGGGAAAGGTTCATTCTGGAGGAATTCGCCGGAAGATACGGCGCGAAACCTTACAGCCTCGGCAAAGAACTCCAGGAGAAATACGCCCCCTACTTCGACGACGCCCCCCTCGAGAAACTCATAGGCAATAATTCCATACACGCCTTCCTCGCCCGGACCATCGGGACGGTCGAGACAAGAGAGGCCGCCGTGATAAAGGCCCTCATGGACAGTTACGGCTCCCAGGCCGGGCCGCTTCTCCTTGACGCGGCCTACAGGCACGGCGGAAAAAACGGCAAAAGCGCCCGGGAGGAATACTCAAGCAGTAACCCGGTGCCCGATGAAGTCTACAGGGTGCTTAGAAACTACATACTCGACGGAATGCCGTGCGACCACGTTGTGGAGGTCAATCAGGATTCCGACAGACTCGTCATAGAAAGACACGCCGACTGCCTGCACAGGGTCCACTGGCAAAACGCCGGGATGACGGAGGAGTTCATGTGCGACTATCACTGCCGCTGGATAGACGGGTTCGTGGACTCATTCAGCCCGACGATAAAACACTCCCGGACAAAAAGCATTGCAAGAGGAGACCCGAACTGCGAGGACGTGTTTAAAAAAGAATAAAGGCCGGTTGGTTGAGCCTCACCCCGACCAATGAACCTCCCCAAGGCCTGGCTTTGGGGTATAACGGAGGAACGTGGAATTGAAGGAAAAGGCCGGAATAAACGAGACGGACGTCACCAACGCGTTGAGGAAGGTCATGGACCCGGAGCTCGGGAAAGACCTCGTCACGCTCAACATGATAAGGGACATAAGGATAGACGGCGGCGCCGTCGCGTTCAAGCTCGTCCTTACAACCCACGCCTGTCCGCTCAAAAAGGAGCTTGAGAACTCGGCGCGCGAGGCCGCGGCATCCATCCCGGGCGTGACGGCCGTTACGGTGGAGACCACGGCCGAGGTGCCGAAATCGAGGAGTCTTCCCCGGAAAGAACCCATCCCGGGCGTTAAAAACACCATAGCCGTGGCGAGCGGAAAGGGCGGAGTGGGTAAATCAACCGTCGCCGTCAACCTTGCGCTCGCGCTCGCCAAAAAAGGCTCGAAGGTGGGGCTCCTCGACACCGACATCTACGGCCCGAGCATCCCGATTATGATGGGCATACACAGGGATCTGGAGGCGACCGAGGACAAAAAACTCGTCCCGCTTGAAAACTACGGGGTAAAACTCATAAGCGTGGGCTTCATGCTCGATGAGGAAACCCCGCTCATCTGGCGCGGGCCGCTTGTGATGCAGCTCGTGCAGCAGTTCCTCAAGGGGGTTGAATGGGGCGAGCTCGACTACCTCGTCATAGACCTGCCCCCGGGCACCGGAGACGCTCAATTGACGCTCGTCCAGACCATACCGCTTACCGGCGCGGTGATTGTCACGACCCCGCAGGACGTGGCCCTCATAGACGCAAGGCGCGCCATAAAGATGTTCAACGAGGTGCATGTCCCGATAATCGGGATAGTCGAAAACATGAGCGCGTTCGTCTGTCCCCACTGCGGCACGGTAACCGAGATCTTCAGCGGCGGCGGCGGCGAAAAAACGAGCAGGCGTTACGGCGTGCCGTTTCTCGGAACCATCCCCATCGTTCCAGAGATACGGGAATGCGGCGACAGCGGCAGGCCCATTGTCGAGGCCTCTCCGGATGGGGCCGAGGCGCAGGCGTTTTTCACGCTGGCCGGAAAAGTGGCCGGCACGATAAGCGTGCTGGATATGGCCGAAGACAAGACACCATCCGCCGGCGCCGAGGGTTAGCAGGCTGCGGCCGCTCCATTGGCCCACGGCCGTTCTTTGCGGAAAAATACCCCCCACAGCCCTATTGCGCCGCGGCAATTCAGGCGGCTTCAAATCCTCCCTCCTATCTGCTATATTTACTCCGTATGGACATCTCAGCCCTCCTTAAAGCCGTAATACTCGACGTAAAGGCCGCGGACCACGAAACGGTCCTGAAGGAACTTTTCCGCGGCCTTTTCCCGGCGATAACCGGAGAAGACAGGATAAAGGCGTTTTGCGACTGGAAGGCGCACGAAAGCACAGCCGGGGCGCTCTCGGGCAAAGGAGCGGCCATATTCCACTGCTTTTCCGAGGAGGTCCCGGACACGGTCGCCGCGGTGGGCATATCAAAGAAAGGCGTGGGGGATAAGGCCGGTAAGGTCAACATATTCTTCCTCCTCATCTCGCCTATAAAGGAAAGCGGCACACACCTGCAGCTCCTCTCAAACCTCGAATGGCTGCTTCTCGACAAACACCTTCGCAACTCCATCATATCCGCCCGGAGCGCGGAGGATGTAAAGAAGGCGATAAAAAGGGCCGGCGGCGCTGTAAGGTCCGCCTATCTGCCCCTGGATAAGGCCGAGGTGCTGCGGGAACTCGACACATCCGAGAAGGGGCTTACATCGGCCGAGGCGGAGCGCAGGCTCAGGCTCGCGGGGCCGAACACGCTTAAAAAAATTAGCCGGAGCGCCCTTTTAAAAGATTTTCTGCACAACCTCTTTTTAAACCTCTTTGCGGTGCTCCTCTGGGCCGGCGGCCTCATGTCTTTCACGGCCGGCATGCCGCAATTGGGCTGGGCGATATTCCTGGTGATAATCATAAACGCGCTTTTCAGCTTCTGGCAGGAATACAAGGCCGAAAGGGCCGTGGAGGCGCTGAAAAATCTCCTGCCCAAAAAAGTGAGGGTGATAAGGGACGGCGGGGAAATGGACGTGGACGCGGTAACGCTCGTTCCGGGCGACCTCGTGGTGATGACCGAGGGCGACGGGATCCCGGCGGACGGAAGGCTCATCGAGGCATCCGACATGAGGGTTGACAACAGCGCCCTTACGGGCGAAAGCAGGCCCGTCTACAAGATCTGCGAGCCTCTCGTTGACGGAAAGGGCTTCATCTGGACGGAGCTTCCGAACCTCGTGTTCGCGGGCACCGGCGTGCTTTCCGGCTCCGGACGCATGGTGGTGACCGCAACGGGCATGGAGACCGAGATAGGACACGTCGCCTATCTCACCCAGGCGATAAAGCCCGAACAGAGCCCGCTCCAAAAAGAGATGGTCCGCATCACCAAAACGGTCACGGTCCTCGCCGTGACCCTCGGGGTGGCGTTTTTCTTCCTCGGCTGGACAGTCGCCGGACTGGGTTTCGCCGCAAGCTTCATCTTCGCGATAGGGATAATAGTGGCGAACGTGCCGGAGGGGCTGTTGCCCACGGTGTCGCTTTCGCTCGCCATGGGCGTGGAGAGGATGGCGGGCAAAAAGGCGGTGGTTAAAAAACTCTCCTCTGTCGAAACCCTCGGAAGCGCAACCGTAATATGCACGGACAAGACCGGCACCCTGACCACAAACCAGATGTGCGTGGAGCGCATTTTCGTGGGCAATAAGCTCGTTATTGTCACGGGGAACGGCTACAACCCCGAGGGCGCCTTCCTCTACGAGGACAAAAAGATTGCTGACATTGAGCTCGAAAAGACCGGGATACGAAGGCTCCTTACAACGGCCTCGCTCTGCAACAACGCCGCCCTTCATCCTCCATCCTCGACGACAGGGAAAGAGGCGCTGTCATGGACAATATCCGGAGACCCGACCGAAGGCGCGATCCTCACGGCGGGCGTCAAGGCCGGGCTGGACCTGGGCGCCGTCGCAAGGGAAAATCCACGGGTCGCCCACATAGCGTTCGAACGGATAAGAAAGAGGATGACGACGGTGCACGAGGCCGCGGGTCCCGGCAAAAAAGGACATGTAATCGCCTTTGTCAAGGGCGCGCCGAAGGAGGTGCTCGAGCTCTGCACCGGCATATATTCAAACAACGGCCCGATAAAGCTCTCCGCGGACGTGAAAGAGGCGATACTCGCGGAAAACGACACAATGGCCTCAAAGGGCCTCCGCATACTCGCCGTCGCGGAGAGGACGATCGAGCGGAAAAGCGACTATAGGGCCGAGGAGGTCGAAAAAGACCTCGTATTCATTGGCCTCATAGCCATGCTCGACCCGCCGAGGCCGGAGGTCAAAGACGCCATAAGCGCGTGCGGAACGGCCGGGATCAAGGTCGTTATGGTAACCGGCGACTACGGGCTTACGGCAAAGGCCATAGCAAACGAGATAGGGCTTCCAAAAGACGCGCGGGTCGTTACCGGGGAGGAACTCGGCCATTTAAGCCACGCCGCCCTGAAGGACGTCCTCAAAAAAGGCGCCGTGATATTCGCGAGGGTCACCCCTCAGGATAAATTGAGGGTCGTAACGGCCCTGCAGGATAACGGCGAGGTGGTGGCCGCAACCGGCGACGGGGTAAACGACGCGCCGGCGCTTAAAAAGGCGGACATAGGGATTGCGATGGGCCTCAGGGGGAGCGACGTGGCCAAGGAGGCCGCCGAGATGGTTTTGATGGACGACAACTTCGCCTCGATAGTCGAGGCGGTAAAGGAAGGCAGGGCCGTCTACTCCAATATAAAGAAGTTCGTCACTTACATATTCGCGAGCAACATCCCGGAGATAATCCCGTTCGTGGCCTTCGTCATATTCAGGATACCGCTTCCCCTTACCGTGATGCAGATACTCGCGGTAGACCTGGGGACCGACATATTGCCGGCGCTCGGGCTCGGGCTCGAACCGCCGGAAAAGGGGATAATGAAGGAACCACCGAGGCCGAGGGGGAAAAGGCTCCTTGATTTTTCAACCCTTACGAGGGCGTATCTCTTCCTCGGGCTCATAGAGGCGGTCCTTTGCATGTCCGCGTTCTTCTTCGTCTATTGGACGCGGGGGTGGAGGTGGGGATTGCCCATGCCCGGGGGCGGCAGTATATACGCGGCCGCGACGACCATGAGCTTCGCTGGCATTGTGGCCTCGCAGATAGGCAACGTGTTCGCGTGCAGGACCAACAGGGAGAGCGTCTTTTCAGCGGGCTTCTTCAGAAACAGGTTCGTCCTCTGGAGCCTCGCGGCCGAGGCCGCGCTCGCGCTCCTTCTCATATATACGCCTCTGATGCAGCGCGTGTTCGGGTTTGCGCCGCTTACGCTCATGGACTGGGCCTACCTTTCGTTTTTCCCCGTCGTTGTTCTCGGGGCCGAGGAGCTGAGGAAGGCGGTCTTGAGGAGACGGGCCTCTTAGCAGTTTGTGGAAAAACTAGGAACTTATTAAATCTTTAAAGAACCCGGAAGGCATGTGGGGACCTGAATATCACCCGAGGCTCCCGGTGAGGTTTTTCACCTTCTTCACCCCGTGTCTTTTCATGTAATCTTCCATGCCGTCAATCACACCGACCGAGGCCGAGGGGTCCAGAAAATTCGCCGTCCCTATCTGGACCGCCGTCGCGCCGGCGATGATGAATTCGAGCGCATCGCTTGCCGTGACAATCCCCCCGATGCCTATAAGCGGCACGCGCGCGACTTTGGCCGCCTCCCACACGCACCTTACGGCAACCGGTCTTATCGCCGGGCCTGAGAGGCCGCCCGTTACGGTGGAAAGCACGGGGCGCCTTCTCTCGACGTCAATTGCCATGCCCGGGATAGTGTTTATAAGCGAGATGGAATCGGTCCCCGCGTCCTCTACGGCCCGCACCATGACCTTTATGTCCGCGAGCGGGGAGAGCTTCGTCATAACGTGGAGCCTCGTTGCCTTCCTGACCGCGGTAACGACCCTGGCCGCCTCGCGCAGGTCCGTACCGAAGGACAACCCGCCCTTTTTCACGTTGGGGCACGATATGTTTATCTCGATCGCGGCCACGCCCGGCTCGCCGTCCAGTCTCCTCGCGACCTCGCGGTACTCACCCACGGTCTCTCCGAATATGTTGGCTATGACGGGGGTCTTGAACCTCTTAAGCCTCGGGAGTTTTTCCCGTATGAACGCCTCCACGCCTATATTCTGGAGCCCTATGGCGTTGAGCATGCCGCAGGGGGTCTCGGTTGTCCTCGGAGGCGGGTTGCCTTCCCGTGGCAGAAGCGACAGCCCCTTTACGACGATCGCGCCGAGCCTGCCGAGGTCCATATACGGCTCGAATTCTACCCCGTAGCCGAAGGTGCCGGAGGCCGTCATCACCGGGTTCTTGAGCTTGAGCCCGCCTCCCGCGTCAACGCGCAGGTCAACCTTTTTTAAAGGGATTCCCATTCTATGTCCTCGCCGGGAAAGACAGGCCCGTCCGAGCAGACCATGCCGTATTTCTTCCGGTCAGTGCCTTTACCGGCGGTTTTCCCCGTTCTTACCGCGCATCCGAGACACACCCCGATGCCGCAGGCCATGGCCCTTTCAAGCGACACGAAGCACCTGAGCCCGTTCTTCTTCGAAATACGAGCGACCTCTTTAAGCATCCCGGAAGGGCCGCACGCGTAGACGACCGAGGCCTCGCCGGCCAACCAGACGGCCTTTTTACCGAAGATATCGGTGACAAGCCCCTTTTCCCCCATGCTGCCGTCCTCTGTGGCCACCTCGACCTTAAGGCCCTTGAGCTTCCTGAAATCCGTTGCAATCGCGGCGTCAGTCCTTCCCCTTGCGCCGTAGAACAGCGCGGCGTTTTCACCCCTCTTTAAAATGTCCTTCGCGAGCATGTAAAACGGGGCTATGCCCATGCCGCCGGCCACCATTACGGCGCGCCCCGGGTCTTTAACCGCGGGGAAACCATTGCCCAGCGGGCCGAAGATGTCCGCCATGTCCCCGGGCCGGAGCGTTGACATGATCTTCGTGCCCCTGCCGACGACCCTGTAAAGGATCTCTATGCCCTTTGCGCCCCTTAAAACGTCGTAGACCCCGAATGGCCTGCGGAGCAGCGGGTCAAGAGAGTCCGCCGAAACCCTGAGCATTATAAACTGGCCCGGGGTAACGCCCGGAGACTTCCACTGAAGCCCCATCCTGTAATAACCCGGGGCTATCAGCCTGTTATGCGCGACAACCGCCTCAGACAAATGAACCTCCATGCATCAGGGCTACGGGGTATCTTAACAGAGGCCGAAGTTTTCCCATATCACCCTCTCCCCCGGATCGAGTCCGGGGCAGGCTCTCGCCACAAATGCGAGAAGCGGTTTACCCCTTCTCCCCAAGGGGAGAAGGCTGGGATGAGGGGGCGTCGTAGCCCGCGGGTATTCCCCCCTCACCCTACCCTCTCCCCCTTGGGGAGAGGGAGAAAAAAAGGGGAGAGGAAACGACATGCGCGGCAAGCTTAGGGGAATCAAACCCCGAACGGGGATTAAAACTCCCTGTCGTTCAAGACGAGCCTCATCACTATCGCGTCCTCGTCGCCGTAATATCCTTCCCTTACGAACGCCTCCTCGAAGCCGGACGAGTGATACAATCCCCGCGCGGCCTCATTCGACCTCCTGACCTCGAGATACACCTCGGAGACGCCCTTTTCACTCATAAAGTCGAGGATGAAGGCGAGAAGCCTCCTGGCAAGCCCCATGCCCCTCAGTTCCGGGTCAACCGCTATATTGAGTATATGCCCCTCTCCCGCGACAATCCAGAAGACCGTATACGCGCCGAGCCTCTGCCTGCCCTCGAAGTCCGCCTTCTCCACGAGGGCGTAGGATATCGGGTTACACATCTCCTGTTCGAAAAGTCCTCTTGTCCACGGCTGGGGGAAGGAAAGGTTCTCTATCCTCAATACGTCCTCCAGATCGTCAAAGCTCATCGGAAGGATCCGGTGGCCGGAGGGGCCGGATGGATGGCCGGCCGGGATGTGCTCTTCGGTATGCACGCGTAAGGCCTATTCCGGCGAGGCCGGCCGGGTTTTATTTCAAGTTCGTGGTGAAGATGAGGTGCCAGAAGTCAACCTTCTTGAGCTTGGAGATCCTGTCCACCCTGAGTCCGGCCCTTGAGACGAACTCATCCATGCACATATCCGACCTCCACCCTATCTTCTTGCAGATCGGGTTTATGAACTTCTCGAAGCCGGAGACCATCTTGTTCTTGCTCTTGAAGTGGTTGACTATGACTATCTTGCCGCCCTTCTTGCAGACCCTCTTCACCTCGGCCATGACCCTGTAAGGGTCGGGCACGACGCTCACCACGTGCGAGATGAAGACCTTGTCGAAACTGTCGCTCTCGAAATTGAGGTCCATCGCATCCATCTCGATGAGCTTCACGTTGCGCAGGCCGTCGGTCTCGACCTTTTCCCTGGCCTTGCGGAGCATCTCGCTCGAGAGGTCTATCCCGATGACGGTGGCGTGCCTCGGAAAGAGCTTGAGCGACAGCCCTGTCCCCACCCCCACGTCAAGCACCTTCTCGCCCGGACGTATCTCCATGGAGGCGATGGCGTGCTTTATCCGCGGATAGAAAAACCTCTTGAAAAGCGTGTCGTATACCTTTGAATACCCGTCGTATATCTTTTTTACCGATTCGAGTTCCAAAAACTTCCCCCCTCAGGCGATACCCTTTACGTAGATTACCTTGTCGTCACCCGGCTTGAAAAAATCCCTTATCCGTGCCTCCTCGCGGAAGCCGCACCTCAGGTAGAAACTCCGCGCCCTTTCGTAGGACGCCGTGGAGGAGGTTTCAACGACCAGCATCCTGCCTCCATGCCTCTTAAAGAGCCCCTCTATGTGTCCAACGAGCGCCCTGCCCGCGCCCATGCCCTGAAACTCCGGGTCCACCAGTATCCAGTATATGTCATAAACGCCCTCAGAGAGCGAGACCGGCCCGTAACACGCGTAACCCACCGGCGCGTCTTTCTCTCCGGCCGCGGCTATGAAGCGATAATCGCCGCCGAGCCCCTCCTTTAAATATACGTCAAGGAGTTCCCTGGCGCAATCCTTTTCCTCTTCCGAGAGGTTCCCGGATTTCTCTATGATGGAAATTATAGCCGGTCTGTCGGCCCTTTCAACCTCCCTTACGCTGAACGCCGCGGCGCATGAGGCCATTACCCGCCAGCCTTTCCGTACCTGCGGGCGGCGGACTCCACTATCTCTCCCATAAGACGGGCGTAGGCCATGCCGGCGTTCGAGGCGGCCATGGCGAACCCGGCGTTCCTGGATATGTCGGGGTTCGGGTTGACCTCCAGCACCTTAAGTTTCCCGTCGGCCCCCAGACGCATGTCCACCCTCGCGTAGTCCCTGCACATCAAGGCCCTGTACGCCGCGACGGCAATGGCCTGGAGGCGCCGCTCGAGAGCCCTCGGGACGTCGGCGGGACACACGGGCGGACTTTTAAGGTACAGGGGGCTTGTCTCTATCCACTTGGCCTCGTACGAGCATATCCTCGGCAGGCCCGCCGGATAATCGGAAAAATCTATCTCCGAGGGCGCAAGCCCCCTTGTCTCCTCTCCGTTGCCCATGACCGAAACGTTGAACTCCCTTCCGTCCACGTACTCTTCCACAAGCGCGCTCTGGCGGTATTTATCCAGTATCACGGCGACCCGGCTTGAGACCTCGGCTACGTTCTCCACGACCGAATCCGTCTCTATGCCGAGGCTCGCGTCCTCCGCGAGCGGCTTGACTATCAACGGGAATCTCAGGTTTTCCGGCAGTTCGACCGGCACCTCCCCCACGACGGCGTAGCCGGCCGTCGGTATGCCGGCACCCTTAAGAATGTCCTTTGTCCACGCCTTATTGAGGGCGACGCCGAGGGTGAGCGGGCCGCTCCCGGTAAACCGTATCCCGTAAAGCTCGAGCATGGCCGCGACGTTCATCTCAAAGGAACTCCTGCCGAACGCGCCCTCGCAGAGGTTGAACACGATGTCGTCCGAGCCTGAGGTAACCTCGCTGACGAACCCGTCGAGGCCGTCCTCGGTGAGCCCGGTCACTCTCGTCTCATACCCGTCTTCCCTCAGGGCCGCGGCCACGTCCTCGGCGCCATCCCTTAAGTCTCCGAATTCTATCGTTTTACCCCCCTGGCGGAACATGGCCGGGCCGTCGTCGTTGAATATCACCCTCACCTTCTTAACCTTCATATGCCGTACCTCGTCCTGGCGATGTCCGCGACTGCGTTCACCAGTTCGCTGAACTCCATGCCAACGGCCCTGGCGGCCTTCGGAAAACAGGAATTACTCTCAGGGGAAGGGATTATACCGGGCAGCGGGTTTAATTCGAGCACGTTCGGGACGCCTTGCGAATCAAGCCTTACGTCTATCCTGCACCAATCCCTCACGCCGAGGGCGCGGAAAGATTTCTCGGCTACCCCGGATATACTCTTTTCAAGCTCCTCCGTAAGCGGCGCCGGACACAGGAATATGTCCAGCGGCGCGTCCGGCCGGTCGAGCACCCACTTCGCTTCAAAGGAATATATCGGGTTAACGTCCTTCGGGAGGCTTGAATAATCTATCTCGACTATAGGCAGCACCTTGAGGCCCTTGCCGTTGCCGAGGAGCGCCACGGTAAATTCCCTCCCGCCGAGGTAGGCCTCGACAAGCGCGGGCTGTCCGTAGGCGGCGAGTATATTCAAGACCCTCTCCCTCAGTTCTGTCCCGTTATGGACTATGGAATTGTCGCGTATGCCCTTGCTGGAGCCCTCGTAGAGGGGCTTTACGATGAGGGGGAATTCCGTCCCGCCTCTTATGTCCGTGGAGGCGTCCTCGACGATGAAATGCCGCGGTGTCGGTATGCCGTAGAAGGAGAGTATCTCCTTCGCCCGCGCCTTGTTGAGGCACAGCGCGAGCGTGAGCGGGGATGAGCCGGTGTAAGGGATATCGAGAAGTTCCAGTATCGCCGGTATGTGGGACTCCCTCGCCTCGCCCCTCAGTCCCTCGGCCATGTTGAATACAAGCTCGGGCCGGAGTCTGCGAAACTTATCGTAGGCGTCCTCGTCGGCCTCCACAAGCTCCACCTCCCCGTGCCTTTCCGAAAGCGCGTCCCTGACCCTTTCTATGGTCTCCATCTCGTCCCATTCGGCGAAATAATCGTCCGGGAGATGGATTGCGTCACCGGCGGCGGGGGCTTCTTTTTTTACGTTGTAGGCAAGGGCCACTCTCATAAATGATTACGGGTCAATAGCGAGATGACACCTTCAGGCGCGCGCGGAAAAGCCCGTCCGGGCCCCAAACCGCCTAAAGGAGGAATACCGCCGCCGAGACCACGGTGGTGTATCTGCCGTCGCCTTTTACTATCGCGGACTGCGTGACGTTGGTGGTCCTTACTATCTTATCGCTTATCCTGTATATCGCCTTTTTCTCGTCCCATCCGAGGTTTTCATCCAGTTCTATGCCGAGCGTGGAGGCGAGCATGGCCGCCGCCAGGTCCTCCGCGTAATCCCCGGCCACGGTGTCGGTCTGTCCATACGCGTGGTGCTCGCTTAAGTAGCCGTAAAGGTTTTTGTCCTGCGGTATGGCGCATCCGACGGAGGCGGCCATAAGGCGCCGGGGTTCGTTGCTCGAAAGCCTGCTCATGACGCAGAAGGTCACCTGTCCGGGCGAAAGCATCTTTATACCCTGCGACCTCGGCACCACCTTGCACCCCGGCGGAAATATGCTCGATACGCTTACGAGATTGTACTTCTCAATACCGGCGTCCCTGAGGGAGAGTTCGAAGGAATGCAGCTCTTCCCTGTGGGTTCCGACACCGTTCGTGAAAAACACCTTCTTGGGAACGTATGTCATCGTCTTTACTCCGTGGTTGGTTTTTTTTGACCGAAAATCCGAACGCGGCGACAATATACCACATACCCGCCGGTTCATTCAAAGAAATTCAATCCCTCGCCGGGGGTTCAAGATACCGCGCAACGCGGGGCCTTAAGCGCCGGGCCGGGGAGCGGTTATGCCGCGGAGATTATAACATCCCTCCGGCGGCGCGGTTACTCCCATATCCTCTTTTTGACCCGCTGGGCGTCCTTGAGGCTCAAGTCCGGCAGCACCCTCTTGAACCCCTGCATCCTCTGCGTAAGCGCGCTCACGATGACGGGCAGCGCTATCGTGGCATCGCAATTGACCGTGACCCTGCTTGATTTTTTCGCGATCTTGCCCCAGCTCTGGGCCTCCTCGAACGTGCAGCCGCTCAGGCCCCCCCAGTGCGGAGCGTCCGCGGTTATCTGCACCGCGTATCTGTGCCCCGGCGCCCGCTTGCACATTATGGAGGCCGTGACCTCGGTCTGCTGGATGAAATTTTTTGGCGTCCCCCCTCCGGCGAACACGACCCCCGAGTTCTTCGCCCTGGAGGCCAGATGCGCCGTCTCCTTGACGTCCCCTATTACGTCGAAAAGGAAATTATCCTCCCAGTCCTTCATCGCGAGGGATATGCCTATGGATGAGTCGCCTATCGCCGGGCAGTAGACGGGTATGCCGGCCCTGTATGCCGCCCTTACTATGCCGTCCCTTCTGCCCTTCAAGGCGAGGTCCTTGCCGAGGAGGAAAAAGAATTCCCTCGTCGTGTATGGGCGCCGTTCCAGCCTGAGCGCGAACTCGTAGAGATACCGGTCGGCGCGGTTGAACTCGTCCTCTACGGCGAAGACGTCGTAGATGCGGTCTATGCCCGCGTCCCTCAGGTCCGAATCGTCGGCGTGCGCGCTTCCCTGCCAGTGGTTGCGTCCGAGGGTCTCGTGTATGTCGTGGAAGAGGTTCGCGCCCGTTGAGACGAGGCAGTCTATGAACCTCCTCTTTATGAGATGCGTGACAAGCTCCCTCATCCCGGCCGGGACGAGCGCGCCCGCCAGGCCGAAGAAGACCGTTGTCCGGCCCCTGAGCATCTCCTCCCATATGTCCACGGCGCGGGAGACGTTCTTGCCCTGAAACGCGGTATCGCCCATGCGGCGCACGAGCTCTGATACGGAAACCCCGGCGTCTATCTCTACGGGCTTCACGGCCTTCTTGAGATACCTTTTCCTCTTTTTCAGATCATACGACATATCAGATACCGGCCCTTCCTTTAAGGTTCCTGTAATGTAAAAACACCCTGTCTCCGTATACGGTGGGAACGGTCTCGGCGCCCTTGAGCCTCTCGGTTAAGCTGGAGGGACCCATGCTATACGCGGCGAGGGCCTTTGCCTTATCGGCGCCATACCTGTCGAGAAGCGTCGAGAAATAATGTATCCCCATCCTGACGTTGGTATACGGGTCGTATAGCGTTGCCTCGCCCTCCCATGCGATATCAAGCTCGTCCGCGAGGTATCTCGCGGTCGCCGTGCGGATCTGCATGAGCCCTAAAGCGCCCCTCGTTGACCGTGCGCGGCTAAAAAAGGCGCTCTCGGTTTTGATAATCGCCACCATAAAGACCGGGTCTATGCCGCGGCGGACGCTCTCCTCCACTATAACCCCGGCCAGCTTAAGCCTCTCGGGAGCGGTCATCCCGGTCGAATAGCCTTCCATCATCCCCATGATGCCGACGGTTTCATCGTCTATGCCGGCCGGGCGGCGAGCGTCCGTCATCCCGGCCGGCAAAACCGCCTGAGAGGATATGCCGGTAAGGCAGGCCACGGCCGCCGCGAAAACGGCGGGCACGGCCTTTTTGAAAAACGTCCTTTGCGGGTATGAACTGTGTTTAATCATGCGATTTAACCGTTTAGTATAGTTTCTTTCCCGTCATGTGTCAATGAATTTAAGCCGGCGTGTCAAGCCAAAATAGAAATGTCCTCTTTTCGCCAAAATAGAAATGTCCTCTTTTTGGCAGCGTGTGAATACTTCCTCCAAGGGTGGTCCTTTGGCGGGGGGATACGCTTCTTTCTTATCTTAAAGGGTTTTGAAGGTG
>JACRCI010000122.1 GCA_016219105.1 Deltaproteobacteria bacterium | reverse complement strand
TACCCTCCTCTCCAACTCACAGCCTTTGCACCGTGACCGATAAGTACTCCGTAAGAAGATGCTCCTGAGGACTGACACCCTATGCAGGTAAATGTTGCTGAAAGCACGCCAGAATTATATGTCTCATGACCAATATGCCAGCCTGTTTTAAAGTCTGAAGTATTTACATTTATGAATATATTATTTCCACCCGCCTGAGCTACGCCTCTTAAAATCAGCCCTACGCCGGAATAATCTGCTCCTGCTCCATAAATATAGACGTCCTTCCATGTGTTTACCCATGAGTCCTCAACCCATACGCCGTCACCTGTTCCGGACTGGTCGATTGTGACATCCTCAAGCGATACGAAGTGGTTTGCCTTATAAAATTTAATTACTTGGGTTGAGTTCGATGCTTTTACGGTAATGTCCCTGAATTTCAATCTATTAAGCCTGTGCCCTACATTATCTCCGTATATATCGAATGCTGGGCCAGATGGGTCTATCGATTCAAGCACTGTCCTCTTAAATGTGCCATACATGACATCATAGCCTCCCGCAGCGCCATCGCCGAAGAAAATCATTCTCCCTTCCTTCCCAGCGGCGGAGGGCCAATCGGGATTTAATGAGGATTCATGATAAAAATACAATCTTGTAAAAAGATAGTGTCCCGCAGGCACATAAACATTCAGACCATTCGTTGCAGCATAGTTTATAGCGTTTTGAAGCGATAGCGTGTCATTGGTCACACCATCGCCTTGAGCTCCAAATGACTTAACATTTACACCAAAAGCTCCTATTCTCGCTTTTGATGTATTGGCGGCATACGAAATACCTGAGAGAAATATGCATAGCGAAACAATAATTGCTATAGCTATTCCTCTCTCAAAGAAATGTCTACGTTGTTTTAGCAGATATTCTCCTTTTACATTTATTTAAATAGACTTTCTTTTTGTTCTTACAAAGAATAACTCCAGCCGCGCCGCACACGCATCTCTTTATGTAAACAGCATCGAAAAAAGGTTCTGCAATTCTATTGGAGCCACAGTTACAGCAACGTGGTGACATTTTCTTCATTTTTACCTCCGATGTTGTTTAGTTTATTTGGCTCCACAAAAAATACAAAGATATGGTAAACAAGATTATTTTTCTCTCATAAGTCTCCAGTTTTATAGCTTGATTAAAACTAATTTAAAAAAATGTACAGTTTTTTTCGGCTCACATGTGATGTTTAGTGTAATATTACATATCGGCTATTTAAAAAATTGTCAAGAATTATACCCTCCTCATTTAAAAATTATTTTAATAATTCCTGATCCTGTATTTTCTACCTTAATTTTCACAATTACTTGTTTTTATTAAGTTAATTAATGTTAATTATTCACCTGCTTCAAATCTATGCACGAATATCTTAAATCATTCTCACATGCTCTCAGTCGAGCATTGCGATATTTTTTTTCATTGGGGGGGTACATAGACTGCTCTCGAGATGTTTCTTTACTGATAGGAGCCATGCGACTAAGCATCTTCCGGATGAGCTATGTCCTCAAAGAGAAGAGATGCTACGCTTCGCTCGCATGACAAAATCTGCCGCGATTAGAACTTCAGCGTAAAGCGGGAGAGGTGGTTATTTAGGTCGCGCCCTGTACCTCTTCAAAGCCTTATCGGAGCGACCCTGTAGTGCTTTAAAAATTTTATCGGGAGCCCCTCTATCACCGGAGGGGTCTCGGGGAACTCGTCGTCCTTGATGTGCGGGGCCCCGTACTGCGCCGAGAGCGCCTACAAAAGCGCGCCTTCCGCAAGGAGCCCGAGCCTTACGAGAGCCTCGCCGGTCCGCTCGCCCTCGTTTTTTCCGGCAAGCGCCGAAGCGAGCCCCTCATGCCCGAGCGCGCCGGTCTCAACGAGTATCTCCCCCAGCAATCCCTTTCTCATCTCGTCGCTTTGACTGTCGAGGTCTCGCGTCCTTCCACGCCCTCGACCGTAACGGACCCGGGGTTCCCGCCGGCGCGTTTTATCGTCCTTGTCCAGAGCGATCTCGACGAGACCCATGTCATAGCCCCGTAGCCGGTGAGGCTTAAGGCCGCGCCTGATTTAAGGGAGGACGACGCCTCGACGGTGAGCGTGTCCGTTCTTTTTGAATAGACCGCTTTTTTTATATCGATGGTGAGGTCGTATCCGTTGCAGTCCTGGTCGACACCGTCGTGTTTTATCTCAGTCGCGCCAGGGTATATGGACGGCACGTTGTCGTTACAGTCCTCGGGCTCGGCGTATCCGTCTCCATCGGCGTCAACGATCGCCGGAGGCGATTGAGAGAGGAGGGTGTACGCGCCGTCCACCCTTATCATCCCGCGCCCGTAGGAATTGTCGGGGCCTGTTGCGCCCAGGTCTGTCGCTCCGTCGACAAGGGCCGCCTCGATATCGGCGCGCGCGGCAGTCGGAAAGGCCGACGATAAGAGCGCTATCGCGCCCGATAAGTGCGGGGCCGCAAAGGACGTCCCCGAGACATACGAGTACGAATCGGGATACATGCCGCCGTTAGTAAGCCCGGCTGATTTTATCGATTCGCCCGGCGCAATAATATCCGGGAAGACCCCGTTGTCGCATGCCGAAGGCCCCCTGGAGCTGAAGTCCGACACGACCCCGGACGGGCCCAAAGACCCGGCAGACAGGCCCTCTGCGTAATTCGCGGGGCTTAAACTTGTGGACGCCAGAGGGCCGGAGTTGCCTCCGGCGAATACGGCGGAGATCCCGGCGGCCTCAAGCGCATCGATGTCCGATGCGAATTCGCTGTCGCATACCCCGGCGTTATCGAGTCCCCATGAGTTATTGACGACGTCGGGCGCGTCGTCGGTATCCGGGTTGCTGTCCGGGTCGAGCGCCCACTGGAGCGCGCCGTGTATGCCGCTTAAGTACGCATACCCCCTGTCGTTGAAGATCTTCGCCGCTATCCATACGGAGTCCGGGGCTACCCCTATGGCGGAGCCTGATGCGGCCCCACCGGCCATGACGCCCATAACAGCCGTCCCGTGGCCGGAGGCGTCGTAGGGCTCCGCATGCTCTCCGTTAGGGTCGAACCAACTCCCCGCGCCGAGTCTCCGCTTGTCTTTCAGGTCCGGGTGATTGGCGTCTACACCTGTATCGAGCGCGGCGACCGTCGCACCCCGGCCCGTAAACCCCCTTGCCCAGACCTCTTCAACGCCTATGTACGAGAGGTTCCATTCTGGGGCCGCCTCGACCGTTACGACCGGGGGCGCAAGGACCGTCGCGTCGAATCTTACGGACTCGATCGCCGGATGTCTCGCAAGCTCCCGGATGAGCCCGGGCGCGGCTGAAAGGGCAACGGAGTTTATTATCCAGAGCCCCTCTGCCCTCTTCCCGCTTTCTTCGAGGAGAGGGCGGATATCTTCCGCCGACCTCTCGCCCGTCCTTCTAAGCTCCTTTATTATCCACGCGCGCCTCTCTCCCCTGTCCCTTATCCGCATGGAGGGGGTGATGTCGGCCCTTCCCTTGAACTGGACGATCACCCGGGCCTCTTCGGACTCCGCGAGGGTCTTGAGCATTGATTCCAACCCAGGCGCTATCTCGCCGTTTGCAAAGGACGGCGTGGATAAGAGCGCGGAGATGCACAGGGCGGACAGGATGAGTTTTCTATTGGCAGTTCTGTTCATTCTATGATGAGCCCCTCCGCTCTGAAGCCGCCTATGACTATCGAGGCAGTAGCGCCCTTCTTCATCGCCCGGCCCGGGTTGGCGAAGATTATCGAATAGGTCTTTCCCACCACCGGAGGGGAGTTGAAGACCGCCTGCCTGAGCTCGCCGACCTTCGCCGGACGCGGCACGACGAACGCCCTCCCGGTCGCCTCGTCTATAAGGTAAGCCCTCTCTCTCTTATCCTGCAAAGGGGCCGCCTTTTCCGGGTCGAGGACCCTGTACCTGAAGTCCACCATGTACCCGGCGGCCACGAGCCGGAGCCCCTCGACTTTTACGCCCAGCCTCTCCTCGATAAGTCCCGTTGCCGCCCTTGGGTCTCCTTTGCCTTCGATCGCTTTTGGACCGCACCCGCCTGCGAGAAGACAGGCGAGCGCTAACGCCGTCAGGAGATAGTATGCCCTCGGCTTACCTGACATTTACCCTCACAGTCGCGGCATTCGATATCGCGCCGTTCGTGTCTTTTACCGTGTAGGTAAAGACGTCCGTGCCCCTGAAGCCCCTCTTAGGCGTAAATACGACGGTCCCGCCGGCGTTGACGGATGCGGTCCCGCCCCTCGTGGGCGCGGTCACTATCTGGACGGTAGAAGGCGAGAGAGCGCCGTCCGGGTCGTAGTCGTTCGAAAGCACGTTTATGGTCACGGCGACATTCCTACGCGTCGAGGCAAAATCATCCACGGCCACAGGCGGCTGGTTCACGGGCTGGTTTATGGTGACGGTTACTGTCGCGGGGTCGCTCACAAGCGCTCCGTCGGTCGCCGTATACGAGAACGTATCAATGCCGGTAGCGCCCGCGTTAGGGGTATAGACGAGGGTGCCGGAGCCGGGAGCGACCGAGCCCTTTGTCCCGTTCGTGTAGGAGCTTATGGAGAGCGCGTCACCGTCTACGTCGGTGTCGTTCGCGAGCACGTTTATATCCGCCGTTGCCCCGGCGTTGGTCTCTGCGGAGTCAGGGGCCGCGACGGGCCTGTCGTTCACCGGGTTTACCGTTAGCGTGACCGTCGCGATATTGCCGGTGCGCGTTCCGTCAGAGGCCCTGTAGGTGAAAAAGTCCGCGCCGTTAAAATTCGTGGACGGCGT
>JACRCI010000123.1 GCA_016219105.1 Deltaproteobacteria bacterium | reverse complement strand
GTGGATTGAAACGACCATTTTTGGCATCTTTTTTGCTGCGGCGATTGTCGCCCCCCGCGCGGGGGCGTGGATTGAAACGTTCCCGAAGCATAATTGATATAAAACCCATCCGCGTCGCCCCCCGCGCGGGGGCGTGGATTGAAACCCATAATTGTCTTGACAAATCGTCTTTCAAGACTTTAAGATAACTCCCGCCGGGATACCAATCGGAGGCATAGGATATGCCGCAGAAGAAAAGCCCTTTTGAAGAAATCCTCTTGAGGCTGGAAGAGGCAAACAGGCATCTCGGCCTGCCCGACCACATCTACAACAGGCTCAGGCACCCCCGGCGCGCCCTCACGGTGTCAGTGCCCGTCAAAATGGACGATGGCAGCGTCAGCTTTTTTACCGGCTACCGCGTGCAGTATAATACCGCAAGAGGGCCGGCCAAGGGCGGGATACGCTACCACCCTGAAGTAAACCTCGACGAGGTTACCGCGCTCGCCGCGCTCATGACGTGGAAGACCGCCATAGTTGACATCCCTTTCGGCGGGGCAAAGGGCGGGGTCGCCTGCGATACAAAAAAGATGAGCAAGGCCGAGATAGAAAGGCTCACCCGCAGGTATACCTATGAGATCGGGCATCTGATAGGCCCGGAATCCGACATACCGGCCCCTGACATGTACACGGACGAGCAGGTCATGGCCTGGATAATGGACACCTATTCCATGATGAAGGGCTATTCGGTGCCCGGGGTCGTAACCGGCAAGCCGGTCGCTATCGGCGGCTCCCTCGGCAGGAACAGGGCCACGTCCGAGGGGCTCGTTGTGGTGCTCGTCGAGGCGGTAAGGGAACTCGGCCTCAGGATGGAAGACCTCCGGGTTTCCATAATAGGCGTCGGCAAGGCCGGGGCCGCGGCCGCGGAGATCCTCTCGGGTCTGGGGGCAAAAATAGTAGGCGTGGCTGATTCAAAAGGCGCGGCGTATAACCCGAAGGGGCTTAACGTAAAGAAACTCCTCGAACACAAGGAGGAATCCGGGACGGTCCGGGGCTTTAAGGGGGCGGAAGAGATGACCGTTGACGAGCTGCTCGGCCGGGACTCCGACGTCCTCATACCCGCGGCGCTCGAGGGGCAGATTAACGAAAAAAACGCGGGCTCGATAAAGGCTAAAATAATCGCGGAGGCCGCGAACAACCCCACGACCTGCGAGGCCGACGAGATCTTGAACGAAAAAGGGGTCTTTTTCATTCCCGACGTGCTCGCCAACGCCGGAGGGGTTGTCGTAAGCTATTTCGAGTGGGTGCAGGATCTCCAGAGGTATTTCTGGGACGAAAACGAGATAAACAGACGCCTCCACGGCATAATGACAAAGGCGTTCAAGGAGGTCTACGGCGTCCACAGGGAAAAGAAACTCAACATGCGCACCGCGGCAATGGTCGTTGGAGTGGGAAGGGTGGCCGAGGCGGTTTCCCTTAGAGGACTCTATCCATGAACCTCGGCCATTTATGCCTGTCCCTGTGTAAAGGAGTTCTTCAACTCGACCAGCCGGCCTCGCCGGTTTTTCCCGGGGTCCCGGGAAAGGCGTTTCGAGAGAATCCTTCCGTGGAAGGTCCCACGCAAGACGCCTTTTTACCGCGCGGGCGGCCGGCCAACCAACCGTCTTCGACGGCCAACCAGCCGGCCTCGCCGGTAAATTTCGCCTTTTAGAAATTCCTTGAAAATAGGGATTGACTCTGTTACAGTATCGGCTCGTCGCAAACAGGCCTGCCCGTTCAATGTGGTTCAGGCCAATAAGTGGCTCAGGCCAATAAAGGGAAAATAACTTATCAACACCTGTGAATAACTCTGTGAATATCTTGGAATATTTACCGTTATGGATTCAACTAATATTTGGAAGAACTGTCTGGAGGATGTGACGAGTTATATCAGTCCCCAGCACTTTTCAACGTGGTTCAAGCCGATAAGGGTGCTTGGCGGGGATGAATCCACCCTTGAGCTGGAAGTGCCCAACCGGTTTTTCCTCGAATGGATTAAAGACCATTACATCCAGCTGATACAGGACGTCCTGCGCAAGAACACGAAGAGGGACTATTCGCTCGTCTGGAAGGTTTCCGTTGAGGAGGGTTTTTCAAAAGAGCCCCGCGCTCCTGAAGGGTCAGAGGGTCCTTTAAATAAAAAGACCAGAAAAAAAACGACCGTGGCCCATAATCTCTGTCCCAAATATACCTTTGATAACTTTGTGGTCGGCAAGGCGAACGAGTTCGCCCATGCCGCGTGTTTCGCGGTATCAAACCATATAGGAAGCAAATATAACCCTCTTTTCATCTACGGCGGGGTGGGGCTCGGGAAAACGCATCTGCTGCAGGCCATCGGGAACAGGGTGGTGAAGGGCGAATCGGCCAACGTCGGCTACTACACGTCCGAGCGCTTCATGAATGAATTCATAAACTATGTAAGCAAACATAAGATGTCGGAATTCCGCAAGAAATTCAGGAACGTGGACGTGCTCCTGATAGACGACATCCAGTTCTGGGCCGGGAAGGAGAGGACCCAGGAGGAGTTTTTCCACACCTTCAACGCCCTTTATGAAAGCCACAAGCAGATAGTGGTGACGAGCGACAAGTTCCCCAAGGACATTGACGGGATAGAGGAAAGGCTCCGCAGCAGGTTTGAATGGGGCCTTGTCGCCGACATACAACCGCCGGACGTTGAGACGAAGATAGCCATACTCAAAAAAAAGGCCGCCATGGAGACAGTCGAGCTTCCGGATGACGTTGCGATGCTGCTCGCCTCATCGAGCGGGTCGAACATAAGGGAGTTGGAGGGCTACCTCAACAGGGTTATCGCCGTATCGAGCCTTACCGGGCAGGATATAACCCTGGGCATGAGCAAGGAGGCCATTAAAAACCTCACGAAACAGAAAAAAGAAAAGGTCCTCTCCGTCGAGGATATACAAAAGGCCGTTGCGGCGTTTTTTAACATCAAAACCTCTGACCTTAAAAGCAAAAGACGCCACAGGGCAATAACCATACCGAGACAGATAGCCATGTTCCTCGCCAGGCAGTATGGTAAGTTTTCTTTCCCCGAGATAGGGAATTCGTTCGGCGGCAAGGACCACTCCACCGCAATACACGCGGTCAGGAAGATAGAAAACGGGTTAAAGGAAAATTCCGACCTCAGGCAGACCGTAAATAAAATTATAAACAGCATGGGTGTTGGTTAGCTGTGAAAATGTGTTGAACGGCTGTTGGTAAAAAGGTTTTTTATGGTCGGGCAAAGACGTCGGCGAGAGAAGCTTGGGGATAAGGATTTTTTATCAAGATAGAAAAAACAAATTACCCCTTTCTTATTAAAGGCTTTTTTAGTTATAAACATATCAACAGGCACTACTAACAACTACTAAATAATTATTTTAATAATAAGAAAATAAAGGAGTTTAGGTTATGGAGCTAAATATAGATAAAAATGATTTTATAACTGTTCTTCAGAGGATACAGGGGATAGTCGAAAAAAGAAACACAATGCCGATACTCGCTAATGTTCTCATGGAAGCCGGCGGAAACAGCGTTAATATATTGGCGACCGACCTCGAGATATTTATAAAGGATACCTGTGCGGCCAGCGTGAAGAAAAACGGAAGTATCACGGTAAACGCGCGAAAACTTTTCGAGATCATAAGGCAGCTCCCGGAAAGCTCTATAAACATCAAGGCCGGGGAAGGGGACAGGATAAGCATAAAGAGCGGAACAGCGAGGTTTAATATAGTCGGCTTGAGTTCAAAGGAATTTCCGGCATTTCCGATAATAGACGAGGGAAAACTCTCAAAGATAGAGCCGGAAGACCTGAAAGACATGGTTGATAAAACGGCGTTTGCCGTATCAACCGATGAAACGAGATACAATATAAACGGTTTTTTTCTCGAAAGGGGCGATTCAACCATAAGGATGGTGACCACGGACGGGCACAGGCTCGCGATGATAGAGAAAGAGACGGCGAACATACCGGCTGAAAATGGGGGGGTGATACTGCCGCGTAAGGGCGTTACCGAGATACGGAGGCTTCTTGAAGAGGAAGGCGCCTTTTTCTTCGGGATCACCAAAAAAAGCGCCACGATGAAAAAAGACAACACCGTTATAAACATCCGCCTCATAGAGGGCGAATTCCCGGACTACAAACAGGTCGTCCCCAAGGATAACGACAGGAGGGCGGTTCTGGAAAAAAACAACCTGCTCGATTCCCTTAAAAGGGTCTCCATTCTTTCTTCCGAAAAGGTAAAGGGCGTTAAGTTCGCCTTTTCAGACGGCAAGCTCGTTCTGTCCTCCTCGAGCCCGGATATAGGAGATGCCACGGAGGAGCTCCCGGCCGAATACAACGGGGGCGACATGGAGATAGCGTTTAACGCGAGGTATTTTATAGAGGCGCTGGAGGCGATAGGCGACGAGAAGGTCGCGATCGAACTCAAAGACCCGCTCAGCCCGGGTCTTTTAAAACCGGCCGGCGCGGGCGCATATACGTATATCGTCATGCCGATGAGGCTGTGACGCCGCGCCCGTCTTTAAAAGGGACAAAACGGCCCGGCAAGGCCGGCTGGTTGGGCGGCGCCAAACCACCTGGGGCGGCCGTAAAAAATGGAAAGGCAGAAGGGTATAAATGAAAAGGACTTATCAGCCGAGCAAAAGAAAGAGAAAAAGGACACACGGCTTTCTTAAAAAAATGTCCTCCCCCGGCGGAAGGGCGGTTATCAAAAGGCGCAGGGCCAAGGGAAGGAAGCGCGTTTCCGTGACTGTGAGCAAAAATAAATAGCCGGGGCCGTCAGGGACGGAGTGCCGGCCGTCGGGGAGAGCCGTATGGTTTTTAATCCCCCGGCGTTGTTTTTTTGTGTTCGGCCTTAAGGGAAACCGCCATTTTTACCAGGGAAGAAAGACTCCGTAAGACAAACGATTTCCTCAGGGTAAGAAAAGAAGGAAAGAGATACTCATCCGGGAATTTTATCCTCCACATGCTGCCGAACGGGCTTGGCAGACGAAGGCTCGGGCTTTCGATAAGCGCCAAGGCCGGAACGGCCGTGCGGCGGAACAGGATAAAAAGACTTTTAAGGGAGTTCTTCCGGCTTAAAAAAGACCTCTTCCCCGAATCCTCCGATATCGTAATATCCGTGCGAAAACCCCCTGCGGCAGATACGGTGAAAAAACTTGAGGACGTGGAAAGGGATTTGAAAAGGCTTTTATCGGGCCTTCGCTGACCGGCGAGGATAAAAAAGAGCATAGGGGATGCGCGTATTATGATAACAGGCCGTCAAGCCGGCCTCGCCTGGCTTTTTAAAGTCATTCTGAGGTTTTACAAAAAAGTTGTCTCGCCGGCGTTGCCCCCTTCCTGCAGGTTTTACCCCACTTGCGCGGACTACGCCCACCGCTCCGTTGAGCTCCACGGGCCGGCAAAGGGTTTAGTCCTTGCGCTGAGAAGGTTTTCGCGGTGCCATCCGTTCAACCCCGGCGGATACGACCCGGTCAACCAACCAGCCAGCCTCGCTGGTCCCACGGGAAATAATCGAGAAGGCGCGCGGTAAGAAGATATCTCGCATACAGAGGCACGGTTTAGGCGGCGCGGTAAGAAGATATATCGCATACAAAGGCGCGGGAAACGGACCGGTATAAAAAGATGGGAGACAACAAGAGGCTATTAATAGCGCTCGCGCTTTCAGTGGCGACGATCCTTCTTTACCCGTGGATTTACGCAAGGTTTTTTCCAAAACCGGCCGTGGTGTCCCCTTCAATCAGTATAAATGAAAAGCCCCTTCAGAAACTCGTTGCGCCCGGAGCAAAGGCCGCGGTGGCGGCCAGCCAGCCGGCGCCGGTGAGCGAAGAGCTTACGACCGTTGAGACACCGCTTTATACGGCTGTTTTTACCAACCGGGGCGGCGGGGTCAAAAGCTGGCGACTTAAAAAATACCGGGAAACCCTTGATAAAAATGCCTTGCCCATTGATATCGTAAGGCCGGTCGAAGGGAAGACCACGCTCGAAAGCCGCGTTCTTTCAGGCGGGATCCCGGAGACCATCTCCTTTAAACCCTCAAGGACCATTGTGGCGCTCGATGAAAACTCCCGCGGCGCCGAACCGCTTGTCTTTGTCTGGACTTCATCCAACGGCGTGACTATCGAAAAGAGCTACGTCTTTAAAGCGGACAGCTACGGCATAGACACCCGGCTCAGCATAATCAACGGCTCGAAAGAGACATTAAAAGGCTCGGCCGCGGCCGACCTTGTCGGGATTTTCGAAAGCGCAGACGGGAAGGGCAAAAGGCTTTCCTATCACAGCGGCCCGATAAGGAGGATACAGGGCAAGGTCGTAAGGCAGAAGCCCGTGGAGGGCGTGGAGTCCGCGGCAGGCCCCGTTGAGTGGCTCGGCATAGAGGACAAATACTTCCTTTCGGCCCTTATCCCGACGAAGGACGCGGCAATGAGTTGGGAGAGCGTGGTCGTATCCTCGCGCAATACCGAGAGGGTTTCGATGTATATGCCCGTGGAGATCAAGCCTGGCGAAAAGGCGCTTTTAAGCTACCTGGCCTTTATCGGCCCCAAGGAATACAACGTCCTCAAGACGCAGGGCAACAGGCTCGACGAGACGATAGAGTTCGGCTGGTTTTCGTTCATAGCAAAGCCCTTCCTCGTGGTGCTTAATTTCTTTTACCGCTTCCTCAAAAACTACGGCCTCGCCATAATCATCTTGACGTTCATAACAAAGGTGCTCTTCCATCCCCTCACGAAACACAGCATGACCTCCATGAAGGAGATGCAGAAGATACAGCCCCAGATCGCGGTAGTAAAGGAGAAATACAAAAACGACAGGGAAAAGCTCAACAGGGAGCTTGTCGAACTCTACAAGCGCTACAAGATAAACCCCCTCAGCGGATGCCTGCCCATGGTGCTGCAGATACCGGTTT
Organism: Deltaproteobacteria bacterium; assembly: GCA_016219105.1. Taxonomy (GTDB): domain Bacteria; phylum Desulfobacterota; class GWC2-55-46; order GWC2-55-46; family DRQE01; genus JACRCI01. The sequence goes on along the minus strand of JACRCI010000123.1, from coordinate 15,755 downwards.
TTCTGGGGCTTTACGAGGTGCTTGCCGTGGCCATTGAACTGAGGCACGCGCCGTTTTTTCTGTGGATACACGACCTTTCCGCGAAGGACCCGTATTACATAACGCCGGTCGTCATGGGCGTGACCATGTTCGTCCAGCAGAAGACGACCCCCACCGCCATGGACCCGACGCAGGCCAAGATGATGCTCGTCATGCCAGTTGTAATGACGTTTTTTTTCTTGAATTTTCCGTCGGGCCTCGTCCTGTACTGGCTCGTGAACAACGTGCTCTCTATAATACAGCAGTATCAAATCCGCGCGGGCGGCGGGTCATCCAGCGCGTCACGCGGACCCGGCGGCTCTCCGGCCAAGGCATAAAAAGCCTTTTTGCGGGATTTTAAACCACCCCCTCAATGCACAAACGATATAAAACCGAAACATGGATCCTTTTGACACAATAGCCGCGGTCTCAACCGCCCCTGGCGAGGGAGGGATTGGGATTATGAGGATAAGCGGCCCCGGGGCGCTCGACGTCGGGAAAAGCCTCTTTACGCCAAAAACAACGGTGGAGATTAAACCCCGACGCCTGTATTACGGCCGGATAAAAGGCCTCTCAGGCGACGATATAGACGCCGGCTGCATGGTCTGGATGAAGGCCCCGCATTCGTACACAGGGGAGGATATTATCGAACTCCACTGCCACGGCGGCACGCTGGTTTTAAAAAAGGTCCTCGAGGCCGTCCTCGGCGCCGGCGCAAGAAGCGCGGAGCCCGGGGAGTTCAGCAAGCGGGCGTTTTTGAACGGAAAACTCGACCTCAATCAGGCCGAGGCCGTATGCGACATCATAAGGGCGAAGACAGATGCCGCGCTTACCGCGGCACGGGGCAGGCTTGAGGGCCTGTTTTCGAAAAAAATAAACGCGGTAAAGGAAACCATCGCGGAACTTCTCTCCCGCGTTGAGGCGGAGCTGGATTTTCCGGAGGAAGGAGATGGCCCCTTTTTGCTAAAGGAGCTTATGGAGGGGCTCGACCGCGCCCGGGGCGGCATTGAAAAGCTCCTTTTGACATACGGGGAAGGCCGCATGCTCAGGGAAGGCGTAAAGGTCGCGATACTCGGCAAGCCGAACGCAGGCAAATCGAGCCTCTTGAACGTCCTCCTGAAAGAGGAAAGGGCGATAGTCACGCCGCTGCCCGGAACGACCAGGGACGTCATAGAAGAGGCCGTCAGTATAAAGGGCATGCCCGTAAGGCTTATGGATACCGCGGGGCTGAGGGACACCGGGGGGGATCCGGTTGAATCCATAGGCGTTGAGAGGGCGCGGCTTGGGGCACGGGACGCCGGCGTTTGGCTGTTTGTGGTTGATTCGTCGGCCAAAGACTTTTCAGACGACCTTGAATTGCTCGACTCCCTCCTTAAAGCCGGTCAACCAACCGGCCTCGCCGGGCAGCCAGCCGTCCTTGACGGGCATGAACCCGAAGGCTGTAAAAAGATTATTGTCGTTGCGAACAAAACCGATCTTTTAAAAACCCCTGCCGCGGCAATCAGCGAAGAAAAGATAAAGACGTTTTTCAGTCCTTACCCGGTTGTTTTAATATCAGCCCTTAAAGAGGATGGCATAGAGGCGCTTGAGGAGAGAATCTACGAGGAGGCCTGCGGCCGCTCAGGCCAACCAGCCGGCCTTGACGGCCAATTAGGCGGCCTCGCCGGCGCCGGAAATTCCGTTGAACCCCACCCGGGCGAGCTTGTGGCCTCGGTCAGGGAAAAAGACTCCCTCGACAAGGCGCTCGAAGGGATAGGCAGGGCGTTGTCCGCGTTGAAGGAGGGGCTTCCGAAGGAGTTTACGGCCGCGGATCTAAGATGGTCTTTAGACCGCCTCGGCGAGATAACCGGCACGGTGACGACCGAGGACATTTTGGACAGGATATTCAGCAGGTTCTGTATAGGGAAGTAGCAAGAGCCTTTTTGTAAAAAGGTTCTTGCATCTCAAAAAACTTTCACCGTCGAGGACGGTTGGTTGACCGTCGAGGACGGCCTGCCTGCTGCAGGCAGGCTGGTTTGGCCGCACCTTTGCTTTTAACTAACCGTCCTCGACGGTTTCAAAAATTCCTCCACGATCTCGACCCCCGAGCTCGTCCCGATCCTGTCCGCTCCGGCGGATATCATGTCCAGGGCCGCGCCGAGGGTTTTTATCCCTCCCGCGGCCTTTATCTGTATCCTCCCCTGGGCCGCATCCTTAAGCAATCTTACGTCATTAATCGTCGCCCCTCCGAACGCAAAGCCCGTGGAGGTCTTTACAAAGCGCGCCCCGGCGTTCACGGCGATATCCAGCGCCTTAACCTTTTCTTCGTCCGTCAGGCAGCAGGCCTCTATTATCACCTTGACCGCTGCAAGGGGGGCCTCCGCGACAATGGCCGCTATCTCTTCCTCAACGGCCTGGAAATCCCCTGACTTGAACGCGGATATGTTCATTACCATGTCTATTTCGGCCCCCCCATGTTCAACGGCTTCTTTTGCCTCAAAGGCCTTTACCTTCGTCGTCTGATACCCGAGCGGGAACCCGACGACGGTAGAGACCTTCAGCCGGCTTCCTTTAAGAAGGCTTGAGGCAAGGAATACATAAGAGGGCGGTACGCAGACCGTGGCAAAGGGATATGCGAGGGCTTTGCGGATAAAACCCTCCACGTCCTTCCTTGTCGCGTCCGGCTTGAGGAGCGTAAGGTCTATTTTTCCGGCGAGGCCGGTTGGCAGGATTGTCATATTACGGAAACTAACAGATACGAAACGATAAGGCAACTGAATTGTCCGTCGAGGACGGCTGGTTGGCCGTCCTGAAAAAACCGGGTATACTGTAAAGATGAAAAAAGAGCCCCTTCCGCCCGAAAGGCGCGAAACAGCGCGCCGGGCGATAATTGCCCTGATTGAAAAAACCCCGATGACCGCAAGGGATATATCGGCCGCGGTGAGGGTGTCGGAAAGGGACGTTTACCGGCACCTCGAACACATACAGAGGACGTTCAGAAGCGCCGGAAAAACCCTCGTGGTAACCCCGGCCAGATGCAGGCACTGCGGTTTTGTGTTCAGGAAAAGAGAACGGCTCACAAAGCCCGGCAGGTGCCCCCTGTGCCGGAAAGGGCCGATAGACGAGCCTCTTTTTTCCGTTGCGTGACCCCGGCTCACCACTTTCGTGAGGACAAGTTTCGGGGAGGCTTCTAAAGCCTCCCCCTTGTTTTTTGGATTTTCAAGTCAAACGCCACATCAACACGCACAAAGCTTTTCTTCCCTGAACGCCCGAACACCCTCCCTTACGATGAATGCCACTATCACGAGGGCCGAGACCGGGTCAGCCCACCACAGGCCGTAGATGTAATTAAGGCCCAGGCCTGTAACGAGCGCCGCGCTCAAAAGCGAGCATACGAAAGTCTGCTTTGAATCGGCCACGAGCGAGCGGCTTTTCATCATCCTCCCTGTCGAGTATTTAGAGTACGCGAGGATTGGCATAATTATGAGGGAAAGGAGGGCTATGATTATGCCGAAAGGCGAAGGACGCGGCGGTTCAATAAAGAGGAGTTTTCCGGCGGATTCGAAAAGCACGTAGGCGCCGAGGACGAAAAAACTTGTTCCGATGAGTTTTACCGCTTTTTTCTCGACCCTTTCTTCTTCCTCCGGCGGGATGCGACCGTGTTTTAAAAACCTCCACACCACCACGCCGCCGGACAATGACTCTATCGCGCTGTCAAGGCCGAAACCAACGAGCGCGGGGCTTCCGGCGGCGTAGCCGGCAATGACGCTCGCCAGCCCTTCGAGGATGTTGTAGCCGATTGTGAAGTATGCGAGATAGAGGGCTTTTGATCGCATTTTAGCCGGTGAGAGGTGTCCCGATATTCTGTCCAAAGGGTTAATTGGATAGGGCGGGCGTTTCCGCCCGGAAGAACCTTTCGGCCTTTTTGACGTCGGCCTGGCTGCCTATGATAAGGGGGGTCCTCTGGTGGAGTTCTTTGGGCTTTACGTCGAGTATCCGCTCGAGGCCCGTGGAGGCCGCGCCTCCGGCCTGCTCGACTATGAATGCGAGCGGGTTTGCCTCGTAAAGCAGGCGCAGTTTCCCTTTCGGGTTTTTTTTGTCGGCCGGGTAGAGGAATACTCCGCCCTTGAGGAGGTTACGGTGGAAATCCGCGACGAGTGAGCCGACGTATCTCGCGCTCAAGCCGTCCTTTTTTATCTCTTCGACATACTTTAGCGCCCCGCCGGACCAGTTCTTCGTATTGCCCTCGTTTATGCTGTATATATTGCCCTTTTCAGCCGTCCTGATGTCCTCATGGGACAGTAAAAACTCTCCCACGCTCGGGTCAAGCGTAAACCCATGCACGCCGTGGCCCGTCGTGTAAACGAGCATGGTGGATGAGCCGTAGATTATGTACCCGGCCGAGACCTGCTCGGCGCCGGGCCTGAGGAAGTCCTTCTCGGTCGTCTCGCCCTCGGTGGTTTTCCTTATGATCGAAAATATGGTCCCGACGCTTATGTTCACGTCTATGTTGGAACTTCCGTCGAGCGGGTCGAACATGAGCAGGTAATGCCCCCGCGGATAGTGGTCCGGGATATCTATCACCCCCTCGCACTCCTCCGAGGCCATGCCCGAGAGGTGTCCGCCGTGCTCCATGGTCTTTATGATGGTGGAGTTCGCGTAGGCGTCGAGCTTCTGGACCTCCTCGCCCTGCACGTTGGTGCGGCCGGCCTCTCCGAGGATGTTTATAAGGCCGGCCTTGTTCACCTCTCTTGAGATTATCTTTGCCGCGACCGCGAGGTCCGAGAAAAGGCCCGTGAAATTGCCGGTGGAACCGGGGTAATGCCTCTGCTCTTCGAGGAGGAATTTGGTTAGAGGCATCCCTATTTTCACAATCTTTTCTCCTTCCCGTTGAGCTTACCGGGAGAAGCCCGGCCCGGCGAGGCCGGCTGGCAGGCCGGAAGGCTCGCCGGACAACCAGCCGTCTCCGACGGCCAGCCGGTTACTCCGCCGGGAATTTAAACCCCGTTATCTCCTCCACCGTAAAGAGGCCGGGGTATTTTTTGTCCTCAAGCAGGATCTTTCTGACCTTTCCCTGCCAGAGCGCGATGAACTGTTCTTTTTCCTTTACGGTCGCAACCCCCTGAATGACCCTGGGGGAAAGGTCGCTCATGGCCGGGTCCTGCGGCAGGACCCCGGGGTTGTAAACGACCTTTACGGCCTTTTTAGTGTCTTCCCTCTCGAAGATGAAGGTCGAAAATTGAAAATCCTTTTCATCGAAGCGGAGCTTGTTGAACCTTGAATATCTGCCGCCGAGGCCGTGAAAGCCCGTAACGCCGGACGCGCCGGTTATAAGCATGATGACCTGGGCCTGCGGCCCATACGCGAGCTGGGACGGCTCTCCCTTTATCAATACCCGTATCTCGCCCCTTACCGGCAGTTCGTCGCCGTAAAGCGCCTTGAGCGCGAGGGCGGTGAGCTTGTAAGCCCCGGATACCGCGGGACAGGAGTGCCCGGCGAGCTTTACCGCGTCCGCGTATTCAAAGACAAACGGCTCGCCTTCATACTGCGAGCCGAGGACGTAGGAAAGCGGGTCATTGAGCCTTATTGTCTCGACCTCGTCAAAAAAATCCTGCCGCCATTTCGTTTTTTCGATAACCAACGCATAACCTCCTTAATTTTTACCATTAAGGGTAGCTGAAAAAGTTTAACAAAACCATGAGAAAAGTCAAGGTAAGCCCTGTGTTGACACGGCCGGGATTATCTGATAAACCTGATGGGGGCAGCCATAATGAAGGGGTATATGGCGCGGCGGACGTAGGGACAGATACCCCAAAAGCCCGAGTGGCGGAATCTGGTAGACGCACGGGACTTAAAATCCCGAGTCCCGAAAGGGACGTGCCGGTTCGATCCCGGCCTCGGGCACCAGGATTTAAAAACGGTTTTATCTTGAACAGTGGGTATACGGTATGAACCCGACAATAGATACCTTCGTCACGCTCATAGGCGTCGCCTACGGGGTCGTCCTCATACTGTCCTCGTTCATGCAGAACCGGATTGTGGCGGCGTTCAGGATAGACACGTTTCTTATGTCAAAGCCCACGCCCGCGACCGCGAAGATAAACATACCCTTCGGCCTCTTTATCCTGATATACAGCGTGTATTCGTTGTATAAGTCGTTTTAAAGGACTCTCGCGCAAGCCTGGCAATGCCCCGGCCGCCTTTTCCCGCAAATGGGTCACCCCATGCAAACCATGATTATGTGAGTATAAGGGATGTTCAGGAGGTCGCTCCGGCACTCGGCGCGGACGTCCCGGAATATGCCGGACGCAAGAGATACATAGTCTTCCTCTGTCCTCACGTATTGTCCCCGGTCTTTCAAAATGATATAGCGCGCGATCCCGGACTGTATATTGGACTGTTTCGGCGCCAGACAGCCGTCTAAAGTCACCAGTCTGCCGGAGGGTTTAAGCGCTTTTTTTGCGAGCCTCAAAAGCCCCATGGCCTCCGCGTCGTTTAAATGATGAAGCACCCCGTTCGCCAGCACTATGTCAAACCCGGAATATTCCTTTATTGTCTCTTCGCTTACGTTTCCGCGAAAAAAAGCCCCCCTGCCTCTGAAGCGTTTTTTCGCGGCGTCAATGTAGCGCGCGTCCATGTCAAAGCCGACATATTCGACGTCGCCCAGGTATTCGAGTATGTCGCCGGGCCCGCAGCCGATGTCGAGCACGCGGTCTTTGCTTTTTGGCCGGATATATTCCTTTACGTATATGGAACGGCAGCGGTCGGCGCCTATCAGGCGGCCGAAAAGGCGGTATACGGCCGGCATGCCGAGGATTGACCTTAGATCAAACAAGCGAAACTCCCCGCATAATATTTGCCTTTAAGCCCCAGCACCACTTTCCGGCGCGAACGCCGATTCTTCAGAAGAGTCAATAATGGAAAGTGGTGCTGGGGAGGTTCATGATTTATGACTTGCAGTGTTTTATACCTTAAACGCGTCCGGCTTTCAAGGATTGCCGGCAAGGACTCTCGCGGATTCGCGGGCCAGACGATGTATCTCCTTACACGGTTCTTTTCCGGATCAAAACCCGCCTCGCGGGCCAGACGATGTATCTCCTTGCGCGGTTTTTTTCCGGATCAAAACCCGCCTCGCGGGCCAGACGATGTATCTCCTTGCGCGGTTTTTTCCGGATCAAAACCCGCCTCGCGGGGCATTTTCTGAAAAATAAAAGGGCGGCCTTCCCTGTCAGAGAAGGCCGCCCCAAAGACGCGGGAACCCGTTGCCCCCTTACTTTGTTTCCTTGTTTTTCTCCCTATCCTTGTCTTTCATCTCCATCCTGTCTTTTTTCTCTTCCCACATTTCCTTTTTCCTCTTCATCATCTCTTCGTGCTTTTTCACCATATCATCGAGCCGCGATATCATACCGTCGAGCTTTTTTCTTTCCTCGGCCGTAGGCTTATGGGACAGATCCCGCAGGATGACCATGGTCTCTCTCAGCATTCTCAGAGCGTCCTGTGTCATCCTGTGGTGCTCTATCATATCCTCCCTGTGCGGCCCCTTCATATCATCCCCCATCATCATCCCCCCCATGTCCCCTTTTTCTCCGGCAAGCGCGGGGGCCAGGGCGATTGAAAAAATCATCAGGGCGCCCGTAAAAAAGGTCAAGATCTTCGTATACATTTTTTCGCCTCCTTATGGCCTGTTTAGTTAATAGATGAATTTTAACCCATGTTTCGGCAATGTCAAGGGCAACGGCGAAAACCGCAAAAAGGCCTTTAATTTTATTGACTTTTTGCCCTTACTCTGATATCCCTTAACAGGGATGGTCATAAAAACCGCCAAGAACAGGAAGTCTTTTTTAATAATTTTCGGCGCCGCGATATTGGTGATAACGCTCTTTGCGGTTGTGGGCGAAAACGGCCTTATTGACGCATACAGGTTTAAAAAAGAGCGGGATAGGATTAGCCTCCTCAACCGGACGGTCGAGGAGGAAAATAAAAGGCTTGCCGACGAGATAAATCTCCTTAAAACAGACAGGAACTACATCTCCCGCCTCGCCAGGAACGATCTCGGCATGGTGGGGAAAAATGAGGTTGTCTACAGGATAGAAAAGGCCGAGGACAGATAATTCACGGGACAGATAATTCACGCCGAAAGACGCCCGCCCCACTCCGTGCGGGACGGGCGATGTATCTCCTTATACGGTTCTTGCCTGAATCAAAGCCCGCCGCGCGGGCGTCTTTTTTGATTGACGCTTTTCTTTAAACCGGACAAACGCATATATGAAAAAAAAGGTGATAAGGACCGGGGGCATTCAGCTCGCCCCGTCTTCCGACAGGAAGGAGACCGTAAGCCGCGCGGTAAGCCTCGTGGGGCTTGCCGCGGAAAAGGGCGCGTGCATCGTTTGCCTGCCGCAGCTTTTTTCCCTGCCGTGGTTTCCGGCCAGGATAGACGAGTCGAACTTTTCGCTCGCCGAACCGGCGGACGGCTCCACCGTCACCGCGATGAGGGAGGCGGCCTTAAAATATGGCGTGGTTATCGTGGCCCCGGTGTTTGAAAAGGACGGCGCCGTCGAGCTTCCCGGCCAATCAGCCGTCTTTGACGGCCAGTTAGGCGGCCACGCCGATTATTTTAACACCGCGTTTGTCATAGGCATAAAAGGCGAGATAATCGGCAGGTACAGGAAGGTCCACGTGCCCCAGATACCGCTGTGGGAGGAGAGGACGTATTTTAAGGCTGGCGACCTCGGGTTTCCGGTCTTCAAGACCCCTTTTGCGACTATCGGGGTGCAGCTCTGCTGGGACCTGTTCTTCCCCGAGGGGATGAGGGTGCTCGCGCTCGAAGGCTCCGAGATAGTGTTCGCGCCGACCGCGTCCGCGTTCCACCATTCGAGGCTTAAATGGGAAAGGGCGCTATTGGCCGCGGCCCACTCCAACGGGTTGTTCGTCTTCAGGGTAAACCGCGTGGGCGCCGAAGGCGCGCAGGAGTTTTACGGCAGGAGTTTCTGCGCCGGGCCGGACGGCGAGTACAGGGTAAAACCGTCGGGTTCCTCAGAGGGGGTGGTGCTCGCGGACGTGGACCTCGCGGAGATAGGCGCCGCAAGGAACGTGTGGGGGTTTTTGAAGGAGAGAAGGCCCGCCTTTTATAAAAAGATAGCCGAACAAACCGGCGAGGACGGCTGGTTGGCCGTCGAGGACGGCGGGTTGGCCATCGGGGATGGCGGGTTGGCCATCGGGGATGGCGGGTTGGCCGACGAGGCGGGCAGGCGGGCCGGCAAGACCGGCAGGATGAAATGACCCGCGCCATAAGAGATATAATCCGCCGCGCCCTCGATGCAGCGGCAAAAGACGGCGAAATAAAAACTGAAAGACCGGCCGGCAAGGCCGGTTGGTTGGCCGTCCCCATCATAGTCGAAAGGCCCAAAAAAGAAGAATTCGGGGATTTTTCAACGAACGCGGCCATGCTGCTCGCCCCGTTGGAAGGCCGTCCCGCGCGCGAGATAGCAGATGCGCTCGCCCGCAGGATAGCCGCGGACCCTTCCAAAAATGTTTCGAGGTGCGAGGTCGCTGGCCCGGGTTTCATAAACGTCTTTCTCGAAAAATCCTGGTGGCATGAACGGCTCAAAGAGATGCTTGAAAAGGGTACGGGTTACGGGGATACGGATATAGGAGCTGGGAAAAGGGTTCAGGTCGAATTCGTGAGCGCGAACCCGACCGGCCCGCTCCACATAGGGCACGGCAGGGGCGCCGCGGTCGGGGATTCCCTTGCGAACATCCTGAAGGCCGCGGGCTTCGAGGTCACGAAGGAGTACTACATAAACGACGTGGGAAGGCAGATGCAGACCCTCGGAGAATCGGTCAGGGCGCGGTATATCGAGCTGTGCGGTTTAGAGACGCGGTTCCCTGAAGACGGCTATAAGGGGGAATATGTAAAAGAGATAGCCCGCGATTATCTCGAAAGGCACGGATGCGGCATGACCAATCAGCCGTCCTCGACGGCCAACCGGTCTGCCGGCGAGTTCCAGGAATTCGCGCGCGGCATCATGCTCGAACGGATAAAAAAAGACCTCGCGGACTTCGGCGTTGAGTTCGACGTCTGGAAGAGCGAAAAGGCGCTTTATGAAAGCGGCCTCGTTGGAGATACGATAGAGGAGTTGAAAAAAAGGGGGCACGTCTACGAAGGCGAGGGAGCGGTGTGGTTCAGGACGACCGCGTTCAAGGACGATAAGGACAGGGTGCTCGTGAAGGCCGACGGCCAGATGACGTATTTCGCCTCCGACATCGCCTATCACAGGGAAAAGGTGAAGAGGGGTTTCGACAGGATAGTCAATGTCTGGGGCGCCGACCACCACGGGTATGAGGCACGGGTGAGGGCGCTTTTTAAGGCGTTCGGTCATGATGAGAGGATGCTCAAGATAATTTTCATCCAGCTCGTGGCTCTTTTAAGAGGCGGCGCGCCGGTCGCCATGGGCAAAAGGGAGGGCGAGTTCGTGACGCTGAGGGAGGTAATGGACGAGGTCGGAAAGGACGCCACGAGATTTTTCTTTTTGATGAGGAAAAGCGACGCGCATCTCGACTTCGACCTCGAACTCGCGAAAAGGCAGGCCCCGGAAAACCCGGTCTACTATGTCCAGTACTGCCACGCGCGGATAATGAGCATAACCGCGTTCGCCGGGGAAAAAGGCGTGTCTTTGCCGCAATCCCCGGATATGGAGGTCCTTGAAAAACTCGAACTCAAGGAGGAGACGGACATAATAAAGCACCTCGCGGCGTTCGAGGAGGTAGTCGAAAAAAGCGCCGTCGAGATGGAGCCGCACAGGATTACGTTTTATCTGACCGAGCTTGCCGGGCTTTTCCATCCCTATTACAACCGTAACCGCGTGGTGACGGACGATACGGAGACGACCTTTGCGAGGCTTTTTCTGTGCAGGGCCGTGGCCGGGGTCACAAGGAAGGGGCTCGGGCTTTTAGGGGTGGGCGCGCCGGTAACGATGTAAGCCGGCGGCATGACATCCGGCGAAAAATATTTAAAAATTGACACCTTTTTGAATTTCTGTATAATGTTATAGCTTTTATTCTTGGAGATTTTCAGCGGCGGCACGGAGGGGGTGAAAATTTTTGTCAGAGGTCAGGGTAATAGACGACCAGCTCGAAAGGGCTCTTAAGATACTCAAAAGGAAGCTCGCGCAGGACGGGACCTTCAAGGAAATAAAGAAGAGAAGGTATTACGAAAAGCCGAGCGTGAAAAAGAAGAGAAAGCGCCAGGAGGCGCAGAAGCGCAGGGTCAAGGCAATGAAGAAAATGGGCAGAAGCCAGCGCGGCGAGTAGGTTTTTACGCCTTTAGAGGCGTTCCCTTATAAGGCCTTCAACGACCGCCGGGTCCGCCAGCGTGGATATGTCGCCGAGCTCTTCGATGCCCCCTTCGAGGCCGGCGGCGATCTTCCTTAATATCCGGCGCATTATCTTGCCGCTCCGCGTTTTAGGAAGCCCCGTTGCGAACTGGAGCTTATCCGGCTTTGCAATGGGGCTTATCTCTTTTCTGACGTGTTCGGTCAGTTCTTCCCTGAGTTTTTCCGAAGGCCCGAAGCCCTCCTTCAATACGACGTAGGCGTAAATGCCGTCCCCTTTTATCTCATGCGGAAACCCCACGCACGCTGCCTCGGCGACCGCGCGGTGCGCCACGAGCGCGCTTTCCACTTCCGCGGTGCCGAGCCTGTGGCCGGAGACGTTCAGCACGTCGTCCATCCTCCCCATGAGCCAGTAGTCCCCGTCCTTGTCAACCCTGGCCGCGTCCCCGGTGAAATAATAGCCGGGGAAGCGGCTGAAATATATCTCTTTCATGTGTCTGTTTTCAGGGTCGCCGTATGTGCCGCGCATGATTCCGGGCCAGGGCTTTTTTATGACAAGGCACCCGCCCTCGTTTATTTTAGCGGGCCTTCCCTCTTCGGTCAACACCTCCGGGACTATGCCGAAAAACGGCCTTGTGGCCGAGCCGGGCTTAAGGGGGATGGCTCCGGGCAGAGGGGTTATGAGTATCCCGCCGGTTTCGGTCTGCCACCACGTGTCAACTATCGGCAACCTCCCGTTTCCAACGACCTCGTGATACCACATCCACGCCTCGGGGTTTATCGGTTCCCCGACCGTGCCGAGGAGACGGAGGCTTTTCAGGTCGCGCCTTTTCACCCACTCGTCCCCGTATCTCATGAGCGCCCTTATGGCGGTGGGCGCGGTATAGATGATGGAGACCCGGTATTTTTCAACTATCTCCCAGAACCTGTCCGGTCCGGGGTATGTCGGTCTGCCCTCGAACATGACCGTTGTCGCGCCCACGGCGAGCGGGCCGTAGACGATGTAGCTGTGGCCCGTGACCCAGCCGATGTCCGCGGTGCAGAAGAATATGTCCCGGTCCCTCCAGTCGAAGACCCATTTGAAGGTGAGCGCGCTGAATACGAGATACCCGCCGGTTGTGTGCAAAACGCCCTTGGGCCTGCCGGTAGAGCCGCTCGTGTAAAGGATGAAGAGAGGGTCCTCGGAGTCCATTTCCTCCGCAGCGCAGTCGTCCTTTATGTCGGCCGCGGATATTTCCTCGTGCCACCACGCGTCCCTTCCTTTTTTCATGTCAACGTCCGCCCCGGCCCTTTTTACGACGATGACGTCTTTTACGGACGGGGAGTTATTGAGCGCGCTGTCCGCGTTCGCCTTAAGGGGCACGGATTTTCCTCCGCGCACGGCGCTGTCAGCGGTTATGAGGACTCCAGGCGCGCAGTCGAGGATCCTTCCCTCTAAAGACGCGGCGCTGAAGCCGCCGAATACGACGTTGTGTATGGCGCCTATCCGGGCGCACGCGAGCATTGAGACGGGAAGCTCGGGTATCATGGGGAGGTATATCGTTACGCGGTCGCCTTTTTTAACGCCCTTCTTTTTCAGCACGTTCGAGAACCTCGATACCTGCCGGTGGAGTTCCCGGTACGTAAACGTTCTCGTCTCCCCGTTGTCCGCCTCCCATATTATCGCGGCCCTGTCCCCAACCGGGGTCTTAAGGTGGCGGTCAAGACAGTTAAAGGAGGCGTTGAGTTTGCCGTTTACATACCATTTTATGAAAGGCTTGTTGAAATCCCACTCGGAAACCCTGTCCCAGCGCCTGCTCCACGTGAGCACGGAGGCCATCTTTTCCCAGAAGCCGTTCGGGTTTTCCACGGATTCCCTGTAAAGGGCGGCGTAGTCCTCCATGCTTTTTATGTGGGCCTTTTCGGAAAACTCCGGAGGAGGCGGAAAGACCCTCTTTTCCGCGGAAAGGACCTCTATGATGTCTTTTTTTTCAGTGGTTTTTTCCTGCAAGTTTTGCCTCCCGCCGGCCCGCCAGCCGTCTTCGACGGTTCGCATTACAAAGATACATCAGGCCGCCGGGTGTGTCAAGCAACCCCTCCTCCGGCAAGGTAATGTCTTGGATTTGAAAAAATCTCCCGGATGTGTTAGATTTTAACGACCCATGCACGTAGGCATAAACCAGAACATAATCCGCGATAGCGAGGTCTATCATCTGCAGACCGAAGACGGGGGCAGAAAAAACCCGGTCATAACCACGGTCCTGTTCAAAGGGGGCCGTATACTTTTAACCCGCAAGACCCCTTATTCCGACATACTGAAATCCGACAAGCTCTCAATCGTCGTAAAGGAGATAATTAACGAACAGCACGCCTCTGTCTTGAAAGAACTTCAAGAAGGCCGTTTTGACGATAAACCCCAGGGTCATGCCCCTGGGCGTGAAAAACCTGCCGGCGCCCCATCTGCTGCCGGCAGGCCGGCTGGCAAGGCCGCATCGCCGCCTGCCGCAGACGAGATAGACGAAGCAATCCTTGACCATCTATCCCTCACCACGAAGAAATAACAGCCGCGGGAATTCCGGAAGGCATGTTTCATATCAATCCCCTGTTGGTTTAATTAGAGGAGAGGGCATTGAACCTATCCAAGATAAAAAAGAGCCTCAGGGTAAAGATCACCCTTTTCTTTCTGGTTATAGGCCTTGCCCCCATAATCATAGGAAGCGTTATTTTCTATTTTACCATAAAAAAGGCCCTTTTCGAGAACGTCTTCAAGGAACTCCAGTGGACAGCCGCGGAGATAACGGATATCATCGAAAAAAATTTCAACAAGGCCAGGTCGGACCTCCTCTTCGCCTCTACGAACCCGGCCTTTAAACTCTATTATACCGAGCCGGGGAAGAAGGACGTCTGGCTCAGGGAACAGCACAATGTTTTTTTAAGCATCAGAAAGCTCTATAAGTACCTTGACGAGAGCTGTTTTATCGAAAGGTCCGGAAAAGAGGTGGGCCGTATAGTCTACGACACCCTTGCGGAACAAAAAGACCTCTCCCCCGATGAATCGGTGAGGTCCTTCTTCGCAAAGACATTCGTCCTTAATGAGGGAGACGTCTTCACGGGAAGGCCCGAGATCTCGGAAGATACGCGCAAATGGGTCTTGCCCTATGCCACGCCCATAACCATCGGGGGCGTGAACGTTGCCATCTTTCATTTTGAGATTACATTAAGCTACTTTCAGGACATCCTGCGGGGGGTCATAAACCCCGAGAGGCTTATCGCCTTTATCCTTAACGAAAACGGGGAATACCTGGCCCATACGGCCGTTGATATCAGTCTTACGGGGCCGCTGCCCAGGGCAAAAACCCTTGAGACGTCACCCTCCTTCAACAGGGTCGTTGATAAGATAGTTTCAGGCGGCGGCGGCATGGATGAATTCAGCCAGGGCGGCGAGCGGTACTATATCCATTATCGTCCCGTTGCGCCCGATGACGGACATAATGAAAACAGATGGACCGTTGCGGTCATAATCCCGGCGAAGAGGGTCTACGTGGAGGCGAGCATCGTAGGGTATATGACGGTGCTGGTCGGTTTTGCCGTCCTGGTGGTCGTCCTGTTTTCCTATATGATAGGGAAGTGGGTAACCTACCCTATCACGACCCTTGTAATGGGTATCAGGAACATCGCCTCCGGGGATTTTTTCCGGAAGGTTTCGGTCACCTCACAGGACGAACTCGGAGAGCTTGCAAGGTCCTTCAACCAGATGGTGGACGCCATCACCGCGCGGGACGCGATGCTCAAGGACCTTGCCACGACCGACGGGCTTACGGGACTTTATAACCACCGCCACTTCAAGAACGAGCTGGAAAAGGAGATCAAAAGGGCGAAACGGTATAACCGCTCCATGTCCCTGGTTATGGCCGATATAGATCACTTCAAGAGTTACAACGACACCCACGGGCATCCCAAGGGAGACGTGATATTAAAGATGGTCGCGGAGCTTTTCAGAAGGAACCGCAGGGAGGTGGATATAGCGGCGCGTTACGGCGGAGAGGAATTTATCATAATCCTTCCTGAAACCGGCGCTGAAGCCGCTTTCTTCGTCGCCGAGGGGATACGCGGGGCAATAGAAGAACATCCATTCCCCATGCAGGAGACCCAGCCGGGAGGCAACCTTACCGCAAGCTTCGGCGTCGCCACCTTCCCTGAAGACGGGGATGACGCGGAATCCCTCATGGCCGCGGTTGACAAGCGGCTGTACATGGCAAAGGCAGAGGGGAGAAACAGGGTCTATAAAGGATAATCCCGGGGCAGCGGTGTGTAACGCCAAAGTAATAATGTCCTATTCTGCCAAAGTAGAAATGTCCTGTTTTGGAGTTGCTATAATGCCCTGTTTTGAAGGAGGGCGTTATGGCGGAGGACATTTTGAGGATGAGCCGGAAGGAACTGAAGCGGTTG
>JACRCI010000120.1 GCA_016219105.1 Deltaproteobacteria bacterium | reverse complement strand
GCGGGCTCGGCAGGATCGTCGAGTACTGGGGGCGGGGGCTCAAAAACCTTCCCGCGACAGACCGTGCGACGATCGCCAACATGGGCGCCGAGCTCGGCGCGACGACCACGGTCTTCCCGTCCGACGAGCAGACGAGGGACTTTCTGGAGAGGCACGGAAGAGTCAATGAGTGGTCGCCGTTCGAGGCCGAGCCGGACGCCGGGTACGACGAGACCGACGAGATCGATCTCTCAAAACTCGAACCCCTCATAGCCTGCCCGTCGTCGCCGGACAATGTAAAAAAGGTATCCGAGGTCGAGGGCCTGCCTGTATCGCAGGTCATAATCGGCTCTTCCGTCAACTTCTCCTACAGGGACTTCATGATAGCCGCAATGGCCGTAAAGGAGAGGGCCGCGAAAGAGGGCGTCTCCTTCGAGATAAACCCCGGTAGACGCGAGGTCCTCCTGAACCTCGACAAGGCCGCGGCTAAGCTCCTTCTCAATCAGGCAGGCGCGCGCATACACCAGTCGGGCTGTCTCGGTTGCATAGGCATGGGGCAGGCCCCGTCCGCAGGGGCGAACTCTGTACGCACCTTTCCGAGGAACTTCCCCGGCAGGTCCGGCACCGAGGACGACCGCGTCTATCTGAGTTCCCCGGAGACGGCGGTAGCCGCCGCGATATTCGGCAAAATTACCGACCCGAGGAAGCTCGGGCCTTATCCGAGGATAGTCGAGCCGAAGGCGTACATACGGAACGACGCGTTGGTCGTAAAACCGCTTCCCCCGGAAGAGAGAAAAAAGGTCGCGGTCGTCCGCGGCCCGAACATCGCGCCATTCCCCGCGTTCGACGTCTTGCCCGAGTCGTTCGAGGGCGAGATACTCCTGAAGGTCGAAGACAACATCTCGACCGACTCCATCATGCCCGCGGGGAACGATGTCCTGCCGCTCAGGTCTAACATCCCGCTTATAAGCGAACACTTGTTTGAGAGGATCGACAAGACCTTCTACAGGAGGTGCGTTGAGGCAAAAGGGGGCGTGGTCGTCGGAGGAGAGAACTACGGACAGGGGTCGTCCCGCGAGCACGCGGCGATAGCGCCGAGGTTTTTAGGGATACGGGTCAAGATAGCCAAATCGTTTGCGCGCATACACCTTACGAACCTGATAAACTTCGGGATCGTCCCCCTCACCTTCAAGTACCCTTCCGACTATAAAGAGATTTCGCAGGGAGAGTGGATATCGTTTGATGGGCTCCGGCGCGCCATAGAGGACGGCTCGACCGAGGTGCGCGGGGTGGCAGGAGGCAAGAGGCTGGTCTTTAACATAAGCCTCACCCCGAGGGAGAGGTCGTACATACTCGAAGGCGGCCTTCTCAACCTCGCAAGAAGGAAAAGGGCGGCTGTTTAGACGACAAAAGCTTAACGGCATCCTCCCCATCAACGGTTTATGCCTGTCCTCACCCCTGCGCGACTGTCCACTTTTTTTACGATACACCACCATTCTCGCAAACTCCTGATTTTCAATCGAAATCTAACACTACTCTCCTTACAAAAAAAACCAACCTGTCCATATTTTTATCACTTGCCTAAAAATAACCGCCATAAATGAACACCAAATATCTTAAAAAACAAAGAGTTACATAATAAAGCCTTTTCCGGTACGAAAGTTGCATATATTTTATTCGGAGCGAGATTTTAACCCCGGATGATATTCGCAAAGGAGCTCAGATGAAGAAGTTCATACGCAATACGGCACTCGTGCTCGCGGGCATATTGCTTGCCTGCTCCGCAAAGGCTGAGGCCGGGCTGATGGGAGATACCATAGAGTGGCAATACTATAATGGAGGTTCGACATTTAATTATTATGGAAGTCCCGGCTCCTTCGTGGCCGGCAGCACCAGCAGCAACTTCTATCATTACTTCAATATCAGCGCAAACGATGCTCAGATCATTATTGATTACACAACCCCATATGCCGACACATGGTCCCCGTCTGTCCCCTCTCTCAACTCGGGAGGCCTGTACATCGAGAACGGGCTTTTGCTTACTGACAGCGGCAATAACTTTACCAGCGTATCCGTTAATCCATCGACTTACATGCCAGGGTTCTCGCTCTCGAATGTTACATTTGATTCAAACAACATAGCAATCAACTGGGCGAATCTGTCATGGAGCGGTAAAACGCTGGTAATACTGGATGTAGGAACAGCCTCTGTCCCCGAGCCAGGCACCCTGCTGTTGCTCGGCAGCGGCATGGCGGGACTTGCCGTAGCGAGAAGGTTAAGGAAAAAGGCCTAACCAGAAAACTCCAAAAGTCAACACGCCCGCAGGCTTGTGGCCTGCGGGCGTTTTTTTATGGCTGTTCAGGCGAAAAAACAGGGCGGCCCCTTCAGGGGCCGCCCTGTTTAATTTTGAAAACCCGATTTAAGGCAATACCGGGTAAGTGGAGGTTGTCAAAAGAGCCCGGTCGACTCTCTGACCGACCTCATGAGGGACTCAAACCTCTCGTCGCCGTCGCCGTTCTTCAAAACAATATCTCCCCTGCCTTTGCCTATCCCACTCGCAACGGCTGTGGCTATCTGCTTTTGCGCCCAGATGTCCTTCGCTGCGACCATCTCCCATTTGCCGAAAGATTTTATCACGCCGAGCCCCACGGCGTCGGCG
>JACRCI010000118.1 GCA_016219105.1 Deltaproteobacteria bacterium | reverse complement strand
TTTTGAAAGGGGCGTTACGAGGGATGAACTCTCGTCCCTCCTCGATATCCTTACCAGGGAGCGCGAGGTCGAGCCGCTTCCCGAGGAACTCGAAAAAGAAGTGCGATCCGCCGGCATAAAAAACATAATCTTAAAAAGCATACCCAAGGATAAAAAGAGCTTCCTCGAGGTCTATAACGACGCGGTAAAGGCCGTAAAAGGCGCCATGAACGAGGTGAGGACCGGCAAGATCCCCAAGACCTCGGAGGTCAAAAGCGTCGTTACGCACCTGACGGACATGGTTCTCTCCGACACAAACGCCATGATAGGGCTCGCCATGATAAAAAACTATGACGAGTACCTCTACAACCATTCGGTCAACGTCTCCATATTCGCCATATCGCTCGGAAGATTCATGAACCTCGACGAAAAAAACCTGCACGTCCTCGGCATGGCCGGCCTGCTCCATGACATCGGCAAGACCGGGGTTGCCGAGGATATCATAAGAAAGCCGGGGAACTTGAGTTCCGAGGAATGGGAGAAGATAAAGCAGCACCCGGTATTGGGCTCGGAGATAACAAGCAGGATGGAAGGCATGGACGGAAAGGTCCCCACGGTCATATACGAGCACCATATAAGGTATGACTACTCCGGCTATCCTAAGGAGAAACGCCGGCTCGACCCCTTGAGCCTTATCATAAGCGTGGCGGACGCCTACGACGCGCTTACCACCCTGAGGGTTTACCAGAAACCCACCCCGCCGGTTGAGGCCATGAGGATGCTCAGGGACCTCGCGGGCAAGCACTTCGACCCAAAGACCGTCACGGCCTTTCAGGACATGATAGGGTTCTACCCCGTTGGGACGATGGTCAGGCTTTCGACAAACGAAGTGGGGGTTGTAACGGGCGTAAGTCCCGGAACCGGCGACCAGCCGGTCGTGAAGATACTTTACAACAACGAAGGCAGGCCCCTCGATGAGCCGTTTAACGTTGACCTCTCACAGAAAAACCCCACGCCGCGCATAATCGTCGGCACGGTGGACCCTCTCTCGAAAAACATGGACCTCGGGGAGTTGTTCGCCAAAGAAGCCGGCTGACCCGCATGGCGGGCTGGATGGCCGTCGAGGACGGCTTGTTGGCCGTCAAAGACGGCTGGAGGGCGGGGCTAAGAAACGTCCATCATGCCGAGAGCCTTCATGGCCACGGCCTTCATCCTCGCGTTGCCCTTTACCGCGAAATATATCATCGCCTCCTCGGCCCTTTTATCGCCAACCCTGCTTATTACGAGAAGGGCGTTCTCGATTACTCCGGCGTCCTTACTCTTGAGCATCTGCAGCAGGGGGACAACCACCTCCGGCTCACGGTAACTGCCGAGCGCCTCCACCGCCACCCTCTCAACGATGAAGCTGGGGTCTTTAAGCCTTTCGATGATATCGGGCAGCACGCGCCTGTCGCCGATTTTACCGAGTACCCTGAGAGAGGCGGCCCTGACGTCCTCCACCGGGTCTTTAAGGGCCTTTACGAGGACGTCAAGTATGTCCTGCCCCCTCAACCCGGAAAGCGCGTAGACGGCCCTGAGCTTTTCGAGTTTTTCTCCCTTATCAATGAGGCCCTCAAAGTAGCCTTTCTTAGCCCGTATCTCCAGCTTTTCAAGCGCCTCGGCGGCCGCGCTCCTTACGGTCTCGTCGCTGTCCTGAAGGGCCTTTACAAGCACCTGTCTCCTTCTGTCCATGGACATAAAACTAACAGATACCACCCTGACTTTCAAGGGTTTTGATTTTCCACTCCTCCATGTCCGAAAGCGCGCGCTTGACAAGGGCCTCCCTTTTTTTCTTCCCCCCCGCGCCAATGAGTATGCCGAAGTTGGCGTTCATCGGCTGAAAGTCCCGGCGCCCCGAGTCGGTTATGTAATCCAAGAGCGCTCCTATCATCGTGGTGGCCGGCGGAAAGACCGGAAGAAGACCCGAGACAAGCCTCCACGCGTTAACCCCGGCTATGATGCCGGTCGCGGCCGATTCGCAGTAACCCTCAACGCCGGTCATCTGCCCTGCGAAAAACACGCCGGGGTCTTTTTTGAGCTGGAGTGTCTTGAGCAAAAGCGACGGCGAGTGTATGTAGCTGTTCCTGTGGATGCTCCCGTAACGCGCGAAACTTAAATCCCGGAGCCCGGGGATGAGGCTGAATACCCTTTTCTGCTCGGGGTGCGTGAGCCTCGTCTGGAAGCCGACCATGTTGTAAAGGGTGTCTTC
The DNA here is from genome assembly GCA_016219105.1 of Deltaproteobacteria bacterium. Taxonomy (GTDB): domain Bacteria; phylum Desulfobacterota; class GWC2-55-46; order GWC2-55-46; family DRQE01; genus JACRCI01. The sequence continues at coordinate 23,981 of JACRCI010000118.1, read as the reverse complement.
CCTCGTCTCCCTCCTTAACTGGACCACGCCCCACGGGCGTCTGCCGGTCCTCGGGTCAATAATCCCCACGGGTCTCATCGGACCGAACGCGAGCGCGAGAACGCCCCTTTCCGCGAGCGTCTCAACCGGCATGCATCCCTCGAAAAAGGGTATTTTTTCAAAGGCGCGCAAGGGGGTCTTCTCGGCCGATACAATCTCCCGGACAAAAGTCTCATACTCGGTTCTGTCCATGGGGCAGTTGATGTAATCCGCCCCGCCCTTGTTGTAACGCGAGGCCATGAACGCGGTCGTGAAATCTATGGAATCCCTGTACACCACGGGCGATATGGCGTCGTAAAAATACAGGCCCTTTGACCCTAAAAACCCCTGCAGGGCCGCGGCAAGGCCATCGGACGTAAGAGGGCCGCTTGCGACAATAAGCGGGCGCAAGGGCCCGCCAGCCGTCCCTGACGGCCCGCCAGCCGTCCTCGACGGCGGGATGGCGATGATCTCCTCCCTTACGACCTTAACCCCGGCCTCTTTAAGGCGTTCGGTTATGAAGGCTGAAAACCTCTGCCGGTCAACCGCCAGGGCCGTCCCGGCCGGGACCCTTTCGGCCTCGGCCGCGGTAATGACGAGCGAGCCGAGGCTGCGCATCTCCTCTTTAAGGAGTCCGGACGCGTTATCGAGCGAAACCGACTTCAACGAATTCGAGCAGACGAGCTCCGCAAGGTCCCCGGAGGTGTGCGCCGCGGAAAAACGGACGGGCTTCATCTCGTAGAGCGTAACCCTGCCCCCGAGCCTCGCTATCATGAAGGCCGCCTCAACCCCGGCCATCCCCCCGCCTATAATAGAGACCTCTTTCATGCAGACCATATTTTATAACCCGGCGGAGGCGCCGGCAAGTCTTTTTATCCCATAGCCTTTGCTTTTGGGGGGTTCATCGCACCTGTGGAACCCCCTTGTCCGGCGCAAAGATTTATGGTAGTTTTACCTCCATGAAGACGGCAAGGGCGCATGTGATAATAGAGGGGCTTGTGCAGGGGGTGTTTTTCAGGGCGCACACGAGGGATACGGCCGAAAATTACGGCCTGAGGGGCTGGGTCAAAAACAACCACAACGGCACGGTCGAGGCGGTCTTCGAGGGCGCGGAGGATTCGGCGAGAAAAATGGTCGAGTGGTGTAAAAAAGGCCCGCCGGCCGCACGCGTCGAGGACGTGGAGGTGGCGTGGGAGGATTATAAAAACGAGTTCAAGGCATTTACCATACTATACAGGGATTGACCCCGATAGAGTCCATTCTTAACGGAAGGTCTTTGAATGAAAACATTAAGGCCCTTACCATTAACCCTTTTGCCCGTGCTCTTTATTCTCATGGCCTGCTCCATGTCCCCGGGCGGGACGGCGCGCCTCTATCCCGCGGCGTACAAACAGGCGGGCTACCGTCAGAGCGGGGATTCCTCGATATTTGAAGACAAACTCGTAAGGGTCACGGTACGCCCTGTATCGGAATGCTGCGGCAGCGGGAGCGACCTTCTTTTGGAGGATCTTTTCAAAGACGGCTACGTCCTTTTCAGGATGGACATGGAAAACCTCTCGAAAGACCTCCCGGTCGTATACAATCCCTCGCATACGTCCCTTTTCGCCGGTTCGTTCGACTATAAAAAGCCGCTTGATTATGCGGAGCTCTACTACGCGGTGAAAAAAAAGTACCCGGCGGAAATGCCGGAGGACAGGCTAAAGGCCCTCAGGGGCAAGTTCTACGACCTCAATACGAGTGTCGCGCCCGGAGGCAAGACATCGAGGATGCTTATTTTCTACCCCCTTGAGCCAGGGATAAAACGCGGCCGCGCCGACCTCAAAATCAACGAACTGTATACCGGGACAGACGTGGTGAGCATTACCTTTACGTTCAGCATAAAGACGGAGAGACAGATTAAGAATAATCCCTGATTAAGATTGAACGGAATGCCATCGGGGACGGCTGGCGGAGGCCGTCTCCATCCTACGGCACGTAGTCGCCCACCTTTTTCTTCGCCCTGAGCGCGGTATCCTTTGTTTTTCCCCCGGCCTCTTCTATCTTCTCCTTCGTGGCCTTGCCGGTCTCGGCTATTTTTTCCCCGGCCTTGCCGGCGCTCTCCTTTATCTCCTTTTCATAGACCTGAAGCTTCTGACCGGCATCAATGGTCTTTTTGCCGAACCTGACCATGTACCGCGCCCCTCCGAACGCTATAAAAACGACGAACATGACAAGACCGAGTATAATGCCGAGTATGACTTTTTTCATATCAACGTCCCTCCCTGTTGGATAAAGCCCTTTAACTCCCCTTATACTTAAGCGCCTCTTTATACACCATTGACTTCGGCATACCGAGCGCCGATGCGACGGCCTTTACCGCGTCCTTGAGCGGCACCCCGGCGGACAACATTTCTCTCAACTCCGAAGAAAGGGTTTCCCCGTCCGCCGGAGCCTTTTTCCCGGTCCTTAAAACTACGGTCACCTCGCCTTTAACGTCCCGCCCCGCCAATTCCCCGATTACGCGGTCAACCGTCCCCCTTATTACCTCCTCGTGGAGCTTGGTTATCTCGCGGCCCACCGCGACCTCGGCGTCCGCGAGTATCGCCTTTATATCGTCAAGCGCGGCCTTAAGCCTCCTCGGCGACTCGTACATCACAAATGTTGAATCAGCGCCCTTGAGTTCGGCCAGAAACCTCCTCCTCTCGGCCTGGCGCGCCGGCATAAAACCCCTGAACGTGAACTCGTCCGTCGGCAGCCCGGCTATGCTCAGAACGGCCATAAGGGCCGACGGGCCCGGCACGGATATGACCCGCACGCCCTCCTCGCAAGCAAGCCTTATCAGCCTGTAGCCCGGGTCGGATATGCCAGGCGTGCCGGCGTCCGAGACAAGCGCCATGTCCACGCCGCCTTTGAGCCTCTCTAAAAGATAGGGGGCCTTTTCCCTCTCGTTATGCTCGTAATAGCTGGTAACCGGCGTCCCTATCCCGTAATGGGCGAGAAGCTTTTTCGTGTGCCGGGTATCCTCGGCCGCGATAAGGCCCACATCCTTGAGGACCTTAAGCGCCCTCAGCGTTATGTCCTCGATATTCCCGATAGGCGTTGCAACGACGTAGAGGGCCACCGGACTACCTCCTCTCAAACGCGCGCGCGGAAAAAAGCGTCATCGCCGCGGCGAAGACGCCGACGTATATCACGTCAAGCACGAACGGGAATTCGGCGGCGAGCGCGCCGCCGGACGGAAGGAGCACGTGCTTGAACGCGTCAACGCCGTAGGTAAGGGGATTTATGAACGTAACCCAGCGCAGAAAAGCCGGCAGGTTGCCCACGGGATAGAGCGCCCCGCTTAAAAAGAACATCGGGAGAACTATGAAGTTCATTATCACGTTAAAGCCCTCGAGCGAGGTGAGGTGCGCGGCTATGAAGAGGCCGAACGCGGTGAGGGAAAACGAAACGAGGGCCGTAAGGAAGAACATGATGAACGCCTCTTTTACTCCAACGCCCAGGCCTATGAACGGGGCGATAAAAAGAAGCGCCATGCCCTGAAGGACGGACAGGCTCGTGCCCGCGAACAATTTCCCGATGACTATGGTCACCCTTGAGACGGGAGCGACCAGCATCTCCCTCAGGAAGCCGAACTCCCTGTCCCACACGACCGATATGGTCGAGAATATGGAACTGAACAATATCGTCATCCCAACGACCCCCGGCAGCATGAACTGCATGTAGCTGCCGTGACTCCGGGCGTCTATAATCTTCGTAAGCCCCGCGCCCACGATGAAAAGCCAGATAAGCGGCCTGGCGATCGTCGTGACGAGCCGCCCCCTCTGGCGGAAAAACCTCTTGAACTCCCTCAAGACTATGACGTATGCCGCCCTGTATGACACGCTACTTCCTCCCCCCGGCCTGACTCCCCGCCGGCCTGTCGCCGTTTGAGTCCCTCATCTCTTTTCCGGTCATGCGTAAAAATACGTCGTCGAGCGAAGGCCTCTTGAGGTTCACCGCCCTTACCGTGACCGTAAGCCCGTCAAAGAGCCTCGGTATGACCTTTTCCCCGTTCTCAACGACTATCGCAAGCCCGCCAGATTCCAGCCTCATGGGCCTGAACCCGAACTTTCCGAGAAGCTCCTTTTCAGCAAGCCCGTCGTCGGAAGTCCTCAGATAAACGGTGTCCCCCTTGAGCGAGCTTTTAAGCCCCTCGGGGCTTTCGCAGGCTATAATCCTGCCGTTGTCAATGATGGCGATGCGGTCGCATACCTCGGCCTCGTCCATGTAGTGCGTGGTCATGAACACGGTATTGCCCTCTTTTTTCTTGAGTTCCCCGATGAACTGCCAGACGTGGCTCCTTGTCTGCGGGTCAAGACCAAGGGTAGGCTCGTCCAGGAACAACACCTTCGGCCTGTGAAGCAGCCCCCTGGCCACCTCAAGCCTCCTCTTCATGCCGCCGGAGAAGGTCCTCACAAAATCGTTCCGCCTGTCCCCAAGCCCCACGACCTCGAACATCTCGTCAATCCTCTCCTCGGCCATATGCCTCGTCATGCCGTAGAGGTAGCAGTGGAATTTCAGGTTCTCATACGCGGTGAGCTCGTTATCGAGGGTGACCTCCTGAAAGACGAGCCCGATGGAGGAGCGCACCCCGTGCGGCTCTTTCATGCAGTCGCAGCCGTTGACAAAGGCCCGGCCGGAGGTCGGTGAAAGGAGCGTGCAGAGGATGCTTATGGTCGTGGTCTTCCCGGCGCCGTTGGGGCCGAGGAACCCGAAGGTCTCGCCCTCCTCGACGCAAAAGGAAACTCCCCTTACGGCCTCGATGCCGTTATAGTTCTTTACAAGGTCTTTTACCTCGATTATCGGCATCGGGCTTTTCTCATAGGTGTCGGTAAAAAAAATACCTCACATACAAAACAGGTCATACGGACGCATGGGGCGCGGTCTTGAGGGTAAAACTGAACGTGGAGCCTTTCGCCGGCGTGCTCTCCACCCATACCCTGCCGTTGAGGGCGTGGATTATGTGCTTTACTATCGCAAGCCCCAGCCCGGTGCCCCCCATCTCCCTGCTCCTGGCCCTGTCCACGCGGTAGAACCTCTCGAATATCCTCGGTATGTCGGACGAAGGTATCCCCATTCCCGTGTCCCTCACGTCAACCCTGACCGTGCCGTTCGTGACGGACGCGGCGACGAGGACCGAGCCGGCGGCGGGCGTATACTTTATGGCGTTGTCGAGGAGGTTCACCATCACCTGCTCAAGCCTTACCCTGTCGGAAAGGACCGACGGCAGGGCCGAGGCCATGCTCAACTCGAGCCTTATCCCCTTATCCAGCGCCTGCTTTTTGAACCCCTCGGCGATTGAACTTATGAGTTCGCGTATGTCAACCGCCTCGACGACCATGGGCATCTGGTGCGATTCGAGCTTCGAAAGCACCAACAGATCGTCAATGAGGCGGGACATGCGGGTTGCGTGCCTGTCTATTACGCCCAGGAACTCCTTCAGGGTCTTTTCGTCTTCCATCCCGCCGTCAAGGAGCGTTTCCGCGTAGCCCTTTATACTCGCCAGCGGGGTCCTCAATTCGTGAGAGACGTTGGCGACGAAATCTTTTTTTATGGCCTCGACCCTTTTCTCCTCGGTTATGTCGCGCAGGAAAAGCATGACCCCGCTCGCGGCGTCTCTCGAGATAGGCACGATGCGTATCTTAAAGAACCTGTCCTTCTCGTTTATCTCTATCTCTCCGCCCTCGGCCTCAGCCATCCAGCCGTCCTCGACGGCCTCCTTTAAAGCCCCCTCAACGGCCTTCAGAAAGCCGCTCTTGCCCATCACGGCGCGTATCCTCCTGCCCCTTATGTCCCCCTCTATCGAAAAACACCGCGTGAAAAACGGGTTCGCGTAAAGTATCTTCCCGCCCCTGTCCAGCACAAGCACTCCGGAGAGCATTTCGCGCGCTATGGTCTTGAGTATGGACACCTCCTCCATCATTCCTCCTCCGTAAACCTGTAGCCCACTCCCCTTACCGTCTCAACGTATTTCCCGGCGCCCTTGAGCTTCTCCCTCAGGCGCCTTACGTGGGTGTCAACGGTCCTCGGCGTCACGTAACAGTCCGCGCCCCAGGCCCTGTCCAGGAGCGCATCCCTCGAAAGCACCCTTCCCCTCGCCTCAAGAAGGGTTTTCAAGAGCCTGAACTCCGTGCCCGTAAGCTCAACGGGAGAGTCCTTGACCGTGACCCTGTGCCTCGATGCGTCCACCGAAAGCTCCCTGTGGGAGAGGACGGAGGGGTGCGGCCCGGCGCCGGTCTTTCTTTTGAGCACCGCCTTGACCCTCAGGACGAGCTCGCGGGGGCTGAAGGGTTTTGTTATGTAGTCCTCGGCGCCGAGTTCAAGCCCCAGGATCCTGTCAACCTCCTCGCCTTTCGCGGTAAGCATTATAACTGGTATGTGCGCGAGCGAATCGTCTCGTTTAAGCCTTTTGAGGACTTCCGTGCCGTCCATGTCCGGCAGCATGATGTCGAGCAGGATCAGGTCCGGCTTTTTGCGCCTCGCAAGCCCTATGGCCTCCGGGCCGTCCTTCGCCTGCAAGACGCCGTAGCCGGCCTTCTTGAGGTTATAGCCCAGAAGGTTCAGTATGTCCGCCTCGTCGTCAACGGTAAGGATGGTGGCCTTACCCGCGTCCACTTTCAATCTCCTCTATCAACTCCCTGACCCTCGCTTCTATGTCGTCCCTCACCATCCGCATCTCATCCCACGGCCGGCCGAGAGGGTCGCCGACCGGCCAGTCGTATTTCAGGCCCTTAAAATCAACGGGACAGAGCTCCCCGGCCGGACAGCAGCCCATCGTCACCACGATATCGGCCCATTCGAGCATATCGTCCGTGAGCTGGTCAGAGGTCTGGCCGCCTATGTCTATTCCCCTCTCCTTCATCGCCTTGACGGCGTCTCTGCTCACTATACCGGAGGCCGCTGTGCCGGCGCTTCTGACCTCGATAGAGCCTTTGCCGATGGTCCTTAAAAATCCCTCGGCCATCTGGCTCCTGCACGAATTGCCGACGCAGACGAAAAGGACCTTCCTTTTTCGTGGCATGGGATCTCCTTAACTCCAATGTAAATTTTTATCATACGGGGTATTTTTTGACAACGGGAAAAATCATGACGGCTTGCCGGAAAAGGCGTTCGGGGGAATTCCTTCGCTTCGTAAAAAGATACCCCGGACCCTCTGATAGTGAGATGAAGGACTCCAGGTTTCGTCAGAAGTATATCTGCCCCTGAACCTGCACCATGTCCCTGTCCTTGTCCGCGGCAAACCAGCCTTTTGCCTTCTTTTCATAGCCGGTATGCACCCAGTTAGCGGACAACTTCGCCGAATGCCCCTTGAGATACCAGTTAAGCCCCACGGTCCGGGACCTCTCCTTTTTATCCTTCGCGTTAGAGTCCTGGTCGTAGACCTCGTATCTTACGGCGGGCTCAACCGAGTATGAGGGGAAAAACCATCCGGCCTGCGCGTACCAGCCCTCCGGCGCTTTATCGGACAGCGCCGGGTCGCCGTAGGCCTCTTTCCATCCGTTATATCCGAACTGCGCCTCCAGCGATTCGTAATGGCCAGAGAGGTCGAAGCCGAAAAGCTCCCTTTTCTCCCCGTATCCGTTCTCCTTGTACTTTATGGAATCCTGCACGGCGTAGTTGACTCCGGCCGTCGCGTGCCTTCCCTTTCCGAGATGCGCGTCGCTCTTTTTATCCTCGGTCCATCCGGGAGGGGAAAGTTCAAGCCTGCCTGTAAGAAGCGTTCCGGCCTTTTCAACGGTTTTCCCGGCATGTATATTCTCTCCGTTCCGCCAGCCGTCTCCAACCGCGATCGCGTAGTTGAATACGCCGGCGCCGGATGAGCCCCCGAACTTCAAGACCGGCTGGTAGTAGGCGTCGGTCTCGCCGAAGAGTTTTTTTGCGGCCTCGGTGGACGCCGGCCCCTCTATAAGGAGCTGCGCCGTATCAGACACCATCGCAACCCTCGAGTACGGGAGCTTGTGCTTCCCGTACTCGATATGGAATGCCGGGGCGAATTGGTAGTTAAGGTAGGCGTAATGGAGCGTCACCTCGTTTTTATTGCCTATCCTGTCCCACTTGTCGGCGGCGAGGGTAATATTGAATTTGAGGTCTTTGACGATGTGCCCCGCGGCCTCCAGACGTACCCTCCTCATGTAAAGGTCGCTCCCGGTCGTATACGCGGTTACGGACGAGTTCTGGATTATCTCGCCCGTGTCCAGCCTCGGCTGAAGGAGCAGCCTGAAGGTAAGGTCGCTCTCCTCGTTTATTTTTATCGTCGCGCCCCTGGTCTCCGCGCCGAGTAAGAACGCGTGGGCCGCTCCCGGATATGAAACCCGGGACAGAAAGAGACAGAACAGTATCGCCAACCCCAATATCATTTTCCTCATGCCTTTGAATCCTCCTTGCTGTTTTTTCCTATTTATACCCTCCGCGTGTTACGGTTTTATTACGGCCGTGTTAAGTTGGAGAGACAAGCATGACGCCCTGTGACCTGCCCGGAAATAAAAAAGCCAACCGTGGTGAAGGGTTGGCCGGCGAGGCCGGTTGGTTGGCCGCGCAAAGACCTGTCAATATGAGATAAACCCTATATCTACCACACCCCGGTTGTGAGGTATTCGTGTATGGAATTCGCCGCGCGTCTGCCGTCGCCCATCGCCAGTATCACCGTGGCGCCGCCCCTCACTATGTCGCCGCCCGCGAAGACGCCCTTTTTGCCGGTCCTGCCCGTCTCACCGTCCGCGACTATATTGTTCCATTTGGTAAGCTTCAGGTCCGGCGTGGTCTGCGGTATGAGCGGGTTAGCGCCGTTGCCTACGGCTATTATCGCAACGTCGCAGTCCATGCAGAACTCGCTGCCTTCAGCCGGCACGGGCCTGCGTCTGCCGGATTCGTCCGGACTGCCGAGTCCCATCCTCACGCACTCAACGGCCTTCAGCCTTCCCTCGTCGTCTCCCACAAAACGCACCGGGTTTGTGAGGAACTGGAATTTAAGCCCCTCCTCCGCGCCGTGGTGTATCTCCTCGACGCGGGCCGGCATTTCCTCCATCGAACGCCTGTATATCATCGTCACCTCTTCGGGGCAGAGCCGAAGCGCGGTCCGCGCCGAGTCCATCGCGGTGTTCCCCCCTCCCACGACGACAACCCTTCTCCCCCTTATCACCGGGGTGTCGTATTCCGGGAACTCATACGCCCTCATCAGGTTCACCCGCGTAAGATACTCATTGGCCGAGTAAACGCCGACGAGGTTTTCTCCGGGTATGTTCATGAAATACGGCAGCCCCGCCCCGGTCCCTATGAAGACCGCGTCGAAACCGCCTGAAAGGAGTTCGTCTATGGTTTCGAGTTTCCCTATGACGGCGTTGCACTCCATCTCAACGCCCATGCGCCTTAAGTATTCGACCTCGGCGGCCACTATATTTTTAGGCAGCCTGAATTCCGGTATGCCGTAGACGAGCACCCCCCCGGGGGTGTGCAGGGCCTCGAATACCGTCACGCCGTGCCCCCTTTTGACGAGGTCGCCGGCGACCGTGAGTCCGGCCGGCCCGCCGCCTATGACAGCGACCTTTTTGCCGGTCCGGCGCGGTATCTCCGGTATCGCGGTCTCGCCGTGCTCGCGTTCGTAGTCGGCGGCGAACCTCTCAAGCCTCCCGATGGAGACCGGCTTGCCCCTTTTGCCCGTCACGCACACCTTCTCGCATTGGTCTTCCTGCGGGCACACCCTGCCGCATACGGCCGGAAGGCCGTTTGTCTCTTTTAGCTTCCATGCGGCCTCGACGAACTTGCCCTCGGCAATGAGCCTTACAAACCACGGGATGTCTATGCCCACCGGACAGCCGGCCGCGCAAAGAGGGGTTTTGCACTGGATGCAGCGCCGTGCCTCGGTCACGGCCTGCTCCGGGGTATAGCCGTAAGCGACCTCGTAGAAGTTCCGGACCCTCTCGCCGGGGTCCTGCTCCGGCATGTCCTGCCGGGGGATTTTCATCCTCTCTTTCGCTTCTTTCGGGTCCATTCAATCACCGCGGCGCTCATAACACCTTGCGCCCTCGTGGTATACGAACTCTTCCATGGCCATCCTCTCCTCCTTGAGGTAGCTGCGGTTGCGCCGTATGAGCTCGTTGAAATCCACCTCGTGGCCGTTGAACTCCGGCCCGTCAACGCATACGAAGCGGTTCTGTCCGGCGATAGTGACCCTGCACGACCCGCACATCCCGGTGCCGTCAACCATGATGGGGTTCAGGCTCACCATGGTGAGTATCCCATGGGGCCTGGTGACCTGCGCCACGGCCCTCATCATCGGGACCGGCCCCACGGCGATGACCATGCCTATCTTCCTCTTGCCGGCGATAAACTCCTCGAGCACGTTGGTCACGAAGCCGTGGTGGCCGTATGAGCCGTCGTCGGTCGTTATGAAAAGCTCGTCGCTCACGCTCCTCATCTCGTCTTCGAGTATGAGCAGGTCTTTAGTCCTTGAACCTATGACGGAGACAACCTTGCAGCCGGCCTCCTTCAGTGCCCTGCCTATCGGGTATGTCACGGCCGTGCCTATGCCCCCGCCGACGCAGACCGCGGTGCCGTAGTTTTCTATGTGCGTCGGCCTGCCCAGCGGACCCACCACGTCGAGTATGGCATCGCCCTCAAGTTTATTGGAAAGGAGCGCGGTGGTCTTCCCCACCTCCTGGACTATTATCGTGATTGTGCCCTCGACCGGGTCGGAATCGGCTATTGTAAGGGGTATCCTCTCGCCGTGTTCGTTGAGCCTTAAGACCACGAACTGCCCGGCCTTTCTCTTTTCCGCGATGCGCGGGGCCTTGACCCTTAAAAGGGTGACAAGGTGCGCGAGTTTTTTCTTCTCTTTTATCTCGAACATGGTCTTTCCATCTCCCGCCCTTAAGCCTCAGGCCCCGCAAGAAAGGTACAGCCAGAACTCCTTGTTGCCCTTGCGTCCTTTTACCTGGGATTCAACCACGCCAAGAGGGGTTAAACCCTCTTTGACCGAAAACGATTCGATGTCCTCTATGACGCGGCGGTGCTTTTCCCCGTCCCTTACGACCCCGCCTTTGCCGACCTCGAACCTTCCGACCTCGAACTGGGGTTTTATGAGGGCGAGCACGCGGCCGGATGGTTTCAAGAACTCCTTCACCCTGGGGATGACCTTCTTAAGCGAGATGAACGAAACGTCTATGCAGGCCATATCCACCTTCTCGCCGACCTCTTCCGCGCCGAGATAGCGTATATTCCTGCCTTCGATGAGATGCACCCTCCCGTCGCTTCTGAGCCTGAAATCCATAAGCCCCCTGCCCACGTCCACGGCATGGACCTTCGCCGCGCCCATTTTTAAAAGGCAGTCCGTAAAGCCTCCGGTCGAGGCCCCGACGTCCATGACCGTCAGACCGCCTACGTCTATATTGAAGCCGTCGAGCGCGCCCTCGAGCTTCTTCCCGCCTCTGCCCACGTAGGGCAGGTCTTCCGATATATTAATTTCGCTTCCAGGGTCTGTCGCGGCGCCGGCCTTTGTAATCACCCTCCCGCCGGCAGATACCTTGCCCCCCATTATAAGGGCCTGGGCGTGCTGCCGGCTCTTTACGAGCCCCCTTTCAACAAGGAGGCTGTCGAGCCGAATTTTATTGGAATTGATTTTCCTGACTTCCATTTCCCGCGCAAAATAAATCTTACGTTAATTGTCATTTATATAGCTCGCCTTGACCCGCCTGCCTGAGGCAGGCGGGATTGCGGCGAGCATTCCGTTCAACAAATAACCTGACGGTTTCCTCTATCCCGGCGGAGTCCAATCCAAGAGCGCTCCTCAATTCGGCCTGCGTGCCGTGCTCTATGAACCTGTCCGGGACCCCTATCCTTTTCACGTCGCATCTCAAGGCGTGCTCCTCCATGAGTTCGAGGACCGCGCTCCCGAACCCGCCGGGAAGGGCGCCCTCCTCGATTGTCACGACCCTGCCGGCGCGGGAGGCATGCGTGAGGATACAGTCCCTATCGAGCGGCTTTGCGAATCGCGCGTTAATAACCGAGGCCTTTATGCCGGATTTTTCGAGATCCCCGGCCGCTATCAGGGCCGGCATGACCATTGTCCCCAGGGCGATTATCGCCACGTCCGCGCCCTCCCTCAGGACCTCGGCCGCCCCGAGCGGAATCTCGCGCGAAGGTCTCTGTGAGGCGTCGCTCCCGGGGCACGTCCCCCTTGGGTATCTTATGGCAACGGGCCTGGAGTAATTCACCGCGCTTAAGAGCATGTCCCTTAACTCGTTTTCATCCCTCGGCGCGGCCACGACCATGTTGGGCAGGTGCCTCAAATAGGCCACGTCATACAGCCCGTGGTGCGTGGGGCCGTCCGCGCCGACCAGGCCGGCGCGGTCCAGCGCTATAACGACCGGCAGGTTCTCGATGCATACGTCGTGGAATACCTGATCATACGCCCTCTGGAGGAACGTTGAATATATCGCGGCCACGGGTTTGAACCCGCGTCTGGCGAGGCCGGCGGCGAACGTTATCGCGTGCTGTTCCGCGATCCCCACGTCAAAAAACCTCTGGGGGTAGGCCTCGGCGAACCTCACAAGCCCGGTGCCCTCCGGCATGGCCGCGGTTATGGCGACTATACGGATGTCCTTCCCGGCCATATCGAGAAGCGTTGAACTGAAGACCTCGGTGCAGGTTATCCGCCCCGGACCGCTCGATGTGACGGGCTCGCCGCTTGTAGCGTCGAATGGCCCTATGCCGTGGAAAAGCGACGGCATGGCCTCGGCCGGCGGATAACCCTTGCCTTTTTTAGTGATGACGTGCACCAATACCGGACCTTTTTTAATCTGTCTTATCTCCTCCAGGACGCTTATGAGCTCGCCCAGGTCATGGCCGTCAATGGGGCCTATGTAATGGAAGCCGAGCCCCTCAAAGAGCATGCCCGGCGTAAGGAGCGTGACGATGAGTCCTCGGCCTTCTTTATCAGGTTCACGAGCCCTCCGCCTATTTTAGGGATGGATTTCACGAACGACTCCAACTCGTCTTTGACCTTCGTGGCGAACCTGCCCGTAATCTTGCGGCTCAGGAAATTGGAAAGGGCGCCGACGTTTTTGGAAATGCTCATCTCGTTGTCGTTCAGCACTACGATGAGGTCGCCTTTGAGATGGCCCGCCTGATTCAGCCCCTCGAAGGCGAGCCCGGCGGTCATAGAGCCGTCGCCGATGACGGCCACCACTTTCTCCCTTCCGCCCCTTAGATCCCTCGCGACGGCCATGCCGAGCGCGCTCGATATCGAGGTGGAGGAATGGCCCGACATGACGGTATCGTAGGGGCTTTCAGAGGGTCTTGTAAAACCGCTTATCCCCCCCATCTGCCTGAGGGTGGAGAAGCTATCGCGCCTTCCGGTAAGTATCTTGTGGGCATAGGCCTGATGCCCCACGTCCCAGATGAGACTGTCCTTCGGGGTGTCGAACACGTAGTGCAGCGCTATGGCTATCTCAACCGCCCCGAGGCTGGACGCGATGTGGCCGCCGGTTTTAGAGACGGTCTCGACTATAAGCTCCCTTATCGAGGACGCGACATCCGGCAGTTCCTCAAGAGACAGTTTTTTAAGGTCGGCCGGGCTGTCTATCCTCTTTAGAATATCTTTCATGGGCGGCCTCTGTATGCGGGCACTGCGTTCACCCCGATTACTTCCTTCTTTTCACTATGAATTTCGCGATAGCCCTCAGCGGCTCGGCCATATCGTTAAAATCCTCTATTGCCGCAAGCGCCTTGAGGACGAGGTCGTGAGCCATATCCCTTGAATCCTTAACCCCCAACAGCGCGGGGTAGGTGGCCTTTTTCCTCTTTTCGTCCGAACCGGCCGGCTTGCCGAGTTCCTCCGGCGAGCATTCCACGTTAAGTATATCGTCGGCTATCTGGAAGGCAAGCCCCACACGCTCGCCGTAGCGGGTAAGGGCGCGGAGTTTCGTTTCATCCGCGCCGGCTATCATGGCCCCGCACCTTATTGCCGCGGTTATGAGCCTTCCGGTTTTGTGTATGTGTATGTGCTCGACCGCCGGAAGCGACACCTCCATGCCCTCGCTTTCAATGTCCACGACCTGCCCCCCTATCATACCGGCCGAGCCGGCGGCGCGGGCAAGCTCCGATGAGACGGCGACGAGCCTCTCGGCCGGCACGCGCGGGGAAAGCGCTATCATCTCAAAGGCCATGGTAAGGAGGGCATCTCCGGCCAGGATTGCCGTCGCCTCGCCAAAGGCCCTGTGGCAGGCGGGCTTGCCCCTTCGCACGTCATCGTTGTCAATGGCCGGGAGGTCGTCGTGTATGAGCGAATACGTATGCACGCATTCAAAGGCGCAGGCCGTGGGCATTGCGGCGTCTTCCGTATCGCCGCCGGAGTGCCGGCCGGCGGCCGCGAAAGCGGCCAGCACCAGGATAGGACGGATCCTTTTGCCTCCGGCGAAAACGCTGTAGCGCATCGCTGCCCTGAGGTTATGCCCGAAACCCCCGCCAGCCTCGCCTGCGGCCGGCAGGAACCTGTCGAGCGCGGCGTTTATCAGCTCGTTTTTCTCGCTTAGGTACCCCTCTAAATCCAAAAAAAACCTCCCGTAAGACGACCATAAAAACGGAATCCGCCTCCAGCCCGCCGGCCGGCGGATAGCAGGCCGGAAAGTGTTAATCATAACAGAATATCGAAATAATTACAACGCGGGCCGTCGAAGACGGAGTGCCGGCCGGCACAAAACTCAACATCCCCGCAGGCGTAGGCCTCTTTAAACTAAAAAACCCCTCTGTCTGAGACAGAGGGGTTTTTTACGGGCTTATTGAAGTTTCGGCCGTCGAGGACGGCTGGTTGGCCGTCGAGGACGGCTGGTTGGAAAAGGCTTCTCTGATTTATATTATTACAGGGAACCTCTTCTTGGGGTCTTAGGCCTTTACCACGTTGGCGGCCTGAGGACCCTTGGGACCCTGTATGATATCGAACTCAACATCCTCGCCTTCCTTGAGCGTCTTGAATCCCTCTCCGCTGATGGCCGTGTAGTGCACGAACACCTCGTCACCGGAGTCCTGCCTGATGAAACCGAAGCCCTTTGTTTCGTTGAACCACTTTACCTTTCCTCTTGCCATTTCTGTTACCTCCTTTGAATTTCCGGGTAATACCCGAAATAAATATAACCATGGAAGGTTGCTCCGGCCAACCAGCCAGCCTCGCTGACCAACCAGCCGGCCTTGCCGGCCTCCCACGGCTTGGTTAAACATCCGCTAACGGATCGAATGTGAAACATGAAAACGAAGCAGAGGCATATTATCAGGGTGAATAAATCGTGTCAAGTCTTTTTTAATGCAGGATTAACGCCGGGTTAACCAATGCGGAATATGCCGGATATTTCAGCGACTTATCGTGTTTGCCGCTCTATCCGTCACCGTGTAAGCTCCGAAACCCTTACCACCTCTACCCCTTCTTTCTTAAACTCGGCCATAACCTCCTTTAAAACCTCGAGGGTTTCGGGATAGGGGTGCCCGATGGCTATGGCCTTTCCGTTCTTCCTGGCCATGCGCAGCAACTCCGCGAACTGTCCCCTTATAGACCGCTTATCCCGTTCGTTATCGAGAAACACGTTCCTTGACGCGGTTTTCACTCCGGACTCAACGGCAAGCCTTGCGGCGACGGAGCGGGGGGATGTGCGACTGTCGAGGAAGAAAAACTTTTTCTCTTTGAGCACCTCCATCACGGCCCTCATGCCGGAGGCGTTCTCGGTAAACTCCGAGCCCATATGGTTATTCACGCCCGTGGCGTATGGAACCCCCGATATGTCGGATTTAAGCCTCCTCTGTATCTCCTCATTGGACATTGCGTTAAGGAGCGCGCCCGTACCGGGGTCATTTTTCCGGCTGTCCTTCGGCTCCATGGGCAGATGCAACAAGACCTCAAGCCCTCGCAAGTGGGCCTCTTCGGCAACGTCCCTTGAATGCCTGAGGTACGGCATGACCGCAACGGTTATCTGCGCGTTGACGTCGAGTATGCTTCTGAGCTTTTCCATGTCGGCGCCCATGTCGTCAATGACTATGGCCGCCATGGCCGACGGCATGGGGGGGCGCAGGCGCAAGGGGGGGACGCTGGAAAGGGGCTTATTCAACGCCGCGGGCTCGCCGGGCTTCGGTCTCTCTTTTCCGCCCTTTTCGCCGACGTAGCCGCCGAAGAAAATCACGGCCGCGGCGCCGAGTATGAAAGAAAAAACAAGGAGGGCCGTGATCCAGACGCGCCCTCCTTGTTTGCCGCCTTTTTTAGGCATCTTTTCTGAAATCCTTTGCTCGCGCGGTTTTTTTCAAGCCGCTAAAGAGCTATCCCGAACAAGGGAAGGGCTTGTCTCCTACGAGGCCTTTTTACCCATGGTCTCCTGGAAGATATACCAGCTCTTCAGATAATCCAGCGCCCTCTTGAGCTGGATGTCCTCTCCCTTTTCCCCTTTTTCAGAACCCTTATCTTCCTTAATGACTATCTTCTCCTCTTTTCCTTCTTTCTTTTCCTCGCCGGCCCGCGTCTCGCCTTCGAGGTGGCCCGCGAGGTCTTTTTCCTTGACGTGACCGGTTATTATCTCGCCCACGATGATGTCGGGCGTGATGCCCTTGGCCTGTATGGACCTTCCGGACGGGGTATAGTATTTCGAGGTCGTAAGCCTGACCGCGGAACCGTCGGAAAGCGGTATGATCGTCTGCACCGAGCCTTTGCCGAACGTCGGGGTTCCGAGGATAACCGCCCTTTTGTAGTCCTGGAGCGCGCCCGCGACTATCTCGGATGCACTCGCGCTGCCCTCGTTTACGAGCACGACCATCGGATAGTTCTGATGCGCGTTCGCCTTGTCGGCCGTGAACTCCATGCTCTGCCCCGGCACCCTGCCCTTTGTGGAGACTATCACGCCGGAGCTTACGAATTTATTGGAAACCCCGACGGCCTGCGGCAAGAGCCCTCCCGGGTTATTCCTTAAATCGAGCACAAGCCCCTTGAGCGTGCCCTTTTTGATCCCCAGCTCATCGAGCGCCTTTTCGAGGTCATCGGTTGTCTTTTCCTGAAACTGCGTAATCCTGACGTAGCCGAACCCCTCTTCGAGGGTTTTCCATTTGACGCTCTTTATCTTTATCGTATCCCTGGTGACCTTAAACGGTTTGGGCGCGTCAAAACCCTCCCTCATTATCCAGAGGGTCACGCTGGTGCCCTTCTGCCCCCGTATCATTTTCACCGCGTCGTTCATGGACATGTCCTTGGTGGACTGGTCCTCTATCTTGACGATTACGTCCTTGGCCTTTATCCCGGCGGCGTATGCCGGGGTGTCCTCTATGGCGGAGACCACCACCAGCGCGTTGTTCCGTATCCCTATCTCTATGCCCACGCCGCCGAAGGCGCCCTTTGTGTCAATCTGCATCTCCTGATAGTCCTCGGGCGTGAGGAACGACGAATGCGGGTCAAGCCCCTTAAGCATCCCCTTGACCGCGCTGTATACGAGTTCCTTCGTGTCGGTCTCGTCCGTGTAATTCTCCTTGATGATACCTATGACGTCCGTGAATATCCTCAGGTTTTCATATTCCGAGGCCGGGAGCGCGGAAACCCGCTCTTTCATTCCCCACGTCAAAACTGAAAAGACCGCCACAAGGAATATCCCGGCGACGGCCCATCTCGTTCCTAACCTTTTAAGCATGTCCTTTTTTTCCTCCCTGTATTTGGATACATTATAGCATGATATCTCTTTTCGCAAACAAAAGCAACAGGTTATCGCCGCGGGTTATAGTTGCCCAGCCACGCGAGCGGGTCTCTCGGCACCCCTTTCTGTCTGACCTCGAAATACAGCCCCGGCGCGTCATGCGCCCCGGTATCGCCCACAAGCCCGACGTATTCGCCCTTTTCCACCGCATCGCCCCTTTTCTTCAATACCTCGGAAAGCTGCGCGAAGAGCGTATAGAACCCCTTGCCGTGGTCTATTATCAGCACCTGCCCGTACCCCTTGAGCCATCCGACGTATATGACCTTTCCGTCGTATACGTTCTTGACCTTCGCGCCGAGCGGCGCCTCGATTATAATGCCGTTATTGAACGTGACGGTATTGAATTTAGGGTGCGTCACCTTGCCGTAACGGGACACTATTTTTCCTTCAACCGGCATGGGAAGCCTGCCCCTCATCGCCCCGAAACCCGTTGAGGAGTCCTCCCCTCCTTCATATTCCTCTTTCCTCAGCTTCTCTATGAGGTCAAGCATGCCCTTTTGCGCCTCTTCGAGCTCCCTTTCCATCGAGAGGTATCTGTCCTTTTCTTTTCTTATTGACGCAAGCAGCACCTTTCTGTCGAGGAGGGTTTTTTCAACCTCTTTTTCCTCACGCCTCGCCGCCTCCCTTGCCTCGGCCCTCCTCGTCTGAAGCCTTGAGAGCCTTAGCCTTTCACGCCCGAGTTCCCCGAGTTTGCGCTCCGTATCCTCTATGAGCCTCCTGTCGGAATCCATGATAGCGGCGAGATACCTGTATCTGCGGGCCGCGTCCGAGAGGGACGCCCCGTTGTAAAGGGCTGAAAATACCGCCCTCTCCATTCCTCCCGATAGCATCATGTACATCGCGCGGAGCCGGCCCTGGAGGCGCAGGTTCAAGTCGTTGGTTTCGCCTTTAAGCCTCCTCATGTTCCGGTCGGCCGACGTTACCTCCTCGGTCACCGCCTTCAGATCCGCCCCGGCCTTCCTGAGCATGGCCCTGTTCTTCACGAGTCTTATATTCACGCTCTCGAGCTCCCCGAGCACTCCAGCCTCTTTTTCGGATATCCTCGAGATCGAGCCCCTGGCCTCCTTTAATTTTTTCTTTACGTCCTCGAGCTTTTTTTCCTCCTTCACAAGGGCCCTCTTTTCGGCGGCATTCAACGCCCCGGCGAATATGCAGCCGGCAACGCATAATAAGACGGCCGTCGGAAAAAACGCCCTTTTCATACCTTCAAAAACCTTCCAAGCGATACGAGGCTCCCCGCCCCTCCGAGCAGCAACCCGGCCATCATAAGCCCGCCGGAGAGCTTCCATAAGGGAAACGGGTTTTCGATTATAAAGATGAAATACTGGGGGATATGGCGGCCCGCCGCGTAGCGCCCTAAAAAGAGTATGCCGAGAGAGAGCGCCCCGCCCATGACGCCGGAGGCCATCCCCTCCACGAGGAACGGGACCTTTATAAAAGCGCCGGAGGCCCCGAGATACCTCATCACCTCTATCTCGTGTCTGCGGGCGTAAACCGTGAGCCTTATCGTGTTGGATATTATGAACAGGGTGGCCGCGGCGAGGAACGCCCCGATTACGAAAGTGAATATCTCCATGAACCTCATGAAAGACGAAAACCTCTCGACCCACTCGGCGCCGTACTCCACCGCGAAAATCCCATCAATCGCCCTGAGTCTCTCGACGACGGAACGCACGCCGTCCGGGTTTACGTAAGAAGGGTCGAGTATTATCTCGAACGATGCCGGGAGGATATCGGGAGCCACCCCCTCGAGCACCCCCTCATGCCCCTTCAACTCGGCCCTGAGCGCGGCGAGCGCGCCCTCCTTTGAGATGAAGGTAACGTCTTTGACGCCTGGCGTGGCCTCCACGGTTTTTTTAAGCGCCTCCGTCCAGTTAGCCGCCCCTGGCGGCCCGCCAGCCGTCCCCGACGGCCAACCAGCCGTCCCCGACGGCCCGGTTTTTATCCCTTCCTTGACATAGGCGACCACGTGCGTGCGTTCGCCCCATGTTGCCGCGATATTATTCAGGTTTACGAATACGACGAGAAAGACCGTGAATATGGCGAGAGAGAACGCCACGGTCAGCGCCGAAAGGAGCGAGGTGACGAGATTGTCCCTCAGGTTACCGAGGGCGTCGGTCAGGGCGTAATAGAGGCTGAAGGAGCTAAAACCGGACGGCATCAGAATGAACCTCCCCAAAAACAGGCTGTGGGACTTAACCCTCAGTGAGGGATTAAAAGCCTCCCGGAGGCGAGGGTTACCGTCCTCTTGCTCAACTTTTCTATCATGCCCTTATCGTGCGTGGCGACGATTACCGTCGTGCCCCTGGAGTTCACCTCTTTAAAGAGTTCCATCATCTCAATGGCCATGTCGGGGTCGAGGTTTCCGGTGGGCTCGTCGGCGAGGAGTATGGCCGGTTCCTTCACGAGCGCCCTGGCCACAGCCACCCTCTGCTGTTCACCGCCGGACAGGGAAAGAGGCTTGAAGTTCGCCCTGTGCTGAAGCCTCACGTATGAAAGGGCCTTCAACACCCTCTTCCTCGCCTCCGAGGGGCCGACCCCCATAACCTTGAGCGACAGGGCGACGTTTTCAAAGACGGTCTTGGTGTTTATGAGTTTGAAGTCCTGAAAGATAAAACCGATCCTCCTCCTTAAGGCGGGAAGCTCTCGCGGAGGGATCTTGAGGTAGTTTCTGCCCTCTATCAATATATGCCCGTCGGTAGGCTCCTCGGAGCCGAATATTATGTTGAGGAGCGTGGATTTACCCGCCCCGCTCGGCCCGGTTATGAACACGAACTCGCCCTTCTCGATGGTGAGCGTTACATCCGTAAGGGCTGGGACGCCGTCTAAGTAGTTCTTATGGACATGGAAGAACTGTATCATGAAAAAACATTATCCCAGCAGAGGGGGTTTTATGTCAAGGGGTTATACCCGCCATGGATATGACATCCGCCGCTTAATAAAAAAACCCGTCAGCGATATCGCGGACGGGTTTTTTTAAAAATGGCGGAGCCGACGGGACTCGAACCCGCGCCCTCCGGCTTGACAGGCCGGCGTTATAACCGACTTAACTACGGCTCCGTATGAAAAACTTGGGGTTGCATGTGCGGGTTGCCGGTTCCTTCCATTCCCGCAACTTGCAACCGCCGACCGATAACGGTATCATGGTAGGCGGAACAGGGATCGAACCTGTGACCTCAGCCTTGTAAGGGCTGCGCTCTCCCGACTGAGCTATCCGCCCCCGGCACAATCTTTTATCATGTCATGCTGAATTCATTTCAGCATCCCGTATACTGAAACGAGCCTGAAATAAATTCAGGCCATGGTTCAGCACAAGGTTCAGGGTGACAATTAAGGAAGCTCTGATTAATTCGTTTTTTGTCTTTGCGAGGAGCGCTTTTGCGACGAAGCAATCTCGTAACTTATTGATTTGCCTAAGACATGGGATTGCTTCGCTACGCTCGCAATGACGAGTTAGGGAATTAATCAGAGATTCCTTAACAAGTTCAGTGACAAATGGCGGACACAGCCCATCCTGCCCGCCGAACCCCGGGGTAAAAGGGCAAACCACAGCCTCAGTTAAATAACAGCTTCCCGCCCGCCGTGTCAAGAGAATTATGGGGAATTTACGGCGGATCCCATCACTATCAGTGCCGCACGACGACGTCGCTTCCGGCCGGCTCCGTAGCCGTGCCCTCTTTCGCGGAGTCCACGCCCTTGTCTTTTCTCCCCTTGAAAAGGTCGCCCTTGCCCTTCACCCTGAGGGCCTTAAAAAGCACCTCGTCCATGCTTTCAACGGGCAGTATCCTTACCTTCTTGAGCACCTGGGCGGGTATCTCCTTCAAATCCTTTTCGTTCTCCTTCGGTATTATTACCATGTATATCCCCGCCCTGTGGGCCGCGAGTATCTTCTCTTTAAGGCCGCCTATGGGCAGCACCTTGCCCCTCAAGGTTATCTCGCCCGTCATGGCCACGTCCTTCCTTACGGGGATCTTCAGGAGCGCGGAGGCTATGGCCGTGCCCATCGCGATCCCGGCCGACGGGCCGTCCTTGGGGATGGCGCCCTCCGGCACGTGTATGTGGATGTCAAGCTTCTGGTAGAAATCCCTTTCAAGCCCGAAGCCCTCGCACCTGCTCCTTATGTAGGTCATCGCGGCCTGGGCGCTCTCCCGCATCACCTCGCCGAGCTTGCCCGTGATGATGAGCTTGCCCTTGCCGGGCATGAGCGCGACCTCCGTCGAGAGGAGTTCCCCGCCGGCCTCGGTCCACGCAAGACCCGTGGACGTGCCGATCTCGTCTTTCTCCTCCCTCATGCCGTAGCGGTATTTGGCCACGCCGAGGTATTTCTGGACGCCCCTGGCGGTGACCTTTATCTTTTTTATATCCGCGCCCCTTTTCAAAACCTCCTTTGCCGCCTTCCTCAGGATCGAGGCTATCTCCCTCTCGAGGTTCCTCACGCCGGCCTCTTTCGTGTAATGCCTTGCGATGGCGAGTATCGCGGGGTCGGCGAGATCCACGTTTTTCTCCGTAAGGCCGTGAAATTTAAGCTGCTTGGGCAGAAGAAAACTGCGGGCGATGTGAAGCTTTTCGACCTCGGTGTAGCCGGGCAGCCTTATAATCTCCATCCTGTCGAGCAGGGGATACGGTATGCCCTGCATGGAATTGGCGGTCGTTATGAACATGACCTTGGAGAGGTCGTAATCGCAGTCGAGGTAGTGGTCGTTGAAGGTATGGTTCTGCTCCGGGTCGAGCACCTCAAGCAGGGCGGATGCCGGATCCCCGCGGAAATCGCTGCCCATCTTGTCCACCTCGTCGAGCAAGAGGAGCGGGTTGCTGCTTCCGGCCTTTTTTATGCACTGGATAATCTTGCCGGGCATGCTGCCGATATAGGTCCTCCTGTGCCCCCGTATCTCGGCCTCGTCCTTCACCCCGCCGAGGGAAACCCTCACGAAATTCCTGCCCGTGGCCCTGGCAACACTCTTCGCCAGAGAGGTCTTGCCCACTCCGGGCGGGCCGACAAGGCAGAGTATCGGGCCTCTCATCTCCTCCACGAGGCCCCTTACGGCGAGGTACTCGGTTATCCTCTCCTTTACGTTCTTAAGTCCGTAGTGGTCTTCCTCGAGTATCCTCTCGGCCTCTGCTATGTCCCTTTTTTCCTCGGTCGCCTGCCCCCACGGGAGGCCCGTAAGCCAGTCCACGTAGTTCCTTACGACCGTCGCCTCGGCGGACATCGGGCTCATGAGTTTGAGTTTTTTAAGCTCCTGCCTGGCCTTCTTCGAAGCCTCCTTGCTGAGCTTCTTGGTCTTTATCTTCTCCTCGAACTCCTGTATCTCGCTTTTGAAATCGTCCTTCTCGCCGAGTTCCTTCTGAATGGCCTTCATCTGCTCGGAGAGGTAGTACTCCTTCTGGGTCTTCTCCATCTGCTTTCTGACCCTCTGGCGCACCCTCTGCTCTATCTCGAGTATCTCTATCTCGCCTTCAAGGATCGTATAGAGACGTTCGAGGCGCTTCAGCGGCTTTTCTATCTCAAGGAGCTTCTGCTTCTCCTCGATCTTGACCGTCAGATGCGTGGATATGGTGTCGGCGAGGCGGCCCGCGTCCTCGATGGAGGTGACGCTCATTATCATCTCCGGGGGGACGCGTTTGTTGAGCTTCACGTAGGTCTCGAAGGCCCTGTTTACCGACCTCATGAGCGCCTCGGTCTCGGGGCTCTCCCCGTGCGTGTCCTCTATCTCATCGGCCCTTACCATGAAGAAGTCTTCCTCTTCGACGTAGTCCCTCACCCGCGCCCTTTTTTTGCCCTCGACGAGCACCTTGACCGTGCCGTCCGGGAGTTTAAGAAGCTGAAGTATGATCCCGAGAGTGCCGACGCCGTGGATGTCCCTGGAGGCCGGGTTGTCGGTCTTGGCGGCCTTCTGGGCCACGAGCAGGATATTTTTATCGTTGCCCATCGCGTAGTCGAGCGCCTTTATGGACTTTTCCCTGCCCACGAAAAGAGGCACCACCATGTGCGGGAATATGATGATATCCCTCAAAGGTATCAGCGGAATCGCCCCCTTGAAATTTCTCGCCTTTTTTTCTTCCAACTTGATTACCCTCCCCTGAATTCAAAGAACCCGCGCACTGGCGGCCGGCGCCTCATGCTAACAGGCGGCTGAAAAAGCTTTAGTCTGTCACCCTGAAACACGCCTGAAATAAAGTCAGGCCATGGTTCGGGGCAGGCTCTGAATTCATTTCAGGGTCTATCTGTCACCC
>JACRCI010000119.1 GCA_016219105.1 Deltaproteobacteria bacterium | reverse complement strand
GTCTTTGTATTTTATCAGACTTTTGGTGTCTACTTTTTTCATCTTACCTCATATATCTTCGTATAAAAAATCATGGATTATTCGTTGATTGTTTGCAACTGATAATATATTTGATTCACTTGTGTCTAATTCATTAAGAATGCTCTTGCGATATTTCCAATCAAAAATATCTTTGGCACCAATTTCCTCGAACGCATGAAATCCCTTTTTAATTCCATTAACAAATTTATGCCGCCCTCCTCCCAAATGCAGGACAAAATAGTCTTCATCCAATAAGACCTGTGGAAATCTTGAGGTGTCATCAAGTTTTGTCACATCGAAAGGATTGCCAAAACTGTGCTTTTTAGAAATCTCTTTTACCAAAGCATTATCGAAAACGAGGTTCTTTTTCCTTTTGCAAGTATCGAAAATTTCAGAAAGTACATCTTGCTTTATGCCCATATTTACCCAATTACCTGTCTTCAGGCAGATTGTGCTGTTGTGTTTTTTAGCGGTAATGTAAAAACTTTAATGGCTTAGGCAAACTCGAAAAACAACGAAAGGAAAATTATACCAATGAAAAATGTATCAAAAAAATAAAAGGAAGTCATTAGAAAAATATTGACAAAGCCAACGGCTGGCAGGATGGAAAGCATTTTTTTATACCATCTGGAAATATCACTTTTTTCAAGGAGACAGGTTTTGGTTCTACATCTTCCTCCCCAGCGCCTTTACCCCTATGTCGCGTCTGAAGTACGCACCTTCCCACGTTATCTTTTCGACGGCCTTATACGCCTTTTCGATGGCCTCTTTTATATCGTTGCCGAGCGCGGTCACTCCGAGGACCCTCCCTCCCGACGTTATTATTCCCCCGTCCTTTCTGGCCGTGCCCGCGTGGAACACGACCACGTCGTCCATGCCCCTTATTGCGTCCAGGCCGCGTATTTCCATGCCCTTTTCGTAATCGTCGGGATAGCCCCCGGCGGCCATGACTACGCACAGCGAGGCCCTTTCGTCCCATTCGAGGGTTACGTTGCCGAGCCTCCCCTCCGTGGCGGCGAGCATCACGCCGGCGAGGTCGGTTTTAAGGCGCATCAGTATCGGCTGTGTTTCCGGGTCGCCGAAACGGCAGTTGAACTCCAGCACCAGAGGTCTTCCGTCTTTTATCATAAGCCCGGCGTAGAGCGCGCCTTTATACGGCCTGCCTTCTTTTTCCATGGCCTTGACGGCCGGCCGCATGATGGTGTCCATTATCTCGCCTTTCAGTTCCTTTGTCACGACTGGCGCGGGCGAATACGCGCCCATGCCGCCGGTATTGGGTCCCTGGTCGTTGTCGTATATGGCCTTGTGGTCCTGCGACGGGGCGAGCGGAATGACCGTTTTTCCGTCCGTTATGGCGATAAACGACGCCTCCTCGCCGGTGAGGAACTCTTCTATTATCACGCTTTTTCCGGCCTCCCCGAAAACCCTTTTTTCCATTATCAGCTCTATCGCCAGAAACGCCTCGTCGAGCGAGGTGCATATCAAAACCCCTTTGCCAGAGGCAAGCCCGTCGGCCTTTACAACGAGCGGGATGTTGCGGGCCTCGAACGTCTCGGCGTAGGCCTTGGCCTCCGATGGGTCCGTGAATTTCCGGAACCGGGCCGTGGGTATGCCGTGGCGGGTCATGAATTCCTTGCTGAAGGCCTTGCTCGCCTCAAGCTCCGCGGCCCTTTTCGACGGGCCGAATATCTTCAGCCCCGCGGCCTCGAAGACGTCCACGATGCCGAGGGTGAGCGGGACCTCGGGCCCCACGATGGTAAGGTCAATTTTTTCCTTCATGGCGAAACCTTTAAGCCCGGCGATGTCGTCGGCCTTTATCGGGACGTTTTCCCCCTCGAGCGCGGTGCCCGCGTTCCCCGGCGCGATGAATATCCTCCGGGCGTGAGCGCCGCGCGCGAGCTTCCACGCGAGCGCGTGTTCCCTTCCTCCGCTTCCGATGATAAGTATCTTCATCAATGAAATCCCTTCTTTGATTATGCCTGCTTAATGCCTGAAGTGCCTCATCCCGGTAAACACCATCGCCATGCCGCGCTCGTTCGCGGCCTTGATTACGTCCTCGTCCCGTATCGAGCCGCCCGGCTGTATGATCGCCGTTATGCCGCTCTGCGCCGCAAGCTCCACGTTGTCCCTGAACGGGAAAAAGGCGTCCGAGGCGAGGACGCTCCCTTTGAGCGCAAGACCGGCGTCCCCGGCCTTTATCACCGCTATGCGGGTCGAGTCTATCCTCGACATCTGGCCCGCGCCTATCCCGAGCGTGGCGCCGCCTTTCGCGATTATGATGGCGTTGCTTTTCACGTGCTTGCAGACCGTCCACGCGAAGATGAGGTCCGCGAGTTCCTCGTCCGTGGGGCCCCTTTCGGTGACGGTCTTCAGGTCCGAGGCGCTCTCGGCATCAGAGGTCTGGATGAGCGTCCCACCGGAGACCATCTTCATCTCGACCCCGGCCAGGGGTTTATGCCTCTCCTTTTCGACCTCTATTATCCGCAGGTTTTTCTTTTCCTTCAAGATACCGAGCGCGCCTTCATCGAACGACGGCGCCACTATGGCCTCGAGGAATATGTCCCCGAGTTTTTCCGCCAGTTCCGCGCCGACCGTGCCGTTAAAGCCGACTATCCCGCCGAAGGCGGATTTGCCGTCGCAGGCGAGCGCGAGGTCGAGGGCCTTCATAAGCCCGAGTTTACTCATGGCCGCGCCGCAGGGGTTATTGTGTTTGATTATCACGCAGGCCGGCTCGTGGAATTCCCTCACGAGCTCGAGCGCGGAACTCAAGTCGAGGATGTTGTTGTAGGAAAGCTCCTTTCCGTGGTGCTTTACGGCCGTTGAGAGCGTTGCGGGCACGGGCGGGATGGAGCCGTAGAACGCGGCCTGCTGGTGCGGGTTTTCGCCGTATCTTAAGTCCTGGATCTTCCTGAACTGCGAGGTAAACGTGTCCGGGAATTTTCTTGCCGGCCCTTCCCGGTCGTCCGCAAGGGCGCCGAGCCAGTTCGATACCGCGCCGTCGTAGCGCGCCGTGAGCTGAAACGCCTTTTTCGCGAGGTTGAAGCGCGTTTCGGGAGAGACGGCGCCGTCTTTTTCCCGCATCTCCCTTACTATCGCCGGATAGTCGGCCGGATTGACGACGCAGGCGACGTGGCGGAAATTCTTTGCCGCGGCCCGTATCATGGTCGGGCCTCCGATGTCTATGTTCTCGACGGCCTCCTCGAACCCCTTCCCCTTCCTGACGGTCTCCTCAAAGGCGTAGAGGTTAACGACCACCATGTCAATGGGCAATATGCCGTAGTTTTCCATCTCCCTGGCGTGGGCCTCGTTATCCCTCACCCCAAGTATCCCGCCGTGGATCTTGGGGTGAAGGGTCTTTACCCTGCCGTCGAGCATCTCGGGGAAACCGGTGTATGCCGATATCGGTATTACCGTTACGCCGCCTTTTTTAAGGACCTCGGCCGTCCCGCCGGTTGATATTATCTCAACCCCCATGGCGACGAGCTCCCTTGCGAACTCAAGGACGCCTGTCTTGTCCGTAACGCTCACTATCGCCCTCTGGACCTTTCTCATGGCTCCCCTTCCTCATCCGGTAAAGTTCATGTTGTTGACAAATTCCTTTTCAAAGAGCCGGCTCCCGGAAAGCGGGACATAGCCGGCCCTTTGCGCGAGGGCCTCGGCTTCATCCTTGCAATCGCCGGAGGCAAGCGTAAGCTCCGCCCCTTCAAGCACCGCGTCCCCGACGCTTAAGACCCTGTCAAGCCATATCATGTCGAGCACCCCGATCCTCGCGAGGGCTTCTTTTTTGAGGTTGCCGCCGAACGCGCCCGCTATAAAGACCCTTGTAACGTCCTCGGGTCCGACGCCCGCCTTTTTAAGGAGCACGGTTATCCCGGCGCGTATCGCGGCCTTCGCGACCTGAAGCATCCTTACGTCCTTCTGCGTGACCGCTATCCTGTGTGAGGCGCTTCTCGAAAGGACGAATGCGTTGCCGCCCGTAGAGGGTTTGATCCTGTCCGCGAGGGCGGAGGGGACCTCGTCCGGATTCCGTATCCTGCCCGACGGCTCGATAACCCCTTTATCGAGTAGTCCGGCCAGGGCGTCTATGACGCCGCTTCCGCAGATGCCAGCGGGCGAACCCCCCCCGACAACGTCGAGTTTTATGCCGTGGTCCCCGATAACGACGCCGCGCACGGCCCCTTTTCCGGCGGTCATCCCTCCGCTTATATTGCCGCCTTCAAACGCGGGCCCGGCGGCCGCGGAGGTCGTAAAAATCCCCTTCGGCGTACACGCTATTATCTCACTATTCGTGCCGATGTCAATTATGAGCGAGGCGCCTATATCCTTTGCCTTTGTGATGGCGGTGGATAGCATCACGGCGACCGAGTCCCCGCCCACGAACCCGCCGATGAGAGGGAAGGTATATAACATTACCGCGGGGGGGAGGTCAAATCCGGCCGCGGCCGCGCTCATCCTCCGGGCCTCTTTAAAGACCGGCCTGTAAGGCGGAGCGCCTATCGGTTCCGGCGAAACACCGAGGAATATGTGCTCCATCACCGAATTGCCGGCCGCGGATATCTCCCTGAGGGCGTTTTTTTTAACCCCGGATGAGTTCAGGAGTTCCGATATCATGCCGCCCGACGCCTTGATGACGCACCTTTGCATCTTTTCGAGGAGCGCCGGCTTTTCCGCAATCGCGTTTATCCTCGAAAGCACGTCGGCGCCCCACCTTGACTGCGGGTTCGGCATGGAAACAACGGCGAGGCGCCTTCCCGCGCCCATATCCACCAAAGACCCGGCGAGGGTGGTGGTGCCTATGTCGAGCGCTATGCCGCAGACGGCCTGTTGGGGCGCGGTTTTAAGGGCAATTTTCATTCTGCTGTTTAGAAACGCACGGGAGGGGCGTTTGAGAAGAGATACTTCAGGTCTTCGTCTTCAAACTGCAGTCCCAGCCCGAGGTATGCCGACTCAAGGCCCACCTTGCTCGCGAAATCGTCATAGCCGGCGGTTACGAAAAAGTAGTTGTTGATGTGCAGGTTGGCCCCGACCTTGAGGTGTGGTCCGCGTTCCTTGTCGAAATCAAACGCCTCGAACGTGACCTTGACCATGTCTTTAAAAAAGTAATAGTCCACCCCGGCGCCGCCCGTTGACTCGATTATCCCTCCCCTTACGGCCAGGTTGTCGAACCTCTTCGCGAGCTGGGCGGAGAATTTTACGCTTTCGGACGTGGTCGTGACCTTTGTGGTGGTAAGCACCCCGTTTACGATAATCTTTTTCTTGTCGGTCTTGCGGTATCCGCGCGGGTCGTCCACAATCTCCAGGAGATAATATTTGTCCGCCTTGGGCTGTATCCTCAGGGAGAAGTAGTTCTTTACGTCCTTCGCGTCGAAGAGGTATTCTCCCCTGTACGACACGAAGGTGCGGAAGCGTTCGGCCCTTTCGATATAGGAGTTTATGCCCGTAAGCGTCTTGTTTATCTCGTCGTGCGTCGTGGGCTCGTTTATGAGCTTGCCGATGGTGCCCTGTCCCTGGTCTATCTTCTTCGCGATGCTGCCTATGGACGAGACCGTGTTTTTCACCTCAGGGGCGACCTTGCTGATGGTGTCCATGGCCTCTTCGAGCTTGACCGAGGCCCTTCTAAGGTTCTCCACCCCGGCGCGCAGGTCGTCCTTGTTTTCGGCGATGAGGGCGTTAAGGCTGCGGGAGACGTCCCTGAGGGACGAGGAGAAGTCCTCGAAATTGGTCATGGTGGACGAAAACTTCTCGTCGTTCTGCTGTATGACGGCGTTTACGCTGACGGTTATCTCCTCGAGGTTGGAAACGATGTTCTTGAGTTTTTCCTCTCCTTCCCTGCTGCCGAAGGCCTGACTCATGGAGGCGGTCACGCTTTTGATGTCCACGGCAACCTCGGAGAGGATGTTTATGAGCTTATCCATGTCCGTGTAGGTCATGACCCTCGTTATCTCCTCGCCGTTTGCGAGGTAGGGCGCGTTCGGCGAGCCGGGCAGGAGTTCGAGGTATCTTTCTCCTAAAAGCCCGCTCGTTTTCAGCACCGCCACGAAGTCCTTGCCGACCTTCACGTCGGGCCTTACGCGGAGGATGAGTTTCGCCTTGTGGCCTTCAAGTATTATGTCTTTTACCCTTCCGACCTCGACGCCCGCTATCTTGACCGAGGCGTCCTTGTCAAGTCCCGCGGCGCTGTCGAGCCTCACCGACAGCAGATAGCCCTCCTCCCTGCCGAGCCTCATCCCGCCCACCCTGAGCGACATGTAGACGAGGAGAAGCAGCCCCATGAAGACGAATATCCCTACCTTTGCCTCTGCGCTTAGTCTCAGCATATACCGTGGTCCTTTGCGGCCGTCAGGCGTTTAAAACACCTTTATCGGCCCCTCCGCCCTTCCCTCGAGGAACTGCCGCAATATGGGGTTCGGGTTTTTCTTCATTTCCTCGACGGTGCCCTTTTCTATGATCCTGCCCTCGTGGAGCATGGCGACTATGTCCGCTATCTTGTAGGTAAGCTGTATGTCATGGGTGATTACTATATACGTCGTTTCAAGGGCCTTCTGCGTATCGAGCATGAGGGCGGCTATCGAGTCGCCCATTATGGGGTCGAGCCCGGTGGTCGGCTCGTCGAAAAGCACTATCTCGGGGTCCATCACTATGGCCCGTGCAAGCCCCACCCTCTTTTTCATGCCGCCGCTTAGATCCGCCGGCATCACGTCGTCTACCCCGACAAGCCCTACCCTCCTCAGTTTCTCGGTTACTATGTCGCGTATCTCCTCATTGGAAAGGTTCGTGTGTTCCCTCAGCGGGAATCCGACGTTTTCCGCGACAGTCATGGAATCAAAGAGCGCCGCGCCCTGGAAGAGCATGCCGAAGCGTTCGAGGACGCGGATGAACTCCGACGCCTTCATCTTCGTTATGTCCTTGCCGTCAAGCAGTATCGAGCCTGAGTCCGGCCTCAGAAGCCCTATTATGTGTTTTATGAGGACGCTTTTGCCCTCGCCGCTTCGGCCGATGATGACGGTGATCTTGCCCTTCCCTATGGAGAGGTCCACCCCGTCGAGCACCGTCTTGCCGTTGAACGATTTCTTCAGGTTCCTAATTTCTATCATAATCCCCGGCGTTCTTTCAAGGGGCGGACTGCCGTCAGAACATAAGGGAGGTGAGTATGTAGTCCGTCACCAGTATGAGCACGCAGCCCATGACCACGGCGTTCGTGGCCGCCCTTCCCACGCCCTCCGCGCCCCCCTTCGTATGAAAACCCTCGAAACTCGCCACGAGCGCGATTATGATGCCGAAAAAGAACGATTTCGTAAGGCCGTACATTATGTCGTCTATGTTCACGTAATCCACGGTCCTTCCTATGTAGACCCCGGGGTTTATGCCCAGGAGTTTTACCCCGACGAAATACCCGCCGAGGACCCCGACGAAATCGGTCACGATGCTCAAGAGCGGCATCATGCTAACCCCCGCGATTATCCTCGGGGAGATGAGGTGTTTTACCGGGTTTACGCCCATGGTATACAGGGCGTCTATCTGCTCGGTCACCCGCATGGTGCCGAGTTCAGTGGCCATCGCGCTCCCGGCCCTGCCGGTGACCATCAGCGCCGTCAGTACCGGCCCGAGCTCCCGTGCCATGCTGAGCGCCACGGTTGGCCCCACGAGGCTTTCGGCGCCGAACCTCTTCAGCGCGTCATAGCTCTGCATCGCGAGCACCATGCCCGTGAACGAGCCGGTCAATATTACCACAAAGAGGCTCCTTACGCCCACGAACTCCATCTGCTTGAACACGTTCCTGAATTTGTAGGGCGGGACAAAGACGTAATAGATGGATTGGGCGAGCATTATCACCATCTGGCCGGTGGTGTCTACGGCGCGCTGCGCCATGAGGCCGAGGCTTTCAAAGAATTCCCTCATATCACAACCCTCCGGACCCTTGCCGAGACGGCGCAGAAAATCTCATAGGAGATGGTGCCGGTCTTTTCCGCCAGCTCATCGGCCGTTATCTCAGCGTTGCCCTGCGTTCCGATGACGACCACCTCGTCGCCCACCCGCGCCCCTTCGACCGAGGTTACGTCCACCATCGTGTGGTCCATGCAGATATTGCCCGCGATGGGCGCGCGTTTTCCCCTGACCAGGACCTCGCCCTTTCCCGAAAGCCTGCGCGTGAGACCGTCGCCGTAGCCTATGGGGATGGTGGCTATCGCGCTTTCTTTTTCCGTTACGAACGTCCTGCCATAGCTTACCGGGAAGCCGGCCGGCACCTTTTTGATGTGCATTATGCGCGTTACGAGCTGCATGACCGGTCTGAGGTCTATCCTGCCCCTCTGCGCGCGGGAGGGGTATGAACCGTAGAGCATTATACCGGGCCTTACGAGGTTGAAGTGGCTTTCCCCGCAGTCTATGACGGCCGCGCTGTTGGCCATGTGCACGTATGCGGGAGCGCAGCCCATGCGTTTTATATCCTCGACGGCCCCTGAAAAGACGTCGAGTTGTTTTTTTGAATACCCTTTGTCTTCCGAGTCCATCTCGGAAAAGTGCGACATCACCCCCTCGAGGCGGAGGTTTTTAAGGCCATTGAATTCCCGGAAAAAAGGGGTTATTTCACGCGGCAGGAGCCCGAGGCGGCCCATGCCCGAGTCTATCTCAACGTGCACCGGCGCGGTTTTACCGGCATAACCGGCCGAGCCGTCCAGGAGCCTTGCCGTTTCGATGTCCGAGATAACCGGGGTGAGCGCAAAGTCGAGGACGTCGCGGGCCTGGGCAGACCGGTCATCGCATAGCCAGAGACATATACCGCCGAGGACCACTATCGGGGTTTTTATGCCGGCCTCTCTCAGCCGTATCCCCTCCTCGGCGCAGGCCACGCCGAAGGACTCGCAGCCGAGATTCTCAAGGGTTTTTGCCACCTCCACATCCCCGTGGCCGTAGGCGTTTGATTTTACAACCGCCATTATCTTCGCGGAAGGATGGACTGCTTTGCGAATCTGCCCGTAGTTGTGCTTCAAGGCCTCGGTCTTTATAAGCGCAACGGTGGGTCTGGTGCCCAAAGAGAGACCTCCTTATCAGCGCATCCAATTGGTAATAAATAGCATTATTTACGCCCGTATGCAAAGGAAAATTGTCCGGCACCACTTCCGTTACGAACGTCTGTTATTCTATAAATGCGCTCGTAACGGAAGTGGTGCCGGGGAGGTGTTTATGCGCGGAAAGGGGAGGGGATCTGGTGTTTAAAACCGCCCGACGGCGAGGATCCTTAAGCCGGATGAGGGGAGAGTGCGTTTTTAAGCTTCCTGAGCGCGGAGCTTTCTATCTGCCGTACCCTTTCTCTGGTGATGCCTAATCCGTCCCCCACGGTCTGGAGGCTTTCGGGGTTGTCGGACAACACCCTTTTTTCGATTACCAAGCGTTCCCTCT
Organism: Deltaproteobacteria bacterium; assembly: GCA_016219105.1. Lineage (GTDB taxonomy): Bacteria > Desulfobacterota > GWC2-55-46 > GWC2-55-46 > DRQE01 > JACRCI01. The sequence goes on along the minus strand of JACRCI010000119.1, from coordinate 22,054 downwards.
CGCTTAAGAGGGTCATCGCGGTGTTCACATCCCTCTTCACCATCGAATATTCCTCGGCCTCTATGAGCCTTTCATCCACGGATGGGTCGGCGGAGGCGAGCATCTCCAGTTGAGTTTTCTCATCGTTGTTATTGCCTGTTGGGCTTATCGAGGCGTCCAGGGAGACATCGTTTGCGCCGATGATTGCCTCGGCGAGCGCGAGGGAGGCCGGGATGGGCGGCGTGTTTTCCTTCGGATTTTCCGGCAGAATATTCTTGTAGAAAAGGCGCCTTTTAAGCGCATTTGCCGGGCGTTTTACAATGCCTTTTGTCCTCAGGATGTAGTCCTGTATCATTGACTTTATCCACCACGCCGCGTATGTAATCAGGCGGTATCCCCTGTAGGGGTTGAATTTCTTTACCGCGGTCATAAGGCCGATGTTGCCTTCCTGGATGAGGTCTTTGAGGCCCGCCCCGTAGTTTTTATACTCCAGCGCTATCTTTACGACAAATCTCAGGTTCGAGGTGACGAGCCTGTGCGCCGCGTCGAGGTCTCGTTTTTCGTGCCAGCGCAGGGCAAGCCGGTGTTCCTCATCCTTTGAAAGGACGGGGAAACGGTTTATCTCGGCAAGATAGCTATGGAGAGAATCGGTTATTGTATAGGCCGCATTCATTATCTATTCATCCTTCTATCACTGAAATGACCGGAGTGCCAACACCATATAATATAAGGATTTTCTCGTGTTTGTCAAGTGGATTTGATCGGATTGACGGCAAAAAAAGAGCGGGCGCGGCCTCGCGGCTGCCGCAACCCGCTTTTAATATAACCCTTACTTAATGAAGGGGTTTGCGAAGATAAGGACGAGGGCGACAACCAAGGCGTATATTGCGAGGGCTTCGAGCATCGCAAGACCCAGTATCATCGTTGTCATGAGTTTTCCCGCCACAGCCGGGTTCCTCGCCATTCCATCGCATGCGGCCTTTATGGCCTTTGTCTGTCCGAGCGCGGGAAAGATAGTTCCGACGGGCACGCAGAACGCCAGCGCAATGATCAGCACGGCGAGCGTAGAGCCGCCTAGCGCGTTATTATGGGACGCCCCTTCTTCGGCCGCCCATACGAGTGTATTTCCCGAAAGGAGAAAGACAAGGCTTGCAAGTCCCATGAGCATCCGTCTTCCCGATTTCATTAAGTGCACCTCCTGATTTTTAATCCCGCGATGCGGGTTTAATTCCTCGAAGCAAGCTTTAACCGGCGAGGCCGGCTGGCGGGCCGGCGAGGCCGGTTGGTTGAGTTGTTCTAAACGACGTTCCATGATACCCCAAAGCCAAGTTTTGGGGAGGTTCATTATAAAGGTTTTCAGGACAAGGAAATTTAACGTCTTGGCGCCGGAAAGTCAAGCTTTTTTTTGTCTCCTCAATGTTCTTCTTCCCCTCCCACCGCGCCGCCGATATATGCCATTGAAAGAAGCGAGAATACGAACGCCTGGAGTATGGCGACAAGAACTCCGAGGGCCGTAAAAAAGCCCAGGAGCGGATATCCTATGGGCATTATTATCAGGAGCACGCCGACGACGGTCTCGTGCCCCATCATGTTACCGAAAAGACGCAGCGAAAGCGAGAGCGGCCTTGCGAACTGCCCCACGATCTCAATGGGCACCATCAGCGGGGCAAGGTACAGGTTGGGTCCGGTGAAATGTCTAAGATACTTCATCCCGCCCTCCCTGAAGCCTATTATATGTGTCGCGATAAATCCGGCGAGCGCGAGGCCGGCGGTTGTATTGAGGTTGGCTGTCGGCGGCATAAGGCCCGGCACAAAGCCGAGCGCATTGGACAGCAGGATGAATATGAAAAACGTCACGATGAAGGGCACGAATTTTACGCCGTGGTGCCCTATTATGTCGTTGCACTGGTCCAGAAACATCTCGATGATTATCTCGACGATGCTCTGAACCTTTCCGGGGATGAGCCTAAGCCTGTCTTTTATGGCAAAGGCGAAAACGACGAGGGAGAAACTCAGATACAGCGTAATCGCCGTGTGCGCCCCAAGGCCGAATGTTGGCAGGATAATGTCGTGCATGGCTATATCGTTTCCCCTCTCGAGATAAACACCAGTGTCACTATCGTTGTCATTATCGTTCCGACAAATCCGAGGAGCAGCGCCCAGGGGGTCAGTTTAAGCTTCCATATGAAAAGCGCGAGGATGGTTATTATAAGGAGAAATTTTACGAAGTATACGCCCCCTATGAATCCGGCCACCGATTCGATGGGCATGGATATGCCCTTTCTTACCATCCTGAGGTAAAGGTAGAGGTTGAGGATGCCGGTTACGAGCCCCGCCGTGAATGAAAACGCGACCCACAGGCCTATGGTCACGCACGCCGCGAACCCCACAAGCCAGATGACGAGGTTGGCAAGGCCGACCTTTAATGTAACCGACGAAAGGCTGGATGCGGCCGTATTCATGCTAACGGATTTTAAGAGCATATCTTTTTATTGTGTCGTAGGTGCTTTTGAATCCCGCGGCTGCGCCGAAGAGTATGAATATCACCGTAAGCCATGGTTTGGTGGAAAGCAATCTGTCCAGATAGATGCCGATTGCGAGCCCTATGAGGACCGAGGCCACCATCGTTGTGCCGATGGAGGCAAGAAAGAGAAGCCCTTTCAAGTCTCCGTTCTTGTCCATACAGCCCGGCCCTTACGCCGTCCCTGACGGCCCAAACCGTGTAAAGCAAGCGGCCCGCCAGCCGTCTATGACGGCCCGCCGGTAAATCACCTCCGATGTATACCACAATCCGGCGGTTCAAGTCAACGGCGAGCATTCCGTTCACCTGAACGGGTTTTTGATGATTATCGCCTCTTTCCTCTCGGCGCCCACGGATACGATTACAACCTCGACGCCCGTAAGCTCCTCTATCCGTTTTATGTAGAGCCGGGCGTTTTCCGGCAGGTCTTTAAAGTCCTTGACGCCCCGCGTGGGGCTCAACCACCCATTGAGGGTTTCATAGACAGGCGCGCACCTTGAAAGCACCCCGGCATCGGCCGGGAAATCATGGACCGGTTTCCCTTTGTATTTATAAGCCGTGCATACCCTTATTTCAGGGAGGTTGTCAAGCACGTCGAGTTTCGTCAGAACCAGTCCGTCAAGGCCGTTGACCCGCGCGGAAAATCTAAGCCCCACGGAGTCCAGCCACCCGCATCTGCGCGGCCTGCCGGTAGTCGCCCCGTATTCGCCCCCGGCCTCCCTGAGCGCGGCGCCTTCTTTGGCCGCAAGCTCCGTGGGGAACGGGCCTTCCCCGACCCGTGTCGCGTAGGCCTTGGTGACCCCTATGACCGTATCTATCCTCGTTGGGCCTATGCCCGTGCCGGTCGTGGCCTGGCCGGCCACGGTGTTGCTGGAGGTGACATACGGGTAGGTGCCGTGGTCCACGTCCAGGAGCGTCCCCTGCGCCCCTTCGAACAGGACCGATTTTTTCCTCTTTATCGCGTCGTCCAGAAAGGCGGACGTATCGGTTATGTAACGGCCGATCTCCTGCGCGTGGTTCATGTATTCGTTGTATACGTCGTGCGTTTCAAACCCCTGGTCATGGAACGTGGTGGTGAGATAATGGTTTTTCTCGAGGAGGTTCATTTTGAGCTTTTCCCTGAACTCCTCCTCCATCAGAAGATCCCCGCACCGTATCCCGCACCTTGCGACCTTATCCTCGTACGCCGGCCCTATGCCCCTGCCGGTCGTCCCTATCCTGTGGGTTCCCCTCAGATGTTCCTTCGCGGTGTCGAGTCTTTTATGGTACGGCATTATGAGGTGGGCGTCCTTGCTTATGAGCAGGTCCGAGTCGCGGAAAAGCCCCCTCGACCTGAGCATCCTTATCTCCTCGAGCAGGACCGCGGGGTCCACCACGACCCCGTTTCCTATGACGCAGTGTTTGCCAGGGTGGAGTATGCCGGACGGGATGAGGTGCAGGATAATCTTGTCGGTACCCACCAGCACGGTATGGCCGGCGTTATTACCCCCCTGATAGCGTACCACCACGTCCGCGTACCCGGTGAGGATGTCAACTATCTTTCCCTTGCCCTCGTCGCCCCACTGGGCGCCGACGACCACAACCGCCTTACCCATGCCGCATGTTTCCTTTTCCCATCAGGCCGCTGAAAAACCCGAATAGTCGTCATTGCGAATAAAAACGAGATTGCTTCGGAGCCGCGCTCCCCGCAATGACACCGGAAGATCGCCTTTTTCAGCGCCCTTTTATAAGCCGGGAGAACTCAGACCCTGCCTTGAAGAACTCCGCCATCAATGGCGGAGATTCTTCGACGGTGAGGAAATTGTCATTTATATAGCCCGCCCGACCCATCCTTTGGATGGGTACCCCGCGCCGCTAAAGCGGCGGGTCAAGGCGGGCATTCCGTTCAAGGGCCGAGACCATGTTTTCGGTATTAATGGCGAAGCCGGTCGCGCCCGCGGGGTAGCCGTATTTTCCGAGGAGGGTGTCATACCTGCCGCCGCCGAGTATGGTCTTGCCGATGTCCCCGGCAAAACCCTCGAATATTATGCCCGTATAGTAGTCGAGGCTCCGCACCTCCCCGAGGTCAACGGTGATAGAACCCATGTAACCCTTCCGGCCGATTATATCAAGCACCTTTCTCAGGTATTCGAGCTGCTTTTTCGCCCCCGCGTCGCTTGAGAGGGCCATGGCCTTTTTTACGACCTCCTTTTCGCCGTAAAAGGTGGTGAGCGCGAGAAGGAGTTTTTTATCCCGGCTTTTCACCCTGCCTCCGAGGTCTTTGAGGATGGCCTCGAGCCCCGGGTTATCCTTTTTCGCGACCGCGTCTTTTATGCTTTTTTTCCGCTCCTCGTCAACCGTAAGCCTTGAAAACGTTCTCTTCACAAACCCCACGTCCCCGATGTCTATCTTGAAGTCCCTGAGGCCGGTTTTTTTGAGGGCCTCCGCCGCCATTATTATCATCTCGGCGTCTATGGCGGGCGAGGCCTCTTTTGAAATATACTCGGCCCCTATATGCAGTATCTCCTTCGACGCGTGCTTTTCCTCCCGCCGGTAACGGAATACGCTCTCGTTATAGCACAGTTTCAGGGGGAGTGGAAAATCCCTCATCCTCATTGAAACGAGACGCGCTATCTGGGGGGTAATGTCCGGCCTTATTGCCATGACCATGCCGGTGGACGGGTCAATGAACTTAAGGATATTGGCCTTGAGTTCAGCCCCCATGCCGCGCGAGAGCACATCCACGTACTCCAACAGCGGCGTTACGACCCTTTTAAAGCCGTATTTCCTGAACGTGGACAGGATGGCCGATTCCACGCGGGCTATTTTTTCGGCCTCATCAGGCAGTATGTCCCTTACGCCCTGGGGCAGGGATATCGGGGGAGAGGTCTTCATTGGGTTACCGCATGGGGGGTACCGTTTTTCATCCAGCCGTCCTCGCCGGCCCTGCCGGCCAACCAGCCGTCCTCGACGGTTACAGCTCCACCATCCTGGCGGATATCATGTGGGGAAGTTCGAGTATCTTTTTTGTAAGCCCTTTTGAAACCGGGGTGTCTATATTCCAGACGCTCACGGCCTCTGCGCCGGCCTTTTCCCTTCCGAGGTGCAGCCTCGCGATGTTTATGCCGCCTTCGGCGAGGAGCGTGCCGACCCTTCCTATGACGCCGGGTTTGTCTTCGTTATGCAGCACGAGGAGGTATCCGTCCGGCACGGCGTCGAGGAAGAATTTGTCTATCTTGACTATCCTCGGCTCGGTCTTGCCGAAAAGCGCCCCCTCGACCAGATGTTCGCCTTCCCCGGTCCTGACCTTTATGGCTATGGAGCTCGCGAAGTCTATGGGCCTCGAGCTTTTTATCTCAACCACCTTTATCCCTCTTTCCTTCGCGACGTATGGGGCGTTTACGAAGTTCACGTATTGGTCCATCACGCGGTCGAGCACCCCCTTTATGCAGGCGATGGTTATCGGGGTTATGTCGTAGCTTACAACGTCCCCGGAGTATTCGATTGAAATCTCCTCTATTCCGCCGGCGAGGCACTGGCCCTGGAAACTTCCGAGCTTCTCTCCGAGCCTTATATACGGCCCCAGCACCGACAGGAGTTCCGCCGGTATGCTCGGCACGTTTACGGCGTTCCTGATGCTCCCCTTCGTCAGGTAGTCGGCCATCTGCTCGGCTATCGCGGCGGCGACCTTTTCCTGCGCCTCGAAGGTTGACGCGCCGAGGTGGGGGGTCAATATCACTTCCTCGCATGAAAGGAGCGGGTTATCCCTGGGCGTCGGTTCCTCGGCGAATACGTCGAGGGCCGCGCCGGAGACTACGGCGGCCTTTATGGCGTCATACAGGTCTTTTTCGTTTACTATCCCTCCCCTTGCGCAGTTTATGAGCTTTATCCCCTTTCGCATCTTCTTGAAGGCGTCTTTATTGACGATATTGCGGGTTTCGTTGGTCAGCGGGACGTGTATGGAGATGAAATCGCTTTTTGCGTAAAGCTCATCGAGCGTTACGAGGGTTATGCCGAGCTTATCCGCGGCCTCCCCGGATATGTAGGGGTCATAGGCCATGACGTTCATTTTAAGCCCCTGGGCCCTCGAGGCCACGACCGAGCCGATGTTGCCCACGCCGAGGATCCCGAGGGTCTTGTCGGTTATCTCCGTGCCCTCGAATTTTTTCTTCTCCCACTCGCCCCTTTTCATGGAGGCCGTGGCCTGCGGGATGTTGCGCGCAAGCGCCAGCATCATTGCGATTGCGTGCTCGGCCGTCGTTATGGTGTTGCCGCCCGGGGTGTTCATCACGATGACGCCCTTTTTTGTGGCGGCCGGGACGTCTATGTTGTCAACGCCGGTGCCGGCCCTGCCGATGACCTTCAGGTTTTCCGCGGCCGCGATGACGTCGGAGGTGACCTTGGTCCTGCTCCTTACCGCCAGCCCGTGATAGTCCTTTATCCTCTTTTTGAGGTCGTCCGGGGTTATCTTCGGGTCAACGTCGCATTCTATCCCGGGTGTTTTCTTGAATATCTCGACAGCCGCGTCCGAGAGGCTGTCGCTTATAAGCACTTTCATGTCTTTATCTCCGTTCGATATACGATATTTTTCCAGGCGGTTATTTGTAGCCGCCGAGGAGACATTCCTCGGCCGCGCCGACACCGCTGCCGAGGGCGACCTTCCGGCCGAATTTATTCAGCGCCATCTCTATCGAGGCCACCGCGGTTATCATGTCAAATGTGTCTATGTAGCCCAGGTGCGCGATCCTGATTATCCTGCCCTCCAGATGGTCCTGCCCTCCGGCCAGAGTCACCCCGAGTTCATCCCGGATGTATTTTACGAACTTCTTTCCGTCCAGCCCGTCCGGCAGGTATACGCCGGTCGCGGCGAAGGACGGGCTTTGCGGCGCAAGGAGCTTAAGCCCCAGCGCCTCCATTGACGCTCTGGCGGCCCTGGCGAGCCGCTCGTGCCGGGCGAACACGTTTTCCAGCCCCTCTTCCTTTATCATCAGAAGCACCTCCTTCAAGCCGGTTATGAGGGAGACGGCCGGGGTATAGGCCGTTGTCTGCTTGGCGAGGTTTTTTCTTTCTTTCTTGAAGTCAAAGTAAAAGCGCGGGCATTTCGCCTTGTCGGCGTATTTCCACGCCCTTTCGCTCAGGGCGACGAAGGCAAGCCCCGGGGGGAGCATGAACGCCTTCTGGCTTCCGGAGATAAGCACGTCTATACCCCAGGCGTCCATGGGGATGTCCGTGACCCCGACCGCGGTTATCCCGTCAACTATGAGGAGGCACTCCCTGGTCCTCGTGATTTCGGCGAGTTCTTTTACCGGGTGCTGGACCGTGGTCGAGGTCTCGCTCGCCTGAGAAAGAACGCCTTTTATCGCGGGGTTTTTGTCGAGTATTTCTTTTATGACCGCCGGGTTGACCGCCTTTCCCCATTCCACCTTGACCCAGTGGACCTTCAATCCGTAGGCCTCGCCGATCTTGCCCCACCTCTCGCCGAATTTGCCTCCGTTTACGGCTATGACCTCGTCCCCGGGCGAGAAGAGGTTTACTATGGAGCCCTCCATCGCGCCCGTGCCGCTTGATGCGAGTATGAGCACGTCCTCCTTTGTCTGGAATACGTATTTAAGGAGTTCCGCGGCCTCCCTGAAAACCTCGGAAAACTGGGGAGTCCTGTGGTGTATGATGGGCTGGGCCATCGAAAGAAGCGCCCTTTCCGGCACAGGCGTGGGTCCGGGAGCAAGGAGATAGCGTTTTTTCATGGACAGGAAACCCTCCGTGATAAGACTTTTTAGGCGTTTATTGTTGCCGCGGTTTTGCCCCGCCCAGACATGTAAAACTAACAGAGGGCAGGGTTTGTGTCAAGCGAAATCTATGGCCTTGCCGCCCTGGATATTCCGGCAATATTTCGCTTGACAGTGAAAAATTTTATGTATACAGTATACAATAAGAACAGGTCTTTTGCGTCACATGCCGGCTTATGCGCGGGGCGCGCGCATGGATGTGATTTTTTGTCAATAAAAGGCATTGTTTGGGCCGGAGCGTGCATTTTCCATTAAACCCCAAGGAGGCGGAATGGCTCGAAAAAAAGTGTCAATAGTCGGCGCGGGACACGTGGGGTCGCATGCCGCCCTGTGGCTGGCCCTCAAGGAGATCTCGGACGTAATGCTCATAGATATAGTGGAGGGCATGGCCGAGGGCAAGGCCCTGGACATCATGGAGGCCGCGCCGGTCGAGGGTTTTGACGTAAGCGTAAGGGGTTCGAGCGATTACGGCGACCTTGCGGCCTCGGACCTCGTCATCATCACGGCCGGCCTGCCGCGCAAGCCCGGCATGACCCGCAGCGACCTTATCGGCAAAAACGCCGCCATAGTAAAGAGCGTCGTTGAGCAGGTGGTCATGCACTGCCCGCAGGCGCTTCTTATGGTCGTTACAAACCCGCTTGACGTGATGGTGCATGCCGCGTGGAAGATAAGCGGGCTGCCGCCTGAAAGGATCGTGGGAATGGCGGGCGCGCTCGATTCCGCGAGGTTGAGGGCATTTGTGGCCATGGAACTCGGGGTTTCGGTCGAGGACGTGCAGGCCATGGTCATAGGAGGCCACGGCGACGAGATGGTCCCCTTGAGAAGATATACCACCGTATCGGGCATCCCCGTAGAGAGGCTTTTAAGCCCGGGAAAGGTGGACGCGGTCATGGAAAGGACGAAGAAGGCCGGAGGGGAGATTGTGAGCCTTCTGAAGACAGGGAGCGCGTTTTACGCGCCCTCGGCGTGCGTGGCCGAGATGGCCGAGGCTATCATACGGGACAAAAAGCGCATAATCCCCTGCGCAGCGTACTGTAAGGGCAGATACGGGCTTGACGGCGTGTTCGTTGGCGTGCCGGTAAGGCTCGGTGAACGCGGCGTCGAGGAGATTATAGAGATAGATCTTGATACGGAAGAGAGGAAGGCGTTCGACAACTCGGTTGCGGCCATAAAGAAGCTGGCGGCGGAGCTTAAATTTTAAGGAAGGTCTGATTAATTTTCTTTTTGTCATTGCGAGCCGCGTTTTTGCGGCGAAGCAATCTCGTAACTTACTGATTTGCCTATAGGACGAGATTGCTTCGCTACGCTCGCAATGACGGGACTGGGAATTAATCAGAGTTTCCTTAACTTCCACGCAAACCGTCGGCAAAAGAAGGAGCGGCAAGTTTGAGAACCATTTCAACATCCGAGATTACGGAGAGGGTGAGGGAACTCTGCATATCCGCCGCGTGCAGGCTTCCCCCGGACGTTGCCGGCGCGCTCAAGGCGGCCTTTTTGAGGGAAGAGTCCCCCCTCGGCAAAGACGTCCTCGGACAGATTGTTGAAAACTTCGAGATAGCCTCCTCCGAGGTCGTCCCCATGTGTCAGGATACCGGCGTGGCGGTATTCTTCGTGGACGTCGGAAGGGACGCGGTCGTCGCCGGCTCTCTCGAGGACGCTATAAACGAAGGGGTAAGACGGGGATATACGGAAGGGTATTTAAGGAAGTCCGTCTGCCATCCCATCACGAGGAAAAATACCGGGGACAATACCCCGGCCGTGATACACACAAGGATTACGGAAGGTGACAGGCTCAGGATACGGTTTGCCCCGAAAGGCGCTGGGAGCGAGAACATGAGCAGGCTTAAGATGCTCAAGCCGGCCGAGGGGATTATTGGCGTTAAAAACTTTGTCGTTGATACGGTGAGGGAGGCGGGCGGCAACCCCTGTCCGCCAATAATCGTCGGCGTGGGCATAGGCGGGGATTTCGAGAAGGCGGCCATGCTCGCGAAGGAGGCGCTTTTGAGGCCGGTGGGAGAGCCCAACCCGGACATGGAAGCCGGCGCGATCGAAAAGGAACTGCTCGACAGCATAAATTCCCTCGGCATAGGGCCGATGGGTTTCGGCGGCAGGGTTACGGCCCTTTCGGTGCACATAGAGACCTTCCCGTGCCATATCGCGAGCCTTCCGGTGGCCGTCAATATTCAGTGTCACGCGGACAGGCATAAGGAGGCGGTGATTTAGCATGACACAGCCGGTAAAAATAACGACGCCGCTTGGCGATAAAGACATCGAAAGGCTTAAGGTAGGCGATAAGGTCTTGATAACCGGGGTCCTCTATACCGCAAGGGATGCCGCGCACAAACGGTTTATTGAACTCCTCGACAGGGGCGAGAAACTTCCATTTGACGTAAAGGGGCAGATTATCTACTACGTCGGCCCGACCCCGGCGCGTCCGGGCGAGGTCATAGGCTCGGCCGGGCCCACGACCAGCGGCAGGATGGACGCATACACCCCGAGGCTTCTCGCGCTCGGCCTTAAGGCCACAATCGGCAAGGGCCAGAGGGGCGCCGAGGTCGTCGAGGCAATGAAAAAACACGGGGCCGTTTACATGGCCGCCGTCGGAGGCGCGGCCGCGCTCATCAGGAAGGCCATTAAAAAGGCCGAGGTCATAGCTTACGATGACCTCGGACCAGAGGCCGTACGCAGGCTCGATGTTGAGGATTTCCCGGCGATTGTCGTGAACGACGTCCACGGCAAAGACCTTTTCAAGACAGGGGTTGAGAGATATAAAAGACCGTGAGTCATTCCCCCTTCATCGGGAGATGGGTATGCAGATAAAACTCGAAAAAAAAGACATCGAAAGCGCGCTTATCCGGCAGATAGAGCGCGTAAGCGGCGAGGACCTTAAAAAGTGCTACCAGTGCGGCAACTGTTCGGCCGGATGCCCGGTCTCATACGCCATGGATACGCCCCCGACCCGGATGATAAGGCTTCTGCAGCTCGGGAAGGCGGATGATGTGATGGGGGGTGATGCGATGTGGCTCTGCCTGGGGTGTCTGCAGTGTTATTCGAGGTGCCCCAAGGGTGTAAGCGCCGCGAACCTCTTTGAGGCGTTAAGGCAGATGCGGTTAAGGAGCGGCATTGACCACAGGCCGATAATGGACGTGCCCGCGGAGTTTTTAAAGAACGCCCCGCAGCAGGCGATAGTATGCGGCTTCAGGAAGCTTGTGAGTTAGCGTTTATGGGAATAAACGGCGGTATGGCCTGAACGGTCTTTATGAAGATATCCTATTACCCCGGCTGCACGTTGAATACGGTCGCGAAGGGCTTTGATATCTCGGCCCGGGAGTCCGCGCTCACGCTCGGCGTCGAGATGGAGGAGCTTAAGGACTGGAACTGCTGCGGGGCGTCGTTCCCGCTGACCCCGGATAACATGATGGGGCTTGCCGCTCCGGCAAAGGTCCTTTCAAACGCGAGGAAGGCGGGCGAGAGCGTTACGACCCTTTGCTCGGTCTGCTACAACGTGCTGAAGCGGACAAACAGGGTTTTAAAGGACGATAAGGAAAGGCGGGCCATAGTCACCGGCTTCATAGAGGAGGATTACGACGGGAGCCTCCTCGTGGCGCATTTTCTCGAGGTACTGAGGGACAGCGTCGGTTTCGAGAACGTCAAGAAGGCCGTGAGAAGGCCGCTCAAGGGGATTAGGGCCGCGGCCTACTACGGGTGCATGTTGCTTCGGCCGTTTAAGGACATGGGTATGGACAACCACGAGGCCCCGGCCGTGATGGAGGACCTTTTGAGCGCCCTAGGCTGCGAAGGCGTGGATTTCCCGGACAGGGTCGAATGCTGCGGCGCTCATCTTTCAATGACAAGGCCGGACGTCGTCGAAAGACTCTCTGGCAACGTCATGCAGTCGGCCGCGGGGAGGGGGGCCGAGGTCATTGTTACGAGCTGTCCCCTGTGCCAGTATAACCTTGAGAAGAGTCAGGCCATGGCCGTTCAAGCAAGGCCCGGGTACAGGGAGATGCCGATAGTCTATTTCACGCAGCTCCTGGGGTTTGCCCTGGGCCAGGCCGAGGAGATGCTCGGGCTTGAAAAAAACCTCTACGACGTAAGACCGCTTTTGAAGGCGAAGGGGGTGTAGTATGCCGAGGATAGGCGTATTCGTCTGCCAGTGCGGCAACAACATAGAGGGAACGGTTGACACGAAGAAGGTCGCCGGGGAGATGAAAAACCTTTCGGGCGTGGTTTTTTCCTGCAACTATAAGTTCATGTGCTCTTCCCCGGGACAGGAGATGTTCAAGGAGGCCATAAAGGAGCACAAGCTCGACGGCGTAGTGGTGTCCGCGTGCTCCCCGCACATGCACGAGAAGACCTTCAGGAAGGCCGCCGAGGCCGCGGGCCTTAACCCGTATAAATGCGAGATCACGAACATCCGCGAGCAGTGCTCGTGGGTGCATCACGACGCGACCAAAAAGACCGGCACCGCGAAGACGATAGACCTTACGAGGATGACCATAGAGAGGCTCAAGAAGAACAGGCCCCTTAAAAAAATAAACATCCCGGTCACCAAAAGGGCGCTTGTCGTGGGAGGGGGCATCGCCGGCATACAGGCCGCGCTGGATATAGCCGACGGAGGCAGGGAGGTGATACTCGTTGAAAGGGAGCCTTCGATAGGCGGCAACATGGCCCGGCTGTCCGAGACATTCCCCACCATGGACTGCTCCCAGTGCATACTGACGCCCAAGATGGTCGAGGCCGAACTCAACGAGAGGATTACCATATACACCTATTCCGAGGTCGAAAAGGTGGACGGCTACATAGGCAACTTCACGGTCCGGATAAGGAGGAAGGCCAAGTACGTTGACGAGGACCTGTGCACAGGGTGCGGCGAGTGCATCGAGAAATGCCCGTTCAAGGCCGGGAGCGAATTCGAGATGGGGCTTACGAGGAGGAAGGTCATATACACGCCGTTTCCGCAGGCAGTGCCGAACATACCCGTGATAGACGCTGTAAACTGCCCCAAGATACAGAAGGACAAATGCGGCGCGTGCGCGATAGTGTGCGGGCCCAAGGCGATAGATTTCAAACAGAAGGACAGGATAGTCGAAGAAAAGGTCGGGGCCGTCGTCGTTTCTACGGGATATACGCTCATGCCGAACGAGAGGTTCGGCGAATACGGAAGCGGCAGGATACAGGATGTGATAAGCGGCATGCAGTTTGAAAGGCTCGCGTCCGCATCCGGCCCCACGGGAGGCGAGATAAAGAGGCCATCGGACGGCAAGACCCCGGAGACGATCGTTTTCATACAGTGCGTGGGGTCGAGGGACGAGGCAAAGGGGGTGAGCTACTGCTCAAAGGTGTGCTGCATGTATACCGCGAAGCACACCATGCTCTACCGGCACAAGGTGCGCGGCGGTCAGGCCTATGTCTTCTACATGGACATACGCTCCGGAGGGAAACGCTACGAGGAGTTCGTCCGCAGGGCCATCGAGCACGACGGGGCCGTGTATCTGAGGGGAAGGGTGTCGAGGCTCTATGAAAAGGACGGCAGGGTCGTTGTCCAGGGCGCGGACACGCTCAGCGGCTCACAGGTGGAGATAGAGGCGGACATGGTGGTCCTGGCGACCGCCATGGTGTCGAGGAAGGGCGCGGACACGGTTGCGCAAACCCTCGGCATAGGCTACGACAGGTACGGGTTTTACAACGAGTACCATCCGAAATTGAAGCCCGTCGAGACAACGACCGCCGGGGTATACCTCGCGGGCGCCTGCATGGGGCCGATGGACATACCGGAGTCGGTCTCCATGGGCAGCGCGGCCGCGGGCAAGGTGCTCGCGCTCTTTTCGGCCGACGAGATGGCCAGGGAACCCATCGTGGCGGCCGTCAATACGCGCGTGTGCAACGCCTGCTGGGACTGCGTAACAGCGTGTCCTTATTCGGCGATAGAGAAGTCCGGCGTAAAGAACAGAAAAGGAGAGGTTACGGCGTGGCACGCTAAAGTCAACGAGGGCGTGTGCCAGGGGTGCGGGGTGTGCGTTGCCGCGTGCAGGAGCAAGGCCATAGACCTTGCGGGGTATACCGACGAGCAGGTGTTTGCGGCGATAAACGCCTTTTGAACAGGTGAGAAGATGTTCTACGTTGACTTGTTAGAGCAGTTATACCGCCATCAAGTAAAATATCTTATTGTCGGCGGTTTGGCTGTAAACCTTTACGGTGTGCCGAGGGTAACGCAGGATATTGATATTATTGTTTCTATCACCCCTGACAATATTAGAAAACTCAACAAGATTCTTAAAGGATTAGATTATATTCCAAGATTGCCGGTTAATCCGGATGACATGGCAAGCCCTGATATATTGAAGGGGTGGATAAAAAATAAGAATTTAAAAGCCTTCAGTTTTTATCATAGAAGGCAAAATTATAAAGTAGTGGATGTTGTCCTTGTTCATCCACTTGATTTTGAGGCATCTTTTAACAATAAGGTAATTAAAAAAGCCGAGGGGATTGAAATTTATATTGCCTCAATTGACGATATTGTAAAGATGAAGGAATTTAGCGGCAGAAGTCAGGATTTGAGCGATATTGAAATGCTGAAAAAGGCAAAACGCTATATGGAGGCAGAAAATGAGTAAAGGGTTCTCGTATGTATTGGAAGATGACAAAATCCTTGAATATATGAAACTTTCTACGGAAGATAAACTGAACTGGTTGGAGGATATTAACGAGTTTAACAGACTCTTTTTGACGGATAAAGAAAAAGAGATAAGAGAAAAGTTATTGGAGGGGAAGATTTGAAGGTATCTTGAAAATGACCGAAGAGGGTGAAATAGCCTCGTAGATACCGTCTTGGGTCAAGCGCAGCAGACCCAACATAAAATGTTTTGATGGGTGAGCTTCACCCATCCTACATTGCTTGAAAAATTAAGTCAGGTTTCAAAATGAGGATATTGATATGGAAGAAAATTTACCGATAACCGATAACCGTCAACCGGTAACCGCCTTTGAGCCAAAGATAATGGCCTTTGTCTGCAACTGGTGCACGTACGCCGGGGCCGACCTCGCGGGCACAAGCCGCATGGAGTACAGGCCCAACGTCAGGATAATAAAGCTCCCGTGCACCGGGAGGATAGACCCGCTCTTCATAATCAAGGCGTTCGAGAACGGCGCGGACGGGGTGCTCGTGTCTGGATGCCACCCCGGCGACTGCCATTACACCACGGGCAACTACCACGCCAGGCGCAGGTGGGTCGCGTTTAAAAGCCTCATGGAGTTTACAGGGATTGACATGAGAAGGCTCGAGTTTTCGTGGGTCTCGGCGTCCGAGGCCATAAAGTGGGTTGACCTCATAAACGGCATAATCGGCACGGTCAAAGAGCTCGGGCCGTTTGCGCAGTATCAGGGGCTTAAGTAGGGCGATGGAAAATATTTTACGGCAAAAGGCGAAGGAACTCCTCACCTCGGGCACGGTCAAGGTCGTCATAGGCTACGGCTTGAACCGCGGGAAGACCCGGACGACGCCCGTCTTCATAACAAGGCCCGAGGACGCGGATACACTCGTTTTCAACCCGCTTTGCGTCAACAACCTCTCGGTCTACCTGACGAGGAAGTTCAAGGACATACAGGCCCTCGGTCGTCCGGCCGTTGTGGCAAAGGGATGCGACATAAAGAACATCGCGGTCCTGATATCCGAGGGACAGTTAAAGAGGGAGGACGTTTTCATAATAGGCATGGTGTGCGACGGCGTTGTCTACCGCCAGGAGCTGTGGAAAGGGGGACTCAAGCCCGAGATTATGCCGACCAAGTGCCATAACTGCGACGTCCAGAACCCGCACATAACTGATTTCGTGATAGGCGAAAGGACAAACTTCGCCCAGCCCGAGGCGCCTTCGGGCATGGTCTTCGATAAGATAAAAGAGGTTGACGGGATGAACCCGTCCGGGAGATGGGATTTCTGGACGGCGCATTTTTCGAGATGCATCAAGTGCTACGCCTGCAGGCAGGTCTGCAGCCTGTGCTACTGCGAGAGGTGCATCACGGAGAAGAACATGCCCCAGTGGATCGAGACCTCGGCCCATCCGAGAGGGAACCTGTCCTGGAACCTGACGAGGGCCATGCACCTTGTGGGCAGGTGCACCTTCTGCGGGGAGTGCGAGAGGGCGTGCCCGGTGAACATCCCGCTTAACGTCATAAACCAGAAGATGTGCCTCGTCGTGAAAGACGCCTTCAACTACCGTTCTGGCTATGACCCGAACGAGCATCCGCCGATGATAGTTTTCAGCCCGGATGACAAAGAGGACTTCATAAAGTAAAGGCAGACGTATGGGGAAAAAACTTCTTAAAAAAGAAAAAATAGGGACGCTCGTTGACGGGGTGGTGAAAAAAGGCGGGGTGTTTGTCGCGCCGAAACTCATGGCGCGCCAGGTAGCCTACGGGCCGGTTTTAGACGCCTCGGAGGTGGAATTCGATTACATCGTCCCGCGCAACTCGTTTAAGGAGTTCATGTTCCCGCAGACCGAGCCGGTCGCGCGTTTTATTGTCACAAGGGAAGGGGTCGAACTCGAGGAGGTACGGGTTTCGGTGCCTGACCAGATGGTGATATTCGGCGCAAGGCCATGCGACGCCGCGGCCACAGCGGCCCTCAGGAGCGTTTTTACGTGGGACTTCGTAGACGAGTTCTACACCGGGAGGCAGGACGCCTCGGTTGTAATCACCATTGCCTGCACGCGCGGGGACGAGGCGTGTTTCTGCACCGCGGTCGGGCTTAAGCCGGACGGCTCCGAGGGGAGCGATATACTCCTTAAAGAGACCGCCGAAGGGGATTTTATCGCCGAGGCGATAACCGGAAAGGGCAGGGCCTTTGTTGATAAGCGCCGCGATGTCTTTGAGGACAGGGTTTCCGGGAAGATAAAGGAGATATTTACGCCGGAACGTCTTGAAGGGATAAACCTCGGAAGGATAAGCGAACGGCTTAAGGACAAAGGCCATTACGACGAGCCCGTGTGGGCCGAACTCGCAAGGAAGTGCATAGGCTGCGGGGCGTGCACGTTTGCGTGCCCCACGTGTCATTGTTTCGACATGGTTGACGAGGGCAACTACGCCGCGGGCGAGAGGAGGAAGAACTGGGACGCATGCCAGTTCGACACCTTCACCCTGCACGCAAGCGGCCACAACCCCCGGGACACCCAGTATAAGAGGTGGAGGAACCGCTTCATGTGCAAGTTCAATTTTTATCCCGAAAAGTTTTCGTCAAAGGGGTGCGTTGGCTGCGGCAGGTGCATAAGGGTCTGCCCGGTGAGGCTGGATATAACCGAGGTGATGGAGGAGTTGTCCTGTTCACGCTGAAAAATGCCCGTCTGCTTTGTTGTCGCTGCGGCTTCTGCGCTCAACATACTGCAAAGTATGCCTCGCTTGAACGGAATGCCCGCCGCGCTCCCGCCGCTTTAGCGGCGGGTCAAGGCGGGCTATATAAATGACAATTTCCTCACCGTCGAAGAACTCCGCCATCAATGGCGGAGTTCTTCGAGCCTTGCTCCGCCTCGGGCACACATTGCGAAGCAATGGGTCGCGGGCGATTTTTGAGCGTGAACATCAAGGTATGCCGCGACGCAAATAACGGTTTTGTCATGAATAACATATATCTTCCATATCTCGCGGCCATTAAGGACATATACGAGGAGGCCCCTGAGGTAAGAACGCTCAGGCTGGTGTTCAAGGACCCGCGCCTCAGGGAGTCCTTTGATTTCAAAACAGGCCAGTTCGGCCTGTTTTCGGCCTTTGGCTCGGGCGAGAGCACCTTCTGCATCGCCTCCCCTCAGACGCGCAAGGGCTACATACAGTGCACGTTCAGGAAGACCGGAAGGGTCACGGGAGCCCTTTCCATGCTCAACGTCGGCGATACCGTGGGCTTCAGGGGGCCTTACGGCAACTTCTTCCCGGTGGAGGAGTGGAAGGGCAAGAACCTGGTCTTTATCGCCGGAGGCATAGGGATTGCGCCCGTGAGGTCGGTTGTATGGACGTGCCTCGACAGGCGCGAGGACTACGGCGAGATAACGGTGGTGTATGGCGCGAAGACCGTTGAGGACCTTGTCTACAAAAACGAGTTGAAGCACTGGGACGAAAGGGGAGACGTCTTCCTCGTCCAGACCGTTGACCCGGGCGGCGAGACCCCTGAATGGAAGGGCAGGGTCGGCTTTGTCCCGGCCGTGCTCGAGGAGACGGCTCTCAGGGCGGAAAACACGGTCGCGGTCATATGCGGCCCTCCGGTCATGATAAAGTTTTCCCTCAAGGCGCTTGAGAAACTTGGCTTCGACGGCTCAAGCGTATATACCACGCTCGAAAACAGGATGAAGTGCGGCGTGGGCAAATGCGGCCGGTGCAACGTCGGCGACGTATATATATGCAAGGAAGGGCCGGTCTATACCGCGGCCGAGATAAAAAGGATGTATAATGATTTTTAAAAGGAGTTCTTATGGCCACGGATAAAAAACCCGTACAACCGCTCTTAACCGGCGACAGGACCATCCCGCCCGAGGGCGCGAAGATGATAACCATTTACATAATGGGCAGGCAATACCGGGTGCCCGAGACCCTCACTGTGATGAAGGCGGTCGAATACGCCGGTTATCAGTACGTAAGAGGGTGCGGCTGCCGGGGCGGCATATGCGGGGCGTGCGCGACGTATTACCGCTTCGTGGGCGACTACAGGCTCAGGGCCGGGCTGGCGTGCCAGACAGTCGTCGGGCCTGAGATGATAATAGCGCAGCTGCCGTTTTTCCCGGCGAACAGGCCGGACTACGACCTCGACGGCATGAAGGGCGACCTGCACGCGGAACTCCGCAGCCTCTATCCCGAGGTCTTTAAATGCATCGGGTGCGGCACGTGCACCAGGACCTGCCCCATGGACATAGACGTGATGGACTATATCGCCCTCATGAAGAGGGGGGACCTGAAGGGGGCGGCGAAAAAGAGTTTTGACTGCGTCATGTGCGGGCTTTGTGCCTCCCGGTGCCCGGCGCAGATATCCCAGTTCACGGCCGCCATGTTCGTAAGGAGGCTTGTTGGAAAGTACGTGCTTCCGAGGGCGGAGCATCTAAAAAAGCGCGTGGAGGAGGTCGTCTCCGGAAGATACGCGAAGATGCTCAAGGGGCTTATGGATATGAAACCCGAGGACGTCAAAAGGCTCTACGTGGAAAGGGAGAGGGAGCCTGACATGGCCGAGCCCGGCGCATGGACGCCGAAGGACAGGGAACACCTGTAGGGGCCGGAGGCAAGAACGGAGGGAATATGAGCGGATATACCGAGGAATTAAAAGGGCTTATAGGAAAGGTCGAGTCCACGCGTCCGGCGCGCGTCGAGAAGGCGAAGAGGGGCGAGCACTTCCCGTCCCTGACCATAAAGGAGAGGGAGGAGTGGTTGAGGAGATACCACCCCGATTACAAAAGCGAGGGCCGGGCTCGTGTGGGCGTGGGGCCCAACAGGGGCGGGGTATTCCCGGAGGAGGTCGCGCGCCTTCTCGAATCAAGGAGCATGCTTGACCCGGATGGAATAAACCTCGGCACGTCCGATTACGCAACCGACGTCCTCGTCATAGGTGCCGGAGGCGCGGGCACGGCCGCGGCCCTTGCCGTTGCCGCGAGCGGCCTCGACGTCCTTGTGTCAACTAAACTCCGCCACGGAGATTCCAATACGGTCATGGCCGAGGGAGGAATGCAGGCGGCTGACCAGGAGTGCGACTCCCCGTATTTCCATTACCTCGACGTCATAGGCGGCGGGCATTTCACGAACTCGCCGCCCCTGGTCTCGGCGCTTACGAACGACGCCCCTCTGATAATACACTGGCTCGAGGAGATGGGCATGATGTTCGACAAGCTCCCGGACGGCAGGATGAAGGTCCGCCACGGAGGCGGGACCTCGCGCAAGAGGATGCATTCCGCGGGCGATATGACAGGCGCCGAGATAATGAGGGTTTTGAGGGACGAGGCGCGTAACCGCGCGGACAGGATAAAGGTGCTTGAGTTCTCTCCGGCCGTAGAGCTCCTTACCGATAAATCCGGTGCGGTCTGCGGGGCGGTGCTCTACAACCTCGAGACAAAGGAATACTACGTCGTGAAGGCAAAGGCCGTTGTGATGGCCACAGGCGGTTTCGGCCGGCTCCATATACAGGGGTTCCCCACGACCAACCACTACGGCGCGACCGCCGACGGGGTGGTGATGGCTTACAGGGCCGGGGTTGAGCTTCAGGACATGGACTCGACCCAGTACCATCCGACCGGCGCCATATATCCGGAGCAGAACGTGGGGCTCCTCATAACCGAAAAGGTGAGGGGGCTCGGGGCGCAGATACTCAACTCGGAAGGCACGGAGTTCTGCTTCGCGCTCGAGCCGAGGGACGTGGAGAGCGCCTGCATAATAAGGGAGTGCGTTGACGCCGGCCATGGCGTGGTGACGCCTACCGCAAGGGTGGGGGTGTGGCTCGATTCCCCCATGATAGATATGCTCCACGGCACGGGCACGGTCAGAAAAGAGCTTCCCGCCAAATACATCCAGTTCAAACGCTACAACATAGACATAAGCAAGGAGCCCATGCTCGTCTACCCGACCCTGCATTACCAGAACGGCGGGGTGAGGATAGACGAGTTCGGCGGGACGTCCCTCAAGGGTTTTTTCGCGGCCGGCGAGGTTACGGGCGGGGTGCATGGAAAAAACCGCCTCATGGGGAATTCATTGCTCGACGTGCTCGTGTTCGGAAGGAGGGCCGGGATTGCCGCCTCCGAATGCGCGAAAGGGCTTTCCGAAACCCCTGCCCCGACGCTTGAACACGTGAAGAAATTTCACGGAGAGCTGAAGAAGGCCGGCATAAAAGACCCGGTAAAAGGGCCAATGCTCCTGCCGGCCTACGCGCCCGACCATGTGAAAAAAAGACAGTGGGGTTAGAGGCGCGGCTTCGCGCTATTTTTTCCCTTGACACTTTTTCGTCTTTAACGGATAACTTATAACCTAAGATTTAAGGCGTGGCTATCGAGACTTTTCAAGCATTCAGGTCTTCGATAATCCGCGGCTTGGGCTTAAGGAGGTTCATTTGAATATCCACGAATATCAGGCAAAAGAGTTATTGAGCAGATACGGCGTAGCAGCGCCAAAGGGTAAAATCGCGTTTATGAGGACTGGAGAAAAGGTGCCTTGAATTTCTTTGAGAATCAGGAATGTTCGGCATAGGGTGTTAGAAAGATTGTGGGAAGAAGGTAAAGAATAAGTTGTGTGCATGAACACAGGAGAGACAAATGGAAAAACTAGGCAATGGCATTATTTAAATGTAAGAACAGGAGGTTAAGACATGAAACGGATAACGGCAACAGATACCCTTAAATTGTCAATACCTGAAAGGATTCAGCTTGTAGAGGACATCTGGGATACGGTAGCTGATGAGCCGGAGGCTATCGAATTAACAGAGGAGGAAAAAAGGAGAATTGATGAACGATTGGAGGCTTATCATAGAAACCCCAATTTAGGCTCTCCATGGGAAGATGTTTACAAAAGGATAGTTGCTAAAAAATAATGAAATACAAAGTTATACTCAGGCCTGAAGCCGAAAATGACTTGAAAGAGGCGTTTTCTTGGTATGAAGATAAAAGGTTTGGGTTGGGATATGACTTTCTTTTGCAGGTTGATGTAGCTTTAAGAGTCATAGAAAGGAATCCGGAAGTCCATTCATCGGAGTATAAAGGAACAAAAAAATATATCATCAAAAGGTTTCCATACAAAATAATATATCTGATTGAAAAAGAAAGAATAATTATTCTGGCAG